>JAZKEZ010000187.1:0-31550 GCA_040386675.1 Bacteroidota bacterium | reverse complement strand
ACCTCAGCGCAGCGAGGGACCTCCTAATTAATAAGGCGACGTCCCCCCTTACTTAACAATAACCTCATCAACAAAAATAAACGACGGGCTTCCCGCACTTAAATGCGTTGGAGGCAGAACTCCCGAGCTTACCAGCTTCATCCGCACATAACGGGTCTTCACTTCCTGCTGTAAAACCACCTCTGTAACCTGTGTTTTCTCATCTGCACTGCTGGCTGTGTTCTGCTTTTGATACGGTAAACTGGTCCAGGTCTTACCGTCGTCAGAAACGTCGGTTTGTACTCCGTCCGGGAACACGATCCACGCACCGGCATCCTGTAGAAAGCTGGCACCGATAGCGTGGATTGATGTTGGCTTTTTCAGATCGATCAATACCTCAACATCCTGTCCCTGGTAGCCTTGCCAGCGGCCTTTGCGCCAGTTTACGTCACCGCGGAGACCGTCGATCAGTCCTTCATCTCCGCCTGCGGTATACTGCGGGTTGTATTTCGATTTGATCTTTATTTCCCAATCATTGGCGATCTTGTAGAGCTGCGCTGAAGAAGACACCATATTGCCGGAGGTATCCTGCGGAGTAACCACGATCCTGGCACTTTCTTTCAGCCAGAAGGTCGTGTCTTTTTTATTCACCCGGTAACCGCGGTCATTCACCGTATAGCGAAATACCACCGGCGACAGGATCTTTACCTCGATTGAATCACGGAACACCTGCTTTGCAGTAGCTATCAGCGGTGCCGGTTCAAATTTCCAGGCATCACTTTCCTCCGGCTTTTTATCGGTCTCGGGAATGGTCCAGTTCGCTGCCGGCTGGTTGCCCATTTTGAACGCGAGTGTTCCGCCCTGCGCCAGTGCAGTGTATTGCAGAACCGGCTGTTTAAGTTCTGTACCGTTCAACGTTGCCTGCTGGATGTAGAAATTGGATGATCCGGGTTTATCGGCACGGATCGTAAAGTCCTTTCCGTTTTCAAGATGGATCATCACTTCAGGAAACAGCGGCGTTCCTATGGTGTAATAGCTCTTGCCGGGGCACGACGAATACATACCCATCGCACTCCATACATACCACGCACTCATTTGTCCGCAATCCTCGTTCCCGATCAGGCCGTCGGGATCATTCTTGTAAAAATTGTCGAGGATAAAACGGATCTGCTTCTGTGTTTTCGGTGCCTTCCCGATCAGCGAATACAGGTAAGCCATGTGGTGGCTGGGCTCGTTGCCGTGTGCATACTGACCGATAAGTCCGGTAATGTCTGACTGCTCCCGACCGGTGGTTTGAGAAGAAGTGGTAAATAACTCATCCAGCCTTTCCTCAAATTTCTTCAGTCCGCCGTTGGCTTTCACAAGCTCTGGAAGCTGATGGGGAACAAAAAACGAGTACTGCCAGCTGTTGGCCTCGGTAAAATTATTGTCGACCTGCCTTGGATCAAACGGACTGAACCATCCGCCGTTGTACCTAGGGCGCATATGGCCGCTTTTGGCATCAAACAGGTTCATCCACGAATACGAGCGTTTCATGAACAGGTTGTAATCGTCTTTCTTGCCAAGCAAACCCGCCATCTGGGCAATGCACCAGTCGTCGTAGGCATACTCAAGAGTTTTCGATACCGATTCGTGTTCGTCATCGGTTTCGATAAATCCTTTTTTCTTATACGCATCAAGTCCGAAGTGATCGAGCATCGCGCTGTGTTTTGCGGCCTCGTAAGCTTCTGCGTAGTTGAAACCGGTCACTCCTTTTACCATCGCTTCGGTAATTACCGGAACGGCATGGTAACCGATCATACATTCAGTTTCGTTGCAGCTCAGTTCCCAAACCGGCAGTCTTCCGCCTTCTTTATACTGACGGATGAACGTATTGATAAAAGCTGAAGTGCGCTTCTGGTCAATCACCGTAAGCAGCGGATGCAGTCCACGGAACGTGTCCCAAAGCGAGAACACCGAGTAATAATCACCGTTTTGCGAAGTGTGGATCTTCCGGTCACGACCGCGGTATCTCCCGTCAACATCATTATATGTGTTGGGTTGGGTCATGCAGTGGTACAACGCGGTGTAAAACACGGTCTGTTGCTGCTCTGTACCGCCTTTTACTTCGATCTTAGACAATTCGCGGTTCCATTCAGCCGAAGCCGCAGCACGTACCTGCTCGAAATTCCATCCCGGAACTTCCGCCGTCATATTGGCCTTTGCAGCAGCCTCATCAACCGATGAAAGCGAGACTTTAACTTCCAGCGGACCGTCGATTTTCCCGAAGCTGATCAGTACAGATTGTTTCAGGGTTGATCCGTAACGGCCGTTTATCCCCGAAAGGTTTTCAATCGCCGCATCAGCCATTGGTTTGTTGAATTCCATGTAGAAATACACCAGCTGCTTCGTAGCCCATGCAGCACTCTCGCGGAATCCTTCGATTGCGTATTCGTTTACTTTTTTGATACTACCTGCCAGCAATTTATCCCGGTGATTGAGATCCAGTATCACTTTCGCTTCCGCACCCTTCGGGAACGTATACCGGTGATAGCCTACCCGTTTCGAACTGGTGAGTTCAACTCCGATCTTTTCCCGATCAAGCATCACCTTATAATAGCCTGTCTTCGAAGTTTCATTTTTATGAGAAAACCGCGATGCATATTCCAGTGGTTCTGCCTTCACCGCTTTGATGAGCGGCATGATCATGATGTCGCCATAATCGGTGCAACCCGTTCCGCTGAGGTGCGTGTGCGAAAAGCCGTAGATCAGCGAATCGCTGTAGTGATATCCACTGCAACCATCCCAACTCCCGTCGATCCTTGTATCCGGACTCAATTGCACCATACCGAAAGGCACCGTCGATCCCGGATAGGTATGTCCGTGGCCGCCGGTCCCGATAAACGGATTCACTTTCGATGCAAAATCAGTCTGCTGCGCCTTGCTTATTCCAAAACACAGGAAAACAAATGCTCCGAAAAGCACGAGTGCATTTCTCATGGTAGGTCTGGTTTGATGTTAGTTATTCTGTTAAACTATGCGGTAATTGAGCCTCTCGAAGCCGGTGACTGAGCCTGTCGAAGTCCGGCTTCGACAAGCTCAGCCTCCGGTCTCGACAAACTCTTAATTCTTACTTCTTAATTCTTAACTTCCTAATAGCTCATCAACAACTCAATGATCCTTTTCTCCACCTGCTCGCTGTCCCATTGGGTCTCAATATCCGGCAGCTGCATGATCTCTTCCATGATCCGGTCCTGTTTCTGACTGTCGACCAGGGCCATTTCATAGGGACGATTCGTAAAAGTGACCTGTGTATAAAGCGGCACCCACAATTCAGGATGCTTATCAGAGAAATGACGCTCGATCTTTTTGCGCAGCAGGAATTTAGGATTTGCTGTATTGGCGCGCATTTCCTCGTAATTGTACACAGCCAGTTCGGCCATTGCATCGGTATTCGATTTCCGGGTGATGGTAAATTCCCTGAACAAACGTTTCCAATCGGAACCGAATTTATCCAGCATCTGGTCCATGATGAAGCAGTCTTCAAAACCACTGTTCATGCCTTGTGCATAGAACGGAACAATGGCGTGTGCCGCATCACCGATCAGCATCACCTTATCCTTGTAATTCCAGGGAAACGATTTTATGGTAACCAGCGATGAAGTTGGATTTTCGAAAAAAGTACTGGCAAGATCCGGCATCAGCGGAATAACATCCGGGAAAGTGGTCTTGAAAAAATTCATCACCTGGTTGCTGTTGCCGAGTGAGTTGAACGATACGTCGCCTTCGAAAGGCATAAACAGTGTGCAGGTAAAACTCCCGTCAATGTTGGCCAGCGCGATGAGCATAAACTTGCCTCTCGGCCAGATGTGCAGTGCGTTCTTGTCGAGCTGGTGTTTCCCGTCTTTTCCTGCCGGGATCTCAAGCTCCTTGTAACCGTGCTCCAGGTAATCCTGTGAAAAATTGAAACGGTCACTTTTCATCAGTTGCTGTCTCAGGATACTGTACGCGCCGTCAGCACCGAAAATACGGTCATAGGAAACCTGTTTGCGCTCGCCTTTATCGGTATTGGTAAAGGTAAGTTGATTCGTAAACAGGTCGATGTTGTCGCAGCGCTCATTGAAGAACAGCCTGATGTTGGGGTATTTTTCAGTTTCCAGCAGCAGTTCGCGGTTAAGTCCCCACCTGGAAATCGAGTAAATACATTGTCCGGGTCTGCCATAAGGCTGGAAAGTAAGTTCGCCGGCAACCGAGTGCATCATGCGGCCTTCCATCGGGATAGAGATCGAGAGTGCCCTTTCTTCCAGCCCGAGTTCCTTCAGTGCATTCAGTCCGCGGGTACTCAGTGCCAGGTTAATGCTTTTACCTGCCCTGGCTTCCCTGATCCTTGCGTCCGGACGGCGTTCGTATACATCTACTTCAAATCCCCTTCTCGCCAGGTAAAGTGCCTGTAGCGCTCCTACCAGTCCACCGCCGATTATTGCTATTCTTTCCATTTGCATTCCCGGTCTTTCAACCGGTGCTTATATAGCCGTCAGGCTCAGTTACACATTTCTTTCAGGTATTTCCCCGCAAGGTACACATCTTCAAAACTATTGTACAAGGGAACGGGTGCAAAACGTATCACGCCCGGCTCGCGCCAGTCTACGATCACCCCGTTTTTCATCAGGTGCTCAAACAGTTCGCGTCCTTTCCCGTGAATGAGTACCGACAATTGCGCACCGCGTTGTTTTTTATCTCTCGGGGTAATGATCTCGAAGCTTACGCTTTTACTTTCTTTTGATATTTCATCGAGTACAAACTCCATGTAACCCGTAAGAAGGTCGCGCTTGGTGCAGCAGTTCTCAAAACCGGCTTCGGCAAAAATATCAAGCGCAACGCGGTGTGCGGCCTTGCCCATGATCGGACCGTTACTCAGCTGCCATCCGTCGGCACCGTACATTGGCACGAAGCCTTTTTCCATCTTGAACCGCGTTTCCTGCTCGTAACCCCACCATCCGGCAAAGCGGTTCAGTGAGCGGTCGTTGGCATAGCGGTCGTTAATGTAAACTCCGGCAAGTGATCCGGGACCGCTGTTCAGGTACTTATAGGTACACCACGCAGCAAAATCCACGTTCCAATCCGAAAGTTTCAGTTCCACGTTTCCGTAAGCGTGGGCAAGATCCCAGCCTACTTTGGCTCCGACTGCCTGTCCGGCAGCCGTGATCTTCTGCATATCGAACAACTGGCCGCTGTAATAATTCACTCCGCCCATCATCACCAGCGCAAGCTCATCTCCCAGTTCTTCTATTTTGGCAAGGATATCGGCTTCATCTATGGTGTGTTTTCCCGGTCTTGGCCCCACTTCAACAATGGCTTCAGCCGGATCGTAACCGTGGAATTTTACCTGGGATTCGAGTACGTATTGATCGGAAGGAAATGCTTTTTCCTCGCAGAGGATCTTAAACCGTTTTCCTTCTGGCTGATAAAAACTCACCATCAGCAGGTGGATATTTACCGTAAGGGCATTCATGATCACCACTTCGCTTTCGCTGCTACCGGCAAGCATTGCTGCGTTTTTCTTGAAAATTTTGTGGTAATCGAACCACGGACGATCTGCGTAAAAATGGCCTTCAACCGCCAGTTTACTCCAGTCTTCCATTACCTCGCTGATCGCACCAAGTGCTTCTTTAGGCTGCAACCCGAGTGAATTCCCGGTGAAGTAAGCCACATTGCGGCCCTCGTGTTGTGGAAAATTGAACTGCTCACGAAACCCGCGGAGCGGATCCTGTGCATCCATGGAGCGCGCAAATTCCAGGCTGTTTTGATACTGCATATGCTGTTCTACTATTATCGTTGTTGATCGGTCTGATTTCTCCGGACGGCAGGTCTTGTTGCGTCCATAAATACTATGTTTGCCGAAACAAAGAAAGAAATAAATCAGTCGCACGGCCCACCGGAATCGTACCATCAACAATATCAACACTATCAGTAGTATCAACGGTATCAACATGATCAACAGGAATAAATCAGGAGAACTTTTCAGCAAGGCAAAAGAATACTTTCCAGGCGGTGTAAACTCACCGGTAAGAGCTTTCAAAGCAGTTAACGGAACACCTCTTTTTATTGAAAAAGGAGACGGCAGCCGCATCTGGGATGCAGACGGAAACGAATTTATCGACTTCTGTAATTCCTGGGGACCGCTTATTCTCGGTCACAACAACCCGGTGGTACGGACCCACGTGTTCGAGACCATTGAAAAAGGAACCTCGTTTGGCGCACCGACCCGCAAGGAAAATGAGCTGGCAGAACTGATCCTTGACAACCACCGTTTTATTGAAAAACTGCGTTTTGTAAGCTCCGGTACCGAAGCGGTGATGAGTGCACTGCGCCTCGCACGTGGTTACACCGGCCGCGACAAGGTGATCAAATTCGACGGCTGTTACCACGGTCACGTAGATGCCATGCTGGTAAATGCCGGCAGCGGACTGGTTACTCTTGGTGAAAGCTCATCGGCAGGTATTCCGAAGGCTTTTGCGGAGCAGACCATCGTATTGCCGCTCAACAGCGAAGACGCGATCACCGAAGCCTTTGCCAACTACAAAGACCAGATCGCAGCTATCATCATTGAGCCGGTTCCCGCCAACAACGGACTACTGATCCAGGGTAAGACCTTCCTTGAATTCCTGCGTAAGGCCTGTACCGAAAACGGAGCCTTGCTTATTTTCGATGAGGTGATCTCCGGTTTCCGGGTTGGGTTTGAAGGTGCCGCAGGTTTCTACGGTATCCAGCCAGATATCTGCACCTTCGGAAAGATCATCGGCGGCGGATTCCCGGTTGGTGCCTACGGAGCCAGCAAAGAAATCATGGGCAAAGTATCGCCCGACGGTAATGTATACCAGGCCGGAACATTGAGCGGAAATCCGGTGGCCATGGCCGCAGGATTCAGTCAACTGTCTGAATGCCTGAAGCCCGGATTCTACGAAAGTCTCAAAGCCAAAACCGACAAACTGGTAAGCGAGATCAGCGCCTACGCAACATCAAAAAATTATGTATTCCGGATGTTTTCTGTAGAAAGCATTTTCTGGATCGCCTTTACCGATAAAACTGAGATCCGCAAAGCCTCAGAAATCAGTGCATCGAGCATGCAGTACTTCAAAAAACTACACGAAAGCCTGTTGGATAACGGTGTTTACCTCGGACCGAGCGGTTACGAAGTCGGGTTTATCTCGGCGGCACATACCGATGCAGACATAGAGAAAACGGTTGAGGCGTTTAAAACGGCGTTGGATCACGCGTTTAGTTGAGATTTTTAACCGCAAAGGACACAAAGACTTCATGCAAGACGCGAAGCCTTTGTGCCCTCTGCGCCTACCTCTGCGTCCTTTGCGGTTAAAAAAACAAATCTGCAAACAACCAGATTATCCATTGGAAAACCACCAGGCCATCCACCAAAATCGCATAAAACCACGCCGGCTGCCGGCGCCCTGACCGCACAACCAGCACCGCCAGCAGCACATTACTCAGCAGATAAGCCACAAAGCGCGAAAGCGGAAGCATTCCGGTTAAATACGTGAATACATTCATCACCATGATTACCGCAACAAGGAACAGATAAAGCGCGATGGTGTTCCGAACCCCGATCAGCTGCGGAACGGTATTCAAATGAGCCGGGTCGTTTTTCACATCACGAATGTCTGATATACCGGTGATCACATAAAAAAGTAAAAACCGCGCGGCCAGGAAAATCCAGGATCCCGGTGTATCAAACCAGTCGGCACGGCCGGCGATCAGGACCGGCAACACTGCGGTGGTATAACTCCACACCCCGGCAACCACTATCCCCTTTCCCCCGGGAAACTCCCGTAAAGAACGCAAACCGTGTGGCGAAGGCAGCACAGGCATGGCATAGATCGCAGCGACCAGCGCAGCCCAGAACAGCAGCTTCCAGTGGCGCATAAAAAGGTCGAAACCCAGTAAAACCGTGATAAAAAAAGACAGGATGACTACTGTCCACAAGACATAAGCAGAGGCGACATACTCTGTACGAAGTGCCGGCAGTCCGTCGTACGCACCGGTATACAGCTTTACCAGCCGGTGCAGGTTGTAAAACAGCAGGACGGCAAAAACGCCGGTAATGATCAGTCGCTGGGAAACCGGTCCGGGAAGGAGCCAGAAAGAATGGATCGCACAACCCGTAAGTACAGCCGGGACCAGGTTGAATTTTACAATGGTGCGGACCAGCCCGGCCGGCATGTTACTGAGCTACGAAATGCCCGACGATCAATCCTGCGGCCACACCCGCAACACTTGAGATCAGTGCGGTTCCGGTACGCTGGCGCTTGTATTGTTTTTTCTGACCGTAACGGTACGTATCGTCGGTTACCGGATCAGAGCTGAACCGGTTGCTGCTTACCGGGAAAGCCGTGCTCAACAGCGTGTACAATACCGGGATCGGTGCTCCGGCAATAAAAGAGTTTACCGCAATTCCACCGGCGGCACCGATCACAGCCCCCATGATGAAATGACGCGTTCCGTTGTATAATTTTCGGCCTGATTGCTGGCCGGCCACAAACATCTTCATCTCAGGATATGCGGGTAATCCAACGGTATCGGGAGCCATCAGGTACAAGACCGTTTCCTTCTTGCCGTCCTGGATCGTGAATACGTCTTCGTAAGCCAGGGTGCGGTCCTTCAGTTTTTTGTTCTTCGTGTAATAAGTAAAGCTGATCCAGTTCTCATCTACCTTGATCTCCTCAAAATTGTATGTAAGTCCGTTGATCAGTGTGATCTGCTTTTGTGCAAAAACACCTGCCGAAACGGAAACAAACAACACCAACAGCGCCAAACAACGGGTATTCATAAGCAAAAGAAATAGAGTTGATCTGCTATTATTAGCAGTAACGAAAATAGCTCTGCAATTTGATTTCATGCTATCTTTGCAGCACTTTTTTAAAATTTTTCGCGCAATACATGAACAAGGAGCTGTTTGTTACCAGGCACATCGGTGTAAATGATGCTGACCGCCAGGAAATGTTGAGTACTATCGGAGTATCCTCACTCGATCAGCTGATCGACGAGACCATTCCGTCTTCTATCCGCCTGAAAAACCCGCTTGCAGTAGACGCTGCAATGACCGAGTTTGAATACCTGCAGCATCTGCGCAAACTGGCTTCAAAGAATAAAGTCTTCAAAAACTTTATCGGCCTTGGCTATTACCCTACCATCACTCCTTCGGTGATCCTTCGGAACGTTTTCGAAAATCCGGGCTGGTACACCGCTTATACTCCTTACCAGGCTGAGATTGCCCAGGGCCGTCTTGAGGCACTGCTGAACTACCAGACCATGGTGATGGACCTTACCGGGATGGAAATTGCAAACGCATCACTACTCGACGAAGGAACTGCAGCCGCTGAAGCGATGCAGATGTTTTTCGCGAACCCGGGTGCTGACCAGAAGAAAAACGGGGCCGCAAAATTCTTTGTTTCCGATAAGTGCTTCCCACAGACCATCGACATTATGAAAACCCGTGCCGGTGCCGTTGGTATCGAACTGGTAATCGGCGACTGGAGCACTGCCCAACTCGACAATTCGTATTTCGGTGCGCTTCTTCAATATCCTGATGCAGACGGATCTGCGTCAAATTACAAAGCTTTTGCTTCTACTATCAAAGCCCAGGGCATCCGCCTGGTTGTGGCTGCAGATATCCTGAGCCTTGCCCTGCTTACTCCTCCGGGAGAATGGGGTGCAGATGCAGTAGTGGGTAACTCCCAGCGTTTCGGTGTTCCAATGGGCTTCGGCGGACCACACGCAGCATTCTTTGCTTCGAAAGACGAGTTCAAACGCAGCTTCCCGGGCCGTATCATCGGTGTATCGGTAGATCGCGAAGGACTTCCTGCATTGCGTATGGCACTTCAGACCCGCGAGCAGCACATCCGCCGCGACAAGGCAACTTCAAACATTTGTACTGCCCAGGCCTTGCTTGCTGTAATGGCTTCGATGTACGCTGTTTACCACGGACCGGACGGTATCCGCCAGATTGCAGAAAACGTTCACGCCAAAGCCGTTCTTTTGGAGAAAAGCCTGAAAGCAATCGGTTTCGAAAACCAGAACGCTTCTTTCTTCGATACCTTAAAGATCAATGCTGATGATGCTACCGCCGAAGCGATCCGCAAAGTAGCCATCAGCAATGAAACCAACCTTCGTTACGAAAAAGGCTACATCTGCATCAGCCTTGATGAGGTTACTACCATCAGTGCCCTGAACCGCGTGGTGAGCATTTTCGCCCAGGTTGCCGGTAAAACTGCTGCTGATGTGACTGAGTCTGACATCAGTTACAGTGACGTTAAGATCGCTGCAGAAGTAAAACGTACTTCCAGCTACCTTACTCACCCGGTATTCAGCAGCTACCATTCGGAAAGCGAAATGATGCGCTACCTGAAAAAACTGGAGAACAAAGACATTTCACTTTGTCATTCCATGATCCCGCTGGGTTCATGTACCATGAAGCTGAATGCGGCCTCTGAGCTTATTCCGCTTAGCTGGCCTGAATTCGCCAACCTCCACCCTTTTGCGCCGGCCGACCAGACCGAAGGTTACCTGGAGATTTTCCGTGAACTGGAGCAGGACCTTGCTGAGTGTACCGGTTTTGCAGGAGTTTCACTTCAGCCAAACTCAGGAGCACAGGGCGAATACGCCGGGCTTATGGTGATGATGGCTTACCACCAGCACAATAACCAGGCACACCGCAATGTGGTTCTTATTCCTTCTTCTGCTCACGGTACCAACCCTGCTTCTGCTGTAATGGCTGGAATGAAGGTGGTTGTGACCCGCACCGAAGAAAACGGTAACATCGATATCGCCGATATCCGCGCGAAAGCAGAACAATACAAAGACGTACTTGCCGGACTGATGGTAACCTATCCTTCTACCCACGGGGTATTTGAAGAAGGTATTACCGAGATCACCGGGATCATCCACGAACACGGCGGACTGGTTTACATGGACGGTGCCAACATGAATGCACAGGTTGGACTGACCAGCCCGGGTAACATCGGTGCTGACGTTTGTCACCTGAACCTGCACAAGACTTTCGCTATTCCTCACGGTGGTGGCGGTCCTGGAATGGGTCCGATCGGTGTGGCAAAACACCTGGTTCCTTTCCTTCCGGGTCATGCCGTGGTGAAGATCGGTGGTGAGCAAGCCATTTCTGCAGTTTCTGCTGCACCATGGGGAAGCGCATTGATCCTATTGATCAGCTACGCTTACAACAAGATGCTTGGCGGCGACGGACTAACCTCTGCAACCAAACACGCGATCCTTAACGCCAACTATATCAAGGCCCGTATCCAGGAGAAATACGACATTCTTTACACCGGGAACCAGGGACGCGTAGCCCACGAAATGATCGTTGACCTTCGCGATTTTAAAACTGCTGGTGTAGAAGCAGAAGACATCGCGAAACGTTTGATGGATTACGGTTTCCACGCTCCTACCCTTTCTTTCCCTGTTGCAGGAACGATCATGATCGAACCTACGGAAAGCGAAAGCAAAGCCGAACTCGATCGTTTTGTGGAAGCACTGTTAAGCATCCGCCAGGAAATCGAAGAAGTAGTGAACGGCACCTTTACCCGTGAAGACAACGTGCTTAAAGGCGCACCACACACTTCACTTAGAGCCACTGCCGATTTCTGGCCGCATCCATACAGCCGCCAGAAAGCCGTATATCCGCTACCTTATATTAAAGATGCCAAATTCTGGCCTTCGGTAAACCGTGTAGACGGAGCTTATGGCGACAGAAACCTGATCTGTGCGTGTCCAAGTGTAGAAAGCTACCAGGAAGCCTGATCAACTGATAATCAATAGCAGAAAGCCATCCTTCGGGGTGGCTTTTTTCGTGTTCAGCTATTCAAAAACCAATTTCGTCAGCCATCATTTAAGATTTGTAGACGATCTTTCGCGGTTTACCAGAAATCTTTTCCACGATTTTCATGGCTGATTTACCCGATACAGCCTTACAAGACTTCTCAGCATTAACCCATTAATAAACAGACTACTAAAGGTTATCTTTAAGTTAATTCTCCAAAAAGGATTCAAATAGTGCAGCTGTTAAATACGTCCCAATAACCGTTAATGAACCTTTGCAATGGTTGAATTGTCTCATATCTATTTAAATTTACGGCTCTTGTAATTAGTTATTAAACAATTTATCAATGAAAAAAATCTACGCACTGACAAGCGCGCTTGCATTGATCGGAACTGGTGTTTTCGCTCAACAGGCTTTGAAATCAAACTTGTCGTCAATCTCTACTGCTGCTGCAACTGCAGAAGGTGTGGTTTATGAGGATGTTTCCAGCCCAATGGCTCCAGGTGACACTATCATTTCCTACGACTTTTCAAATGCTGCTGATTACTCTATCACTTCTGCTGCAAACTCATCAAGTGATGCTGAATGGAGAGTAGGTACAGTTAACCCTACTTACGCCGGATACCAGGGAACTATCCAGTCTCCTACTGCTGCAAACGGTTATGCAGTATGTTCAGGTCTTGGTGGACTTCTTGCTCCAACAGGTCCTTTCGGATCTCAGGCTATCGATACAAGAATCCAGATCGTTTCTTCTATCCCGACTACAGGTAAGGCTTGTGCACTTCGTTTTGTTCAGTGCTACCGTCACTTTAACACTGATGAGTGTTTCGTAGAATTCTCTACAGATGGTACCAACTGGTTCTCAAAAAAGATCAACCCGGCATCAGAATACCCAACCAACCAGTCACCAATCAGAGTGAATGCAAGAGTTGAGGTTCTTTTCCCACCACAGTTCAACAACCAGCCACAGGTATTTGTACGTTTCCGTTGGACCGGTACTGCTGCTGTTCAGGGAGCAAACGTTACGGGTGCAGGTTACGGATGGCAGGTTGACGATGTAGCCATCGTTGAACTTCCAGGTAACAACCTTAGAATCCTTCAGACTTACGCAGGTGGACTTGCTGATGACCAGACTTTCCTTTACCAGGCAGTTCCATTGGCTCAGGCTCCAAAACTTTTCCCTGGTGTTCAGGTAACCAACTCAGGTAACGCTGCACAAGTGGTAACCGCAACTGTAAGAGTTTCAAGAAACGGTACTTTCCTTCAGTCATTCACTGCAAGTTCTGATTCTACTCTTAAAACAGGTGACACTGCTACCATCGCTATCGAGACTTTCAAGCCTACGTCTAACGGACTTTACAACTTCGATTTCTCTATCAACGGAACTTCTACTGATCCGGAATATACTCCAAACGACAACCTGGGTAAAGACTCAGTTCTTGTAGGTAACTTCTGGGCTGATGATCAGGCTGGTCTTGAATTCAAAGGCGATCTTTTCACTCCTTACCGTAACGGTGGCGTGGCTTCTCAGCCTTTTGCAAGTGTTTACCTTGGTCAGGCGGTTCAGGTTTTCGATGCTAACGGAACCCAGGCAACTGGTATCACAACTGTACTTCCTAACACTGCTACCAGCAAAGTTACTGTAGGTCAGTCTCTGTACTTCTACCTTTACAAGTATCCAAACCAGGAGTACGTAAACGGTTTCAGCCTTAACGACCTTTCTCTTGAAGCTCAGGCAGAATACGAAGTTACTGCTGCTGATACCTTCACTTACAGCGCTGCAAACCCTGCAGGTGTAATTGAGATCACTGTTCCTTTCGATCAGGCTGCTACAATGACTCCTGGTATCTACATCGCTACCCTTAACTACCTTGGTGGTACCGATATCTACAACTATGCATTCCACAAATCAGCTAACCGTGATGGTTCTGCAGTTCTTGCAGGTAACATCTCTGCAGGATTTGATGAGACTACTTTCAGAATTTTCAACAACGTTAACCCATTCATTAAACTGAACGCATTCGCTACTTCAGGTATCAAAGAAGGTGCTAACGCTTCATTCACTCTTGGTCAGAACCAGCCAAACCCATTCAACGGTACTTCTTCTTTCGACTACTCGTTGACTACTGCGGCTAACGTTTCTGTTACCATCACTGACATTACAGGTAAAGTAGTTTCTGCTGCTAACCTTGGTACTGTTGCTGCCGGTGCTCACAAACACACCATCAGCCGTAACGATCTTACTACCGGTATCTACTTCTACAGCCTTGAAGTGAACGGTGAGAAAGTAACCAAGAAAATGGTGATCTCTGAATAAGAATCTGCCAGCTTCTTTAAGCAAATAATAAAGCCCGGACATCCTGATGATGTCCGGGCTTTTTTTGTTGTGATGATTATGGTGGAGACGGTTTAGACGGTGGAGACAGTGGAGACGGTTTAGACGGATGAGACGGTTGGGACGGATGAGATGCATGAGATGCATGAGATGGATAAGACAGTTTAGGTATCAAACCTGAATTTTTTATACCCCTTCCCGTCTAAACCCTCTAAACTGTCTAAACCGTCTAAACTGTCTAAACCTTTAAACCCTTAACCGTTTAACCCCTTCCCCAAATTCGCCTTCACCTCTTTCATAAAATCAGAAGGATACACGAAATCGTTCAGTTCTTTAACATCAGAGACCAGGATATCCTTTTTGTCGCCTTTCCAGATGCTTTCGCCCTGGTAGATGAAAGTAATGCTCTCCCCGATCTCGATCACCGAATTCATGTCGTGGGTGATCACGATGGTAGTCATATTGTATTCTTCAGTAAGATCCTTGATCAGGTTATCGATAAGGATGGAAGTTCTAGGATCAAGCCCGGAATTCGGCTCATCACAAAACAGGAACTGCGGCTTCATGGCAATGGCACGTGCAATCGCAACACGCTTCTGCATTCCACCGGAGATTTCTGAGGGATACAGGTTGTCTTTCCCGGTGATGTTTACCCTTTCAAGGCAAAACAGGGCACGGTCGCGGATTTCATTCTTTTTGTCTTCGGTAAACATCTTCAGTGGGAACATTACGTTCTCCAACACCGTCTGACTGTCGAACAAGGCACTCGCCTGGAACAGCATCCCCATTTTCTTACGGATTTCCTTTTTTCCTTCGAAATCGAGTGAATGGAAATCAACACCGTCGTATAACACCTGTCCCTCATCCGGCTCATACAATCCCACCATGCATTTGGTAAGCACTGATTTTCCTGAACCACTCTGCCCGATGATCATGTTGATCTTTCCCTGGTGGAAAGTGATGTTGATGTCTTTAAGTACCTCAACCCCGTTAAACGACTTGTACAGGTTTTTAACTTCTATCATATCAGCATGATTTGGGTAATGATATAATTCAGGACCAGGATCACCACGCTCGAATAAGTCACAGCGCGGGTGCTGGCCTGTCCTACCTCGAGCGATCCGCCGTTCACAAAATATCCCTGGAACGAAGCAATGGTGGTGATCACAAAAGAGAATACAATGGTTTTAAATACTGCGTAGAACACAAAAAAGGAACGGAAGTCGATCTGGCAGCCGTCTATGTAATCGTAAGTAGTGACCAGCCCGGTTCCCACCACTACCAGCCATCCGCCCAGTATGCCTACAAACATAGAGATCACCACCAGGAACGGATTGATGATCACCGAAGCAAGTATTTTTGGAAGAATGAGGTAAGAGGCCGAGTTGATCCCCATGATCTCCAGCGCATCGATCTGCTGGGTAACACGCATGGTCCCCAGTTCGGAAGCAATCACCGATCCTACCTTACCCGCAAGGATCAGGGAAATGATGGTGGGCGAAAATTCCAGGATCATCGACTGGCGGGTGGTAAATCCGATGGTATATTTCGGGATAAGCGGGTTGTCCCAGATATTGGATGCCGTTTGCAGCGTAACTACTGCTCCCATGAAAACGGAAAGGAGCGCAACAATTCCAAGCGACTTTACACCAAGGATATCGATCTCGTCGACAATGCGCTGGCGGTATATTTTATAATTTTCAGGTCTTCGGAATACTTTCGTGAGCAGCAGAAAATATTCACCCGAACTCTTAAAAAAAGATTGGATCATCGGTAGATGCTTAGGTGCTCAAAGATAGGTTTCTTTTAATTCCCGGCGAGGCCACTTACAGGTCGCACAGAGGGCTTTACAGTATCAGTACTTTACCTATTTTTGCAGGGTATGCGCCTCACGGTATTCCTGCTTCTTTTCCTGTTTACGTTTAGCCTGGTTTCCTGTGGGAACCGGCAAAAAAGCATGAAACGCCACAAGCAGTACAACCGCCACCGCAACGTGCGGAAGAAAAAGAACTGCGACTGCCCCGACTTCTCTCATCGTTTAACCCAACTGAGTACACAGACATGTTAAGTCCGATCGAGAAAGCCTATTTTGGATTGAACCGATATTTGCCGGAAAACAGCTACAGTTCGCTGATAGCCGTACTTTCCAAAAATCCGTTGCCTATCAAGGTGGTAAAACCCAGGAACACCAAACTGGGCGACTACCGTCCAAGGTGGGAAAAAACCGGTAAGCCGCTGATCACTATCAATGCTGATCTGAATCCGTACTCATTCCTGATCACACTGATACACGAGATCGCGCACCACGTAACCTGGCTGAAACACCAGGGAAAAGTGAAACCCCACGGCGAAGAATGGAAGGCCATCTATTCGGAAATGGCTTACCAGCATTTTCTTGGAAAGAGTATCTTTCCGCCCGAAATTGAAGCTGCCCTGAAGAAATACTTCACCAGGACCTTTGCATCGAGTTGTGCCGACCCCAACCTGCTCCGGGTGTTGTCGAACTACGATACCATGCCTGACGGACATTTCTTGCTGGAACAGCTGAAAGAGCATACGGTTTTTGAATTAAATGGCCGTATATTTAAAAAGGGTGAACGGAGACGCAAACGTTTCACCTGCCTTGAACTAAGCACCAAAAGAAATTACCTGGTAAGTGCAGTTTGTTCAGTTAAAATTATTGAATAGTATTACTTTTGCAACATGGAAGATCTAATTGTGTCGAAAATGGCCGAAAATTTAATCGGCTCTGAAATTATCAAATTAGCGGGAGAGATCAGAGAAAGGACCCTCCAGGGAGAGAAAATCTACAACTTCACCATCGGTGATTTTGATCCACAACTGTTCCCGATTCCTGAACCGTTCCTCAATGCCATTATAGAGGCTTACCGGAAGAATGAGACGAATTACCCGCCTGCCGATGGTATGGCCGGACTTCGTGATGCCATCAGCCGCTTTACCAGCGAAACGCTCGGGCTGGACTATCCTTCTTCCGATATTCTTGTCGCAGGAGGTTCACGTCCGCTTATCTACGCCATTTATAAGGCACTGGTAGACGAAGGAGATACCGTTTTGTTTCCTGTACCGTCCTGGAACAACAACCACTACACTCACCTGAGTGCAGCACAAATGGTATGCATCGAAACCCAGCCTGAGAATAACTTCATGCCTTCGGCCGCAGACCTTGCGCCGCATATTGAAAATGCAACACTGATTGCACTTTGTTCGCCGCTTAACCCTACCGGAACCGTATTCACGAAGACCGACCTTGGTCAGATCTGTGAACTGGTGCTTGCAGAAAACAACCGCCGGAAAGGCCTGAACAAAAAGCCGGTTTACCTGATGTACGACCACATTTACTGGCTGCTTACTTACGGTAACACCATTCACTACAACCCCGTGAGCCTGTACCCTGAAATGGCCAAGTATACCATTTTTGTAGACGGGATGAGCAAAGGCTTTGCCGCCACCGGTGTTCGCGTGGGTTGGTCGTTCGGACCAAAAAAGGTGATCGCTAAAATGAAGTCGATCCTGGGTCACATTGGTGCCTGGGCTCCGAAAGCCGAGCAGGTAGCTGCCGGTAATTTCCTGAAAAACAGTGCTGCCGTTTCAGAATACCTGACCGATTTCAAATCACAGATTGAAAACAGTCTGCAGAGTTTCTACCAGGGTTTCCAGGAATTAAAAGCCGAAGGGCACAATGTGGATGCGATCTCTCCGCAGGCTGCGATCTACCTTACGGTTAAGATCGACCTGATCGGAAAAACCACTCCCGATGGCTCACTGATCACCACTACTCCACAGATCACATCTTACCTGCTCAACCACGGCGGAATTGCCCTGGTACCGTTCAGCGCTTTCGGAGCATCGGCCGAATCGGTATGGTATCGCCTTTCTGTGGGAACCGCATCAAAAGAAGACATCAGCGGTTTCTTTACCAATTTCAGGAAGATCCTTTCTGAACTGAAGTAAGAAACCAGCTTTTCATACAGTTAAAACCGCTATAATGGCGGTTTTTTTATGCCCGCTAAATCGGTGCTTTTGCCCTACCTAAGCTATCTTTTCCTATTTTTCCACTTAAATTGAAATCACGGATGAACCCCTCAAAACTCTTTACTGCTTTAGTCCTTTCAGCGCTCGCATTCAGCGGTTGTGATAAAGGAAGCGTTACCGACTGCAATACGGTAAATGTTCCTTACACCATTAACAAGAAACTGATGGACCTGGCGGGTCAGCCGTTTACCGTTCCAGCCCAGTACGCTTTTACGGATGATTTCGGGACTTCCCTGGAACTGGCCATTTCAGAGACCGGACACCTTACTTCCTATTGCTCGAATGAGACCACGAGGGGAGAAAAGTACACCGTGGTATACACTCCGCGCCAAAACACCTATCTGAACAACTTCAAGATCACACAGACTTTCGAAGCGCTTTCAGAAACTGAGAACCTGATCAACCTGAAGTTCTTCTACACCACTTTTGATACCATTGGCCGCGTAGATTCGATCACCACCCTGTTTTACATTGATCCGCTGCTTACAGACACCCTGGATTCACTGTTCATAGACGACAAATTCTACAAGTTCAGGTATTACAAAACCCTGGTATTGAACGATATCCTGTACAACCAGGTATACCGGTTGACGAACACGGAAGATCCGATCCGTAAAAAAGTTCCGGTTTGTTATTATTCAAACCAGACCGGCATCATCGCTTTCGAAGGATACGATGAAACCAACTGGCTTCGCCGTTAACGTTCCTCAACATCCCTAAAACTAATCCATTACGGTTGGAGCATTATATGTAATTTTGCCGCACCAGTCAGGTACCTTCTGAGAGATGAACAACAATTATGTAATCATTATGGCCGGTGGCATCGGGAGCCGCTTCTGGCCGATGAGCACCACCAAATATCCAAAGCAATTTCACGATATTCTTGGTGTTGGACGCACACTTATCCAACAAACTTTCGACCGGTTCAACAGCATTTGTCCGCCGGAGAATGTATTTGTGGTAACCAATGTGGATTACCGCGACCAGGTGATGGAACAACTGCCAATGCTCAAGGACCACCAGGTACTTTGCGAGCCTTCACGCCGCAACACAGCACCTTGCGTAGCCTATGCAGCCTACAAGATCCGGGAGATCAACCCGGCAGCCAACCTTGTCATTGCTCCCGCAGATCACCTGATACTGAAAGAACACGAGTTTATTCACATTATAGACGTTGCCCTGAAGCAGGCATCGGAGACCAGCAGCCTGGTAACCCTGGGTATTAAGCCCAGCCGACCCGATACCGGCTACGGCTACATCCAGTTTACCGATACTGATCTTGGAGTCGATCCTTTGGTGAAAAAGGTGAAGACTTTCACTGAAAAACCCGATCTTGAAATTGCCCGCCAATTCCTTGAAAGCGGTGATTTTTACTGGAATTCAGGCATTTTCGTATGGTCGCTCAATTCGATCATTACCGCTTATGAAAAATTCCTTCCGGACATGGCAGAATTGTTTGCCAATGGACGGGAGCACTACAACAAAGATTCAGAAGCCACTTTCATTAACCAGGTTTACCAGGTATGTACCAACATTTCCATCGATTATGCAATCATGGAAAAAGCCAAAAACGTGTTTGTTGTCCTTTCCGATTTCGGCTGGAGCGACCTCGGTACCTGGGGATCACTGTATACGCATCTTGAGAAAGACAGCCAGCAGAATGCGGCAGTAGGCGACAACGTACTTCTTTACGAAAGCAAAGGGAACGTAGTACACGTACCGAAAGACAAACTGGTGGTGATACAGGGCCTTACCGACTATATCGTGGTAGAATCTGAAGGAACGCTGCTGATCTGCAAGAAACAGGACGAACAGAAGATCAAGCAGTTTGTAAATGACATTAAGGTAAACAAGGGCGAATCCCTGGTTTAAGCACCGATAAGACATAAGAAAGCCCGGCAAAGAAATTCTCTGCCGGGCTTTCTGTTTAGTAACAGTATATTACTGTGACTATTATTATCTGTTCGATTTAGCTGTGGCGTTTTCTTCTGCTTTGCTCCCGGACGATTTACCGCTTTTATAGAAGCAAAACGGATCTTCAGACCGGCGATCTTACGGTTATCTTTTCCTGCAAGATCTTTCTCAATTTCATTTTTGCGGGTATCGAGTGCTTCGTACAATACTTTTACCTCATCCCAATCTTCGCGGGAGTAGTTGTCCTTATTCGCAGCAACCGAGTTCACGAATCTTTCGTAAACATTAGCGGCATTGGCAGCATTCACATAATTGAAGGTGATGTCCTGGCCGATTGATCCTTCACCGAAAAGTGCATCACGAAGGGCTTTTTTGTACATCACCGCCTGTTGCTTCTGGTACTTTTCTTTCAGGGCCGCATAATCAGCTTTTATCTGCTCGTAATCAGCCTTTAACTTTTCGTCTACTTCCGGTTTGCTGGTGGCTACTTCAGCGCGGTCAGCTTTCTCGTTGTACTTCATTTCGATGGTATTCCAGTTGTCGCCTTTAGGCTCTACACTGTTTACCGAATCAACATATGATCTGAGATCTTTTACCGATTCTTTTGCTGCCTGGTCTTCGCTGTTGCAATTGGTGAATAGAAAAGGCAGTGCGAGCAGGATTCCTGCTAATCTGGCTGTTGCTTTCATAACTGTTGTTTTTAAGTGGGGTTTGATAAGAAGCTGAATACATTTTGAAGGATGCTTCTTACTTCCCACTCTGGCAACAAACAGGCCAAAAAAAGAAATGGAGAAAATTTTTACCCGTTTAATTCAGGATCCAGCAGGCGGGTAAGTTGGGCAAATTCTTCCACCCCCAACTGCTCTGGACGCTTGTCGAAAAGCGGGTGATTAAGTCCTTTGGGGTTCAGAGTTTTAACTCCGTTTCTCACTGTTTTACGTCTCTGTCCAAAGGTTGCTTTCACAATGGTTTTGAAGAGTACTTCATTGCAATCCAAGCGCTCTGTAGAATTTCTTTTCAGGCGGATCACTCCCGATTTAACTTTTGGAGGAGGTGAGAAAACATTTTCTGAAACTGTGAACAGATATTCACAATCGTAAAAAGCCTGGAGCAATACGCTGAGAATTCCATAGGCCTTTGTTCCCGGTTTTTCGCAGATGCGTTCGGCCACTTCCTTCTGGAACATTCCAACCACTTCGGGAACCTGGTGGCGGTTCTCGTATACCTTGAACATGATCTGCGTGGAGATGTTGTACGGGAAGTTACCGGCAACCGCAAAGGGTTCGTTGGTAAACGAGCTGAAATTCATCCGCAGGAAATCCTGGTTCAGTATTCTCCCATTGAGCTGCGGATAGAATTTTTCCAGGTAGGCGATACTTTCGGTGTCCACCTCAGCCACCGTGGTTTCAAATCCAGGGTTTTTAAGCAGGAACTGGGTTAGCGCACCTGTTCCCGGCCCTACCTCAAGTATTTTGTTATACCCTCCGTGCAACGTCAGCGATTCTGCGATTCGTTCAGCAATACTCAGATCGATCAGGAAATGCTGACCAAGGTGTTTTTTAGCACGTACTTTCAATGGATGTTCAGTTGTGAATGTGATGGTGTACCACTTCCAGTATGGTCCTGAAGGCGGCAAATTTATCTTTATAACGCTCCCGGTATTCATGCTGCAGCGCCGGGGCAAATTCGCTCTGGTAGCGCTCGTAGGTGTCCATATCTGGACTCAGGTACTGCATCGCGTAAGTGATCCCGTTGTCCTCCTCGTTCAGCAGCCTCAGCATCTTGTTCTCAATGAAACAACCTGTAGCCATAACATCCGGAACGTGCTTGTCTTTCATCCATTGCAGCCAGTCTTCGTGAATGGACTCATCCAGGCTTACCGTAACATTATAAAGGATCATACTTTATCAGTTAGTGAAGTCACCCCTCAATTCGCGGAATTGCTTCCTGGCCTCAACAACAAAGAGGCTTGACGGGTATTCGGTTATAATTTTCTTATACAGGTCTGATGCCTTCTGCGTATTACCCAGGAATTTCCTGTTGAGTTCTGCCAGTTTATATACAGCATCATCTCCAAGAAGATCGGTAGGATACAATTCTATGATCTTTTCGAGATAAACAGCGGCTTTCGCGTAGTTCCTGCGCTTCATTTCGATCTCGGCTTTCTCAAACAGGATCTCGTCGGCAAGGCTATGAGCCGGGTAATAAAAAGTAAGTGAATCCAGCTTTTGTTCCGCCTGGTCCAGCAGGTTCTGGTAAGTGAGCAGATCGGCCTGTGCAAACATCTGAAGCGGTTC
This sequence comes from Bacteroidota bacterium, assembly GCA_040386675.1. Classification (GTDB taxonomy): domain Bacteria; phylum Bacteroidota; class Bacteroidia; order Flavobacteriales_D; family Luteibaculaceae; genus DASUEB01. The sequence goes on along the minus strand of JAZKEZ010000187.1, from coordinate 9,148 downwards.
TTCGATACTGTCCAGCCCGAGGTTATCGGTAATGAGCAGCGATAGATTCATCGCATCATTGCTGATCAGCTTGCTGGTGGATGCTTTCAATACATCCAACTGATCCTGTGCCCATTCAAAATCGCCGGTGTAATACGAGATCTTGGCATTCCTGAATTTGGCTTCGGCACCCAGTACATCTTCTTTAAACGCCTTGTCTACCTGTGAATAATAGAGCGACGCGTCCCAAATGTCGCCTTTGCTTACCATCAGGTCACCCAATGCAAGCTTTACTTCACCGATCTTTTTGGGAGTAAGCGATGCCTGTGCGGCAGTTGATTCGAGGAGGATCACTGCGCTGTCCAGTCGGTTGCGGTATTTCACCAGGAACTGCGCATAATCCATGATCAGGTCGACGGTGGCATTGCTCGTGCCTAATTCGGTAATGGCAGTTTTCATTGCCCTGCCGGTCACTTCCGTAACCTTCGGATCCGGAACATTTATTTCCTGCAACTTCATGAATTCAGCCCGGGCTTTTCCTACGTGACCGAGTTCCATCATGTAAGGCTCCTTTTGCGATTCGATCAGGTAACCAAACGCAGAAGATGCAACGTCGTACTCGCCGTTTTTGAGACACATTTCGGCAAATTCAAGAATGCGCTGCCCGTTTTCGCTGTATCGCTTATCGAGTGCTTTTAGTTGTACCAGTGCAGCGGAGAAATTCTTGGTTTGCAGGAACAACCACACCAGCATTTCATTGTAGATCGTATTCTCAGGATTTTTCTGGATTGCTTTCAACAGTACCCCTTTTACCAGGTCAGCCCGTTCGGGTTCCTCGGTCAGGTTCAGGTATCGGTTCAGCATATTCTGAACAGACGGCACATACGATGGGTTTGCACCGATCAGGTCAATGTAGGCCTCCACCATTTTTGGGAGATTTCCTTTGGCGCCATAGATATCCGCGAGTTCGAGTGCAAAATTGTAATCTCCGCGGAGCAGTGTGATCCCTTTCCGGTACACTTCTTCCGCCGTCTCCATTTCCCCGATCTCCATCAGTTTCCGGGCAGTGACGACAATCGTTGCGCGAACAGGCTCAAGGTTATCAAGCACTTCGTCTTTCGCTTTTTGCTTCTTTTTTTCGCTGCCTGTTTTTTTATACAGGCTCACCAGATCGACGTATACTTCGCTTTTGGCCGATGCGCGTTTGAGTTGCTTCCGGATCAGGTCTTCAGCATCCTCATATTTCTCCTGCGAGATGAGGCTGGCAAGTAATCTCTGGTAGTAATAAGGATTTGCAGTACGGTCCCACAATTTCTGGAAATACAGCGCGGCCTTATCGTATTCACCTTTGTCAAAATAGTAATTGGCAAATTCCAGGTCGTTTCCCTGTGCTTTTACCAATTGCGGTGTACACACTACCACCGTGAGCAGGAACAGCGCTGCCAGCCTGGCTGAAAAGCCCGGGAACTGACTGAAAAGTAAGCGTATCCTGTTCACAGGGGTCATAGTAATTAGTATCGTTTTTGTTCCAGCCTTACCAGTCTGGCAAGATACTGTGGGCGCAGGCTTTTGAATTGCCCGGTAACAGTAACGGATGCACCCTGGATTTGTTCTATGGCCTGGCCAAGATTTTTCACTGCCGCAGACTCGTCGTGGAAGTATTTGGACTGGGCTTCCTCATCAAATTTACCCGCTTCTGTATCTGCTTTCAATGTAGAAAGCTGGTGTTTGCTGTGTGCCAGTTCCTCTTTGATGTCGTTGTAGCGCGTTCCGAATTTGCGAAGTCCGCTTTTTAGTGCCTGGTACCTGCCGAAGAAAGTTCCGTCTTCAGGTGTGAGGCTCAGTTTTTTCTTTTCGCAGATCGCAGCAGCGCTGTCAATGTCAGTATCAATAGTAGTAATGATCGTTTCGACTTCATTGACATTGATCTCGCTGAACAAGGTCTCGTAGCTGGTCAGCACTTTCTGGAGACTGTCGATACCGTTATTACTTACATGGCCTTCATCTGCATGCTTGCATGAAGTGGAAAGGATGGCAAGAGCAACTGCTCCGGCTGAAAGAAGGATAATTTTTTTCATGGGGATCAGATATGCGTAAATCTGGTGTAAGCGTGTAGTACTTCCGGAATGTTGATCCCGTTTTCGGTCTGGTTGTTTTCCAGCAGTGCCGCAAGGATACGCGGAAGAGCCAATGCAGAACCGTTCAGGGTGTGGGCAAGTCTCATTTTACCACTGGCGTCCTTGAAACGCAGTTTAAGGCGATTGGCCTGGAAGGTCTCAAAATTGGATACCGAACTTACTTCGAGCCATTTTTCCTGCGCCGCACTCCACACTTCAAGATCGTAAGTAATGGCTGATGCAAATCCCATGTCGCCGCCGCAAAGACGAAGTACACGATAAGGCAGGTTCAGTTTATCGAGCAGTCCTTTTACGTGATCAACCATGGTATCTAAAGTTGCCATCGAACGATCAGGGTGCTCGAGTTGAACGATCTCCACTTTATCAAACTGGTGGAGGCGGTTCAGGCCGCGAACGTCTTTACCATAAGATCCGGCTTCTCTTCTGAAACACGGTGTATATCCGGCCATTTTTACCGGGAAATCATCCTCTTTAAGGATCACATCGCGGTAAAGGTTGGTAATCGGAACTTCTGCTGTAGGGATAAGATAGAGGTTGTCGATAGTAGAGTGGTACATCTGTCCCTCTTTATCAGGCAGCTGGCCGGTACCGATACCGCTATCCTCATTCACCATCAGCGGCGGGATAATTTCCAGGTAACCGGCTTTCTCTGCTTCATCCAGGAAAAACTGGATCAGCGCGCGCTGAAGTTTCGCGCCTTTGCCTTTGTACACAGGAAAACCTGCACCCGTGATCTTCACGCCGAGCTCAAAGTCGATGAGATCGTATTTTTTGGTGAGTTCCCAGTGCGGCTGTGCATTTGACGGCAGGGTAACCTCAACCTTTTTCTCGTGTATGTTGATGTTCTCTTCAGCGCTGCGACCGTTAGGAACCAATTCTGCAGGCGCGTTGGGAAGCGTATAAAGCAGAGTTTTTATCTCGGATTCGAGTTCAACCTGCCTGGATTCTTTGTCTTTGCTATTTTCCTTCAGTTCGGCAACCAGGTGTTTCATATTGTCGCCACCCTGGCGGTCGCCGGCCTGCATGAGTTTACCGATCTCTTTTGACAGCCTGTTTATTTCTGCAAGCGTGTTGTCAACCACGTTCTGGTTGGCTTTGCGTTCATCGTCGAGCTTAATAATGGCATCGAGTGTAGGATTGGCATCGATCCCGCGCTTTTTGAGCCCGGTGATGATCCGTTCTCTCTGATCTCTTATGTTGCTTATTTCGAGCATTCTGTTAAGGGTATTTGGGCGCTAAAATACAGGTTAGCGGGCAATTTACTAAGACATAATTTCCTGCGGATCGTTATTTAGGGTAGAGCGGCAGGTTTTCAAGGGAATCGTGGCGTTTTTTGTACCGGAGGAGGTCCCTCGCTGCGCTTGGGAAGACGGCAAAAAAAAACTCCGGTGTCCATTAAGGAACCGGAGTTTTAAGTTTCGTACTATCAGGTTTCTTAAGCTTCGAAAGGAGCTACTGAAACGAAAGATTTGTTGTCTTTTTTCTTTTTGAAAACTACAACACCATCAGCAAGGGCGAAAAGAGTATGGTCTTTACCAATACCTACATTTTCTCCTGCATTGTGTGCAGTTCCACGCTGTCTAACGATAATGTTACCAGATTTGGCAGCTTGTCCACCGAAAATCTTGATACCTAGTCTTTTGCTGTGCGATTCACGGCCGTTCTTAGAACTACCGACGCCTTTCTTGTGTGCCATTTCTTAACTCAGTTTCGGAATTAACCAACAATGTTAGTAATCTTGATCTGGCTCAGATACTGACGGTGACCGTTCAATACCTTGTAACCTTTTCTTCTTTTCTTTTTGAAGACGATAACTTTATCGCCTTTCAGGTGTTTCAACACCTCAGCAGACACTGATGCGCCTGCTACAGCCGGGGCGCCAACACTAACTTGACCACCGTTGTCAACTAGAAGAACATTGTTGAAATCAACAGTTGATCCTTCTTCGTTTTGCAAGCGGTGAACAAAAATAGTCTGGTCTTTCTGCACTTTAAACTGCTGCCCTGCTATTTCTACAATTGCGTACATAAATATGTTGTTTTGGCCTAAAAATTAGGACGGCAAATTTAGGAATAGTTTTGGGTTTATCAACTTTTCAGCTACAAAATGTTCATTTCCATTGAACTGCTTACTCTGAGCCCTTTTTGGGCTGGTAATTAACGAGATAGATCCCGGAAAGGATGAGTAGTCCGAACACACCCTGCACCGGCAGTAACTTTTCGCCGTCCAGTATTCCCCAAACCACTGCTACCAGAGGCATCAGATAGGTAACCGAGGAACCGAAAAGTGCCGAGGTTTCTTTCAGGAGCTTATTGAACAGGACCACTGCAACCGCGGTTCCGAACATGGCAAGCACGGCAACAAAGCCCAATGCTCTCCATGCACCTGGATCGCTTTGCATCGTGTCGGTAAACCCGGAGAACAGCAGGACGATCATTGCAGGTATCCCGACGAAACTCAGCGCCATACCGCTGATCTCTACAGGTTTAAGCTCTGTACATTTATGGCGGATAGTGTTTGCACTGATCCCGTAAAAAAGCGTGGCCAGTACCAGCAGCATACTGTAGCCCAGGTCCATATTGAGGTTCAGTCCGGTTTTGGTGATGATGAGTCCGGCGGCACCGATAAACCCAAGGAGCACACCGAGTCCGCTCCGCATGTTGGGTTTCAGTCCGAAAAGCAGCCAGCCCACTAAAAAGGCGAAAAAAGGAGTAAGTCCGTTGAGGATTCCGGCCTGGGAACTTTCGAGTTTGGTCTGTGCAGTAGCAAACATAAAAGCCGGTAGTCCGTTACCGAGCACACCGACAACCAGCACCGGCAGCACATGCTTCTTGCGGAGACGCATAAGCGCCGGGATGCCGAAAGGTGCCAGGCAGAGAAAAGCGATCGAAATGCGGAGTGCTCCAAGCTGAACGCCACTGAACACCTTTAATCCCTGCTTCATCAGGATAAATGAACTGCCCCACATCAGCGCGAGAACAAAAAGAATGACCCACGCACTGAGCGGAAAACCGGAACCTGACTTTTTCATTCCGGCAAAAGTAATTAAGCGGATGGATTTCCGTTTTGACCACTCGTCGATTATTTGCGCCGTTAAAACTTGTTAATCAGATTTTATCAGAAATTAAGTTTTACTTTTGTTTATACTAATACCCCCTGAGGAAATGAACAAATTCGGAATATTCCTTATATGTACCGTAATTGCTGTAGTTTCAGCATGTTCGGGTGCAAAAACCGAAGAAGTGGCAGACAGTCATGTGAAGGTTACCCGCGCAGTTGTGAAGGATGCCAATGTACAGAAGTGCACGGCTAAGATCGCTGTAGACGGTATGAGCTGTTCGAAGATGTGTACCGGTGCCATTGAAGGCTGCCTGAAAAAGATCGACGGAGTTAAAGTGACCAGGGTGTATTTTGACCCGGAAAGAAAAGCCGACGATTTTGCAGCGATTGAATTCGATGATAAGAAAGTGACCGAGAAGGAAATGATCGCAGCCATCGAAAAACTGAACGACGGACAGTACAAGGTAAAATCGGTTGAGATCGTGGTATCTGAAGTTTCTTACGAGAAGATCGACGATAAATCGGATAAAAAGGATGAAACAAAACCTGCCGCTTCAGGTAAGGTTACTGCACTGAATACGATTACCATGGCGGTCCCCGGCATTTTTGCCATTGTGAAGCGGATGATCCGCTAAGCTGCCATAACACGATTTTTTTAAGGGCCCACTTCCGGGCCCTTTTTTATTTTGTAGTTTTGGGAACCTATCATCACCGATTACATGGAGATACTGCGTCCCGTCTACAAATGGCTAATCATTGGCTGCGTACTCATTGGCATAATGGTGCTCATCGGCGGAATAACGCGTCTTACTGAAAGTGGCCTTTCCATCACAGAATGGAACGTGGTAAGCGGAACCCTGCCCCCGATGAATGCCGGGAAATGGCAGGAAGAATTCTCAAAGTACCAGGCTACCCCGGAATACCAGCTGGTGAACCAGGGCATGACCATCAGTGAATTCAAATTCATTTTCTTCTGGGAATACCTGCATAGGCTCTGGGGCCGTATGATGGGACTTGCTTTTCTTATTCCCTTCCTGATCTTCTGGAGAAAAGGACTGATCAAAGGCTGGCTGATGCGCCGTTGCCTTTTCATTCTGCTCGGAGGCGCCATTGTAGGCAGCCTAGGCTGGTTCATGGTCACCAGCGGACTGAAGGAAAGAACCGACGTAAGTCATTATCGCCTGGCCATTCACCTCGTTGCTGCCTTTACGCTGTTTGTTTACATCCTGTGGACCGCTCTTGATATAAAATACGATCGCAGGAAAAACACCAATTCGGCGTTCGACCTGATCAAGAAACTCGGGCTGATCCTGTTTGCAGTAGTATATATCCAGATCGTTTACGGTGCATTCACTGCCGGACTTAATGCCGGTACGATCTACAACACCTGGCCGTTGATGAACGGTGAGTTCATGCCCGAGAACGTTACCGGTATGGGCGGATTCTTTGAAAATTTCACCAATCACAAAGACGGAGTGCAATTCATTCACCGCTGGTTCGCGTTCATTGTAGTAGGATTTGTAGCCTACATCTGGTGGGAAATGCGTGGAATGAAAGTCTCGCTTACCCAGAACCGGAGTATCATTTATCTCACCATTGCCGTTGCGGTCCAGTTCACTTTTGGCGTGGCCACTATCCTTCTTTCAAGAGGAGGTGTTCCTGTATGGATCGGTGTTCTTCACCAGATCGGCGCACTTGGACTACTGACAGCCGTTACGTATTTCAACCACCGCGTACGCAAGGCGTTTGTTGCCTGATCTGCTGTCTGCTTCTTCTGTGCTAATTGAGCTGTATGATTTCTTTATCTCCTGAGAAAATAGCGCTGTTGTCCAGTGAGCCGGTTCGGGAATATCTCGTTGCACATAAAGATGCTGCTCCTACCAGCATTACGTTAAAACCGTCTCCTTTTGAGGGACTTACCCCGCGTGATCTTTCGATGCAACTCTCATCCAGGAAAAAAGCCGAACAAAAATTACCCGGCTGGTTAAATGCCCCGGGAGTAGTATTCCCGGAAACACAGGCCATGGAGCAATGTTCTTCAGAATATACCGCCCTTTACAAGCAACGGTTGTTTCCCGAAGCAGCAGAGGTTACCGATCTTACCGGTGGATTCGGGGTAGACGCCGCTGCCATAGCCAGCATTGCCGGCAGCATGAATTACGTAGAGCGGCAGGAATACCTCTGCAACCTGGCAGAAAACAATTTCAGGGCACTGCAACTCACAAACGTTACCGTTTTCAATCTTGAACTGACAGCGTTCCTGGAACAACATCCACCCAAAAGCGGGGCCTACTTTTTTTGCGATCCGGCCAGGAGGGACGAAAACCAGAAGAAGGTTTTCCTACTGGAAGACTGCTCACCGGATTTGACCCAGCTCGCTCCTCTCCTGCTCGATAATCATGCGGTACTGGTCGCGAAACTTTCGCCCTTGTTTGATATTTCACGATTGAAGCAGGCATTTGGCAGGAACCTGAAAAGCGTTCACGTGGTCGCGGTAAAGAATGAATGCAAAGAACTGCTTATTGAGATCTGTCTGGGCGATCATGACACTGAACTGGTGTGTGTTAATCTTGACACAGCACAACTACCGCTGAGTGCTACATTGGAAGAAGCAAAGACTGCGACCATCACCTATTCTGAGCCGTTAGCATATCTGTATGAACCGAACGCAGCGATCTTAAAAGCGGGCGCAGGTGATCTTGCCGGCTCACGTTATGAGTTACAAAAGCTCGAAGCCAATTCGCACCTGTTTACCTCTGCCCTGCCGGTTACGGATTTCCCGGGAAGAAGTTTCCGGATCCTGGGTACTTACCCGTTGGACAAGAAAGAATTCAGTAAAATCATACCAGGTAAGAAAGCCAATATCACTGTTCGAAACTTCCCGCTTAAACCGGAGGAAATCCATAAGAAGCTTGGTTTTTCAACCGGTGGAGACGAATACCTTTTTGCGACTACGACATCCGGCGGCAAGAAAGTGATCATTCATTGCCGGAAATTCACTTCCAGCGAAAAGTCCTGATCATATGGTCGATGTCTTTCCGGATAAATTCTACCACCGGGGCGAGACTGTCTTTGTTGGGCGTACAGGCGAAGTATAGGGAACCCCTTACAAAGTTGGCAGAACTATCGGTTACCGAAAACTGCACCTGCGACGCTACATTTCCATCTACCTTGTAGATCACTCCCGATTTGCGCTGTTCGGGATATGAGTAGACAGCTGATGTAATGTTATCGGCCCTGACGCTGTGTCCGTATGCAGTTTGATACAGGTCTTCGCTCAGGTCCGCAAGTGTCACATCCTTATCGATCTTCTTATAGGTAAGATAAACTTCAGCTTTGAATCTCGGGTAGTACACATTGTACCAGCAGCGTTCTCCTGCAGGCATATCAGGCGACACCCTTACGAAAGCATAGTCAGGAAGCTCGAAAGCAAAACAGGACAATGTATCGACTGGATTGTATGTTTTCCGGGGCAGTTCGATCCTGAAGTAAGACTGTGGTTTGGGCACAGCTTCCTCTCCGCATGAGCAGGTGAGTACGGCAATCAGTGTATACACCAGGTACTTGACTAACTTCATTTGTTTACGGTGATTTTAATGCGTTTGATCTGTCGTTTGTCGGCGGCTTCTATGGTCAGGACCAGGTTGTGAAATCCGATGGTTTCCATCTTTCCCGGAATTCTGCCTGTCAGCTCACGTACAAGTGCTGAAAGTGAGAAGTCGGGATATTGATCTGCCAATGAGCCGGGTTCAGCACCGATCACTTTCTCCACGTCGGATAACGCGGTACGGGCCTCAAAAATATAATTCCGGTCATCGATCTTCGAATAGATCACCTCTTCGTCATCAAACTCATCATCAATGTCTCCCACTATTTCTTCTACAATGTCTTCCAGGGTAACCAGTCCACTGTATTTCCCGTCTCTTCCTACCACGATGGCGATGTGTTTGCGGCGTTGCTGGAACTCCTCC
>JAZKEZ010000186.1:0-4085 GCA_040386675.1 Bacteroidota bacterium | reverse complement strand
TTGCCTTGGTGATGTCTGGCTTTACCACGGTAGTGTAGCTGTTTGATGCGGCAGATTGCAGCGCAAGCGAAGAGCCGTCGCTTCCAATCAGGGTAAACCTCACGGTCCCGTTTCCTCTTACATTAAAGGTCAGTGTGGTGCTGTCTCCCTGGCAGATCAGGGCGTTGCCGGTAAGGCTCACTCGTGGGATGGCTATAAACCGCACCGGTGTTCCCGGGCCGATGTTCATACACGAAGCTCCGAGGTCTACATTCCGGGTCAGGTCGCTGTCGCCGGCAACCGGCCAGAGGTAATAGACCACGCCGGGCGACATAATGGTATTGTCGAATGAAATCATTACGCTGTCGCCGGATACCGCCGGATACTGTACCATTGCCGAACCCAGGGAATTCGAATTGTCGCTCACCAGGATATAAGATCTTACATCGTTGGCGTCTAAGGTCTGATCCTGGTTGAATTTGATCCAGGCCGAATTGTATTCGCAAATTTCCAAGGGTGATGCGGAGCTTCCTGAAACGGTGGTTCCGGCCTTGCTCACACACGGACAGATATGCGTGCCGGTCATGCTCACCACCGAACAATTGTTCTTGTCGTTGATGTCAAACTGGAACGGGCTTCCCGAAGGAACGGGAGCGCTGGTGTAAGCAGCCGCCGAAGGAAGTCCGTTTACGGTATAGCTCGACGGATGTCCGTTGAAAATGTCGAATGTTACAGTGTACGCCGTATTGGTAGCATTACAGGTAATGCGGCTGTTCATTGTGTCCGGCCTTTCAACCACCAGCAATTGCAGGGGGATGTTCAGCGCAGTAGAGCAGGAGAACTTATCGGTAACCCTGGTCACTACATAGTTGAACATACCTGTGTTCGCCGGTGTGAGCGGTGAGGTGTTGCTCACGTTGTCTTTTGCAGTAATGTTCGGTGTGCCGGTCATTGTAAGGCTGTACGGCGCATTTCCTGCTGTAAATCCGAAAACAATATTGGCTGTGCTTCCGATACAGATCTGGTTGGTATCGAGTACCGCATTGGCATTCGGCAACTGGTGGAAAATAACCCGCTGCCCGATGGCTACTGAAAGACAACCGTTGGGGTTGCTAAGATCGACCATGGTCGGATCGGAAGCCAGTCCGTCGCCGACCACAGTAGAAACATAATATGGGGTTTCGTACTGGATGCCCCATGCAGAATCGTACTGGAAAACCGGTGTGGTCTTGTTTACCGCGATCACCCGGCCCAGTGTGCTTCCTGCGCCGTCGTGAAGAATGAATACCAATACATCGTTACCGTCTTTGAAATGATTCCCGTTGTTTTTTGCAGTGATAGGAAGGTCTTCGCAGGTTTCAAGAGTCGGGCTGGCCATGGTTCCTGCGGTGGTAGAACAGTTACACACTTTGGTGCCCGTAACGATCGACTGCGGCTGACAATTGTTCTTGTCGTTCATGGCAAAGCTGAAGGGCGTTCCCGATGAGATGAGTGGACTCACGTATTTTGTCCCGGTTACAGCCTGCGTGTTGATCGTGTAGCTCGGTGCGTCTCCGCCGGTCATGCTTAGATAAGCGGTATAGCCGGTATTGATGCTGTTGCATACCAGTGAGTCTACACTCACCGCAGGAGGATTCAGGAGTTTTACGGTGATGGATGAGGTGGCAACGCTGGTGCACGGCGGTGTTCCGCCATCAGTTACCGAAACGATAGAATAGGTATTGGTAGCATTGCCCGGTGTGATCTCGAGTTTGTCGCCCGGACTGATCCCGGTAAGCGTGCCAACTGTTCCGTTTTCGCGGTAGGTGACGGTAAAGGGTGGTGTTCCGGTAAGGTTCAGTGGAATGAAGCTGGTTTCTCCCTTGCAAAAAGGCTGAATGGTCTGGAAAGTGGCTGCGGGCAGCGGACGCACGGTAACCACAACCCTGGCAGTGTCGTTCGGGCAGGGTGCAAGTCCGGCAGCGATGTACGTGTATGTGTAGTCTTTCGGGGTGGTCCCGGTATTGAGACCGCTGCCGTTCAGCATTCCGCTGTTTGTATTTACGCCTTGTCCGGCCCATTTTCCGCCGGGAGGTTCATTTGTAAGGAAGTCGAACAGGTTGATGTTGTTGTCGTTGTGGCAAATAGTGGTGATCCCGTCGTTTCCTGCATTGGGAATGGTGTTGATGGTCACGGTGACCTTCGAGGTTTTTGCCGGGCACGAGCCTTTTTTTGCTGTAAACGTATAATCGCCGGATGCTGCCGTTGCAGGGTCAAGCGGGTTGGTAAACGGTGCTCCCGATGGTGTGGTCCAGGTTCCGGGATCGGGTGTTCCGCCTATTTTGGTCATCAGGTCTACCGGAGCGCTATTGGTACAGAGCGTTACGGTTCCGTCGGTTCCCGGGTCGGTTTTCAGTACGGTGATGACCACGGTCTGAGTGAATACGCAACTCGGGTCTGCCGGATCAGTTACAGTTACCGTATACGTAGCGTTCTCGGTGGGAGTAGCCGTGGTACTGGCGCTGGTGGGTGCCGCAACATTCGGACCTGACCACGAGACGTTGAGTGGTGAACGGGCAGAGGTGGAGGTGAATTTCAATTCGGCAGCGGCTCCTTCACAAAGGGTTTGTGCTGTAGAAACGGTGCCGGTAATCGGTGGGAGGCCGGTAAGGGTTACTGTAAATACACTGGGTACAGGACAGGACTCGCTTTGGTCGATCACCGTAACCGTGTAAGTTCCGGCAGGAAGATTGGAGGCGGTAAAGCCGGTAAGTGTCTGGTTTACACCTGCGGCATTCTTAATGGTTACGTTAAATGGTCCGCCTGTGGCCGGCGGAGTGTACTTGATCGAACCGCCTGCGGCACAGGTAAGATTGGTTGATGTAACCGTACCGTCTACTTTAACAATGGTAGAAAGGTTATCGAGCTGAACGTCTTCGTTCCCGGTGCGGTTAATCGCGTAGAAACCGATCCAGGTATAGGCTTTGTCGGCAGTAAAGGTTACAGAGTAGCGTTTCCAGGTGGCGTTCAGGGCAGGCATTCCCGGGCCGTCGCTTCTCCAGAAAAGAATGGTCGGGGCACATTGACCGAATCCGCCAACGAATCCAAGTGCACCGGGAGAATAAGAAGTAGAATTGGCTTTAACGCTGAGCTGGAAGGTGTAAGTCTTGCCTATCACCAGCGGACAAGCGATGCCATTTTGCTTGATCTGCTGCATCGTTCCTTCGCCCAGTTTTGGGGTGATCCCGGCGTATGCCGTAGCTCCCCCGTCCCAGAAACCAAGGTATTTGGTCCCTTCATCTGCCGCTCCGGTTGAGAAAACCCCTGGTTCCACATCCGTAGATCCGTTGCAGAACGGCCAGTTGGTTGCGGTTGTCCCAAGTATCCCTCCGCTCGTTTGTTCAAAACTTGGGTTTTGAAACGAGATTTGAGCCTTCAGGCTAAACGTAAAAAAACACAGGCACAACAGGATACAGGATAGGGAGAACTTTTTCATTTATTCAATAGAAGCTCGTTTTGAGGTGGTGAATTTAAGGGTGAAGACCCCTCAAAATCAGGCCGGTTGCTTGTGTCGGAGCGGGTGGTGAAATGTGGCAATGCAAGCCTTTTAATGCATTTTTGTTTACGTAAACGTTTGATAGTAAGTGTTTTGTGTTGCCAATGTTAACGGGGTATTAAGTTTAGCATTCAAAGTTCTAAGACTTTAAATGCAGATTCGGTTGTCGGGGATGACCGGACATTGATCGCCCGGGTGAAAGAGAATCGCTAAAAAACCATTTGACAACTGGTAAAATTGTATTTTTGCCGTCCATTTACGACTATCCCATGGATAAATTCTCATATCTGAGTAATCTGGATTCTGCTTCTGTAGACAGCTTGTACAAAGATTATCTAAGCAACCCCGAGTCGGTTGACCTAACCTGGAAGAAATTTTTTGACGGTTTTGAGTTTGCGCAGTCCAACTACCCTGTACTGCCAGGCGCACCTACTGCGGTAAACTCGAAAGAGGTTCCTACCGAGTTCAAAGTGATCAACCTGATCAATGCCTATCGTACCCGCGGGCACTTGTTTACCCGCACCAACCCGGTACGTGAGCGCAGGAAGTACGAGCCGGGCATTTCGCTTGA
>JAZKEZ010000185.1:13930-14160 GCA_040386675.1 Bacteroidota bacterium | reverse complement strand
CGATTCCGTTTGCTAACAGTACTAACAGCTTATATAATACCATATTCCTTTTTTAAAATTTAAAAGATATAATGATAATGTCGTCAGCGTGTTCAAAACCATTGGCCATCGTCGGGCTAATTCTGCTGGGGGTGCAATTGCATACCTTTGGCCAACCGACAATGAAAAGTGACGGGTACAACAAACTGACCTATCCCAATGGAAAAATTGCAAGCGAAGGATTTACGAAA
>JAZKEZ010000185.1:7460-13920 GCA_040386675.1 Bacteroidota bacterium | reverse complement strand
CTGGAAAAATTACTACGAATCCGGAACCATCAAATCGGCGGGGAACCGAAAAAATCTGCTGCTCGACGGGATCTGGAAATTCTACAACGAAGACAGCACGCTCAGTGCCGAGATAAGCTACGGCGAGGACCGCAAAAACGGCTATTCCTGGAAATACGAATCCGGAAAGTTGACCGACAAGGTATTTTTTGTGGACAACAAACGCCAGGGTGAAGGACTTACCTTCTTCGAGACCGGCGAGATCAAAACCAAAGTCACATTTCTCGATGACCTGAGAGATGGAGAAGGATTTGAATACGAGAAAGACGGCAGGATAGTAGCGCTGCTCAAGTACAACAAAGACGCACTGGTTTCGAGGGATGAGATCAACCGCTACAACCGCGAAAACCTGAAACAGGGAAAATGGGTGGAATTCCACACCAACGGCATTAACCGCCTGGTTGGAGGATACCTGGAAGGAAAGAAAAGCGGGATTTTCAAGGAATATGATATCGACGGAAAGCTGATTGCGATCTATCGTTACGAAGACGATAAATTGGCCGAAAGTTCCAAAGAAGTTGATATTCTCGAAGAACGGAAAACCTATTATCCCGGCGCCAAACTGAAAACACTCGGCACTTACCGCGACGGTAAACTACAGGGTTTTGTAAAAGAATACGACGAGAACGGAAACCTTGTAAAATCCACCAAATACGATCAGGATGTAAAACTTGCCGAGGGATTGATCGACAACATGGGCCGCGAACAGGACCTCTGGAAGTTTTTTTACGAAACCGGTGAGATCAAGGCACAGGGAAAATATCTCGACGGGAAGAAGATCGATGAGTGGAAATACTTTTACCGCAACGGACAGGTGGAGCAAACAGGATCTTACAAAAGAGACATTCCCAATGGAAAATGGACCTGGTACTACGAAAACAACAAAGTTCACCGCGAAGAATCCTACAAAAACGGGGTGGAAGACGGAATTTCCGTTGAATACGACCGCCTCGGATACATGGTTCTCAATGGAAAATATGTTGACGGGAAAAGAGTCGGCGAATGGTTTTACCAGGTAGGTGACCACATGGAGATCGGGAAATACCGCGATGGCAACAAAGACGGGATGTGGATCGGGTATTACGACGAGGACAAAAAAGACAAAAGCTTTGAAGGCCTCTACAAAGATGGTGCGGAAGACGGCCTACACACTTACTATTTCCCCAACGGGCTGATAAAAGAAGTACGCCTGTACAAAGTGGGATCGAAAACCGGCGTGTGGACCCTGAACCAGGAAGACGGAAGCTTGTATGTAAAAAGCGAATACAAGGATAACCAGCTGATAAAAGTGAACGGAGTACCCGTAAAAGACAACGATAAAAAGGAAAAAAAGGTGGTTGCGAAACGGAGATAGTTCAGGATTCGATTTTTGTGATACATTTACCTTGTAACCCTGAATTTAAAAGGATTTAACCGAATTATTTCTATCACATGTCAAAAGTGAACGTACTGATTGTTGAAGACGAGAGCATTGTTGCGAAGGACATTCAACTGAGTTTAAAAAAATTTGGGTACAACGTGGTGGGAACGGCTGCCACCGGCGAGAATGCCATTGAAATCGCACTCGATACCGAGCCAAGCGTAATCCTGATGGACATTATGCTGAAGGGCAAAATGTCTGGGATCGAGGCAGCAGAAGCCATCAAACGCGAGATCAACGTTCCGATCATCTATCTTACGGCAAACACCGACGCCGACACGCTGGAGAAAGCCAAGATCAGCGAGCCGCACGGTTTCATCGTAAAACCGTTCAAGGAAATCGACCTGAAAACGGCGATCGAGATGACGCTGTACAAATTCGACAAGGAGATCGAGCTGCTGAAAGAACGCGATCTGTTGTTCTCGCTGGTAGAAAACGACGAGAACCGCGACAGCTTCTTCGTAAAATCGAAGTCGAAGTACATGAAGCTGAAGGGCGACGACATTTATTACGTGGAAGCGCTGAAGGATTACGTGGTGATCAATACGAAGGATACCCGCTACACGATCCACAGTACGATGAAAGACATCGCCAAGAAACTGCCTACGGATAAGTTTATCCGGGTGCACCGCTCGTTCATCGTGCGCATCGACAAGATCAAATACATTGAATACGCCAACCTTGTGGTAGAAGAACATGCCAACAAACTGATCCCGATCGGCGGGTCTTACAAAGAGGAATTGGAGAAAAAACTAAACTTCTTCTAAATTTTGAAACGCTGAAGGCCTTGATTTTACTGGCCGTTGGCTTTTCTTAACATTAATTTAAAGGCCCGGTGAAAACCGGGCTTTTTGTTTTCGTCGTAACTCCCTGCAACATTCAACAAATCAAAACGACAAAAACAAAATCATGAAAAAGCTAATTCTATTCGCAGCTATCGCATTCACATCTGTTGCAGTTTCTAACACAGCAAGTGCACAAGAAAAAACAGTTATGGTAGGCGGTGCTCCGATGTATCCTTCAAAAAACATTGTTGAGAACGCAGTTAACTCTAAAGATCACACAACCCTTGTAGCTGCGGTTAAAGCTGCAGGTCTTGTTGAGACTCTTTCTTCTAAAGGACCATTCACTGTATTTGCTCCAACCAACGCTGCTTTCGACAAACTTCCTAAAGGAACTGTAGAAACTTTGGTTAAGCCAGAGAACAAAGCAACCCTTACCAAAGTACTTACCTACCACGTTGTAGCCGGTAAAATGGATTCTAAAGCTATCGCTGCTGCTATCAAAGCTGGTAACGGTAAAGCGACCCTTACTACTGTAGAAGGCGGAAAACTTACTGCTTCTATGGACGGTGCTAAATTGAAACTTACTGACGAAAAAGGCGGTACTTCATACGTAACCATCAAAGACGTATACCAGAGCAACGGTGTGATCCACGTTGTGGATACTGTGGTAATGCCTAAATAATTGAAAGTTGAGAATTGAGAATTGAAAGTTGAGGAGGGGGAGTACCTTCGAACTTGAGATTTGAAAATATAAAAAGGGCCGGTTAATTTAACCGGCCTTTTTCTTTCTCCTTTTTTACAACCTCGTCATTTCGAGCGAAAATATCGTCATTTCGAGCGCAGCTAGAAACCCCCTCCTTTCGGTCGCAACCCCGCAGCAAAAAACTTACACCTTCATCGGATCCACAAACTCAAAATCGAGCTGCTTCTTGATCAGATCCGCGCCTTTTACCTCGATCCGGATCTTGTCGCCGAGGTGGAAAACCCGGCCCCAGCGCTGGCCTTCAACAGTGTATTTGCTGTCGATGAATTCGTAATGGTCGTCTTTCATGCCGCGCAGCGGAACCATTCCCTCGCACTTGTTTTCGATGATCTCCACGTACATGCCCCAGGTAGAAAGTCCGGAGATAATGCCGTCGAACTGCTCTCCCACTTTGTTGATCATGTACTGCACCTGCATGTACTTGATCGAAGCACGTTCGGCATCAACTGCCTTACGTTCCTGCATGGAACTGTGTTTGGCCTGCAGCTCAAGGTTTTTAAGATCGCGCTCCTGGTGACCGTCGATGTGCTGCTGCAACAGTCGGTGTACCATAATATCCGGGTAACGGCGGATCGGCGATGTGAAATGCGTGTAGTGATCGAAAGCCAGTCCGTAGTGACCGATGTTGTCGCCGCTGTAGATCGCTTTGGCCATAGAACGTACCGCGAGTTGCTTGATAATGCCTTCTTCGGTGGTTCCGGCGACTGAGGCCAGCAGCTGGTTAAGCGCATACGCCGCACTTTTGCCCTCTACATGCTGGAGCTTGTAACCGAAATTCTTGATGAAATCCTTCAGCATTTTGAGCTTCTCGGGATCTGGAAGGTCGTGGATACGGTAGACGAAAGGCTTCGGAGTCTTGGGTTTCCCAAAAATTTCGGCGACTTTCTTATTGGCCAGCAGCATGAATTCCTCGATCAGCTTGTTGCTGTCTTTCATCACCTTTTGATAAATACCAATCGGTTTGCTGTTTTCATCCAGCTTGAATTTTACTTCCTCGCTTCCAAACTCAATAGCGCCGTTTTTAACGCGCTCTTTGCGCATGATCTTGGCAAGTTTATCCAACAACAGGATTTCTTCCTTAAAATCGCCCTCTCCGCCCTCAATCATCTCCTGGGCTTCCTCGTAAGTGAAGCGGCGGTTGGAGTGAATGATCGTGCGACCGAACCACGCATCCTGCACCTGCGCCTTCGGAGTGATTTCGAACACCGCCGAAAAACACAGTTTATCTTCGTTGGGACGCAGTGAGCACAATCCGTTCGACAGTACTTCCGGAAGCATCGGTACCACGCGGTCTACCAGGTAAACAGAGGTGGCGCGGTTGAGCGCTTCTTTGTCGAGAATAGTTCCGGGCACTACGTAATGGCTCACATCGGCAATGTGGATACCGATCTCGTAATTTCCGTTTTCGAGGTGTTTTACAGAAAGCGCGTCATCAAAGTCTTTCGCATCAAACGGGTCGATGGTGAACGTAGTGGTGTCGCGGAAATCGCGGCGTTTTGCAACTTCTTCAGGCGATAATTCGATCGAGAGTTTCGCGGCAGCTTCCTCTACGTGTTCCGGGAACTCGTAAGGAAGATCGAATTCGGCAAGGATGGCGTGGATCTCGGCATCGATCTCGCCCGGGTTACCAAGCACTTTGACCACTTTCCCGATCGGGTTCTTGTCTGATTTCTCCCAGCTTTCCAGCGCGACAAGCACTTTCTGGCCGTGTTCGGCACCGTGCAGGTTTTGCTTGGGGATAAAGAAATCGACGTGCATTTTCTGGTTGTCGGGAATAAAGAAGCCATGGTTTTTCTGGATCTCGATCACGCCCGGGTAAGCCGATTTGGCGCGTTCCACGACCTCAACCACTTTGCCTTCCAGTCGTTTGCCGCGTTTGGCCAGGAAGGTTTTCACCTTAACCTTATCGCCGTGAAAGGCAGAACCCATGAATTCGGGCTGGATGTAGAGGTCGTCGCCTTCGTCCTGCAGCAGGTAGCCCGATCCGCTACGGGTCACATCGACCACACCAATGCGGAAATCTTCCTGGTGTTTGAATTTGTATTTGCCCGGGATTGAGCTTTGGGCAATTCCGCTGGCGAGAAAGCTTTTCAGCACCTCCACCACGAGGTTGCGCGTGTCCTGGTCTTTCACCAACAACATCGCAGAGATCTGTTTATAGTTGAATTCCTTTTGAGGGGAGGTCTTTAAAATCTGGAAAATTCCTTTGGCCAGCAGTTCCCGAATGGAAACGCTATCCTTTTTACTCTGTTTTTTGGCCATATTAATGGTAGATTGTAAGAATGGTGAAGGGTGGGAACAAAGTCTGTGCCCGGGGGAGTTTTGTTATCCGTTTCGCGGATTAAAAATCCAAGAATAACTATTTATGATAGATTTACAGCCGAAATTTCATTTATTTCAAGTAATATTCAGTCAACTAGGAATTATTTAACCGTTAATATACCATAATCATGCTTTCAGAGAAGGTTCAGGGTGCCCTGAACAAACAAGTTGAAATGGAAGGAACTTCTTCACAGTACTACCTGGCCTGGGCCTCATGGGCAGAAAACGAAGGATATGCAGGCATTTCAGGATTCCTGTATAAGCACTCTGATGAAGAGCGCCTGCACATGCTCAAGCTGATCAAGTTCATCAACGAGCGCGGCGGACAGGCGAAAATCCCGGCTATCCCAGAGCCGAAGACCAATTTCCGCTCGCCTGAGGAAGTATTCCGCGAATTGTACGAGCACGAAACCAAGGTTACCGACGAAATCAACAAAATGGTTCACCTGTGCCTGGAGGAAAAGGATTACACCACGCATAATTTCCTGCAGTGGTACGTAAGCGAGCAAATGGAAGAAGAAGCACTTGCCCGCACGATCCTCGACAAACTGAAGCTGATTGGCAGCGACAAAGGCGGACTGTATCTGTTCGACAGAGATGTCGAGACGCTTACGGCATCTTCGGTGGCGGCTGCGCCAAAGGCATAAGTAGTTAACCACAGAGGCACAGAGATTTTTCGCGGAGAACGCGGAGAATTGGTTTCTGTGCCCTCCGCGGTGGCCTCTGTGCCTCTGCGGTTAAGAAAAAATCAGCCGATGGAATCGGAAAGTTTACGTTTGATCATTGTCGTAACGGCCAGTCTTTTGCTCGCCTTTACCCTTTTTTACCTCAACCGGCTGGCACTGATCAAAAAGCAGAATGCCAACCTCGACCGGCTGATCGACGAAAAGATCCGCGAGATCTCTAATCAGAAAGCCAAGATCGAAAGTCAGCAGGCTGCGCTGTTGAAGGAAAAGAAGAAGCTCGACCAGATCTTTCACAACATCTTCCCGGTAGATGTGGCCGAGGAGCTGAAAGCCAAAGGCAAGGTTTCGCCCAAGCATTACAGCTCAATCACGGTGATGTTTACCGACATCAAGAGTTTTACCCAGATCGCAGAGACTTACCGACCGACTGACCTGGTGAAAATCC
>JAZKEZ010000185.1:0-7450 GCA_040386675.1 Bacteroidota bacterium | reverse complement strand
AAAATCCTCGACAAGTACTTCAGCAAGTTTGACGAGATCATCAGCAAATACCGGCTGGAGAAGATCAAAACCATCGGCGACAGTTACATGTGTGCCGGCGGATTGCCGAACCGGAACAAAACGCACCCGGTCGATATGGTGATCGCAGCACTGGAAATCCAGGACTGGATCATCCAGCTGAAAAAAGAATTTATTGCGAAAGGCGAGGATTTTCTCGACCTGAAAGTCGGGATCCATACCGGCGAGGCTACCGCCGGAGTAGTTGGAAAACGACGATTTGCTTATGATGTCTGGGGAAACACCGTGAACGTGGCGCACCGCATGGAAGAAACCGGCGTGATCGAAAAAGTGAACATCTCCGGAAGAACACACAGCCTTGTAGAACCATTTTTCGATTTTACCTACCGCGGACAGCTTCCTGCAAAAAACAAAGGCGTGCTCAGCATGTATTTTGTAGACGGCATCAAACGCGAGCTTTCGGTTGACGGGGCCGGCAGACAGCCCACCCAAATGTTCTGGGAGTACGTCAACCTGCACTTTTACAGCAAGATGGATTACCGGAACCTGGAGAAGTACGTGATCAGCTTCCTGGCGAAAAACCTTCCTGAAAACCTGTATTACCACGGACTTCACCACACACTTACCGTTGAGCGGGCGGTAGAGGAGATCGCGCTGGCAGAAGGCATTTCGGGCGAAGAACTGTTTTACCTGAAGACTGCAGCGCTGTTGCACGACGCAGGATTCACCGAATCTTACGAGAATAATGAGGAGCTGGGTGCCGGTATCGCCGAACGCATCCTTCCTAACTTCGGGTATAACGAAAAGCAGATCGAGGAGATCAGGCACCTGATCCTGGCGACCAAAGTTCCGCAGGTCCCGAAAACCCATCTCGAAAAGATCATTTGCGACGCCGATCTGTTCTATCTCGGTTCAGAAGAGTTCCACGACATTGCCAACGCCCTCGGCAGAGAGCTTTTGGAGCGCAAATACGTGAAGAACATGTACGAGTGGGACAAGATACAGGTGCGCTTCCTTTCGGAGCACGTTTTCCACACCGAATATGCGCGTAAAAAAGCCCGGCCACAGAAACTGGCCAGGCTTGAAGAAATAAAGGAGCGCGTAATGTCTCCTGAGAAATATCCTGAATTAGCTCTGGAAAACTCCAACCCCAACTGAGGTCGCTTTCTTGTTGACCAGCATTACCGGTATTTTCGCGTGATTGGTGATCAGCACCTGCTCCAGCGATGGCCCGAGAATGTTCAGGATCCCGCTTTCGTGGTGGTTCATGATACAGATCAGGTCGGCATTGATGTTTTGTGCGTGATCGAGAATGTCGTTGGCAAACTTGGTTCCGCTGCCGTGCTTACAGATGGTTACCGTGTAAGGGATCTCACGCTCTTCGAAGAAATGCTTGGTAAACTTCAGGTTCAGCTTTACGGTATTGGCCAGGAACTCATCTTTCTCATCAGGAGTTACAATGTGAACCGTTGAGTTGAAGTAACGGGCAATGTTGGCCACGTTAACCAGCTTTTGCTTGGCTTCCTTGTGAAGTCCCATCGGCACTACAATGTTGTAGTATCCGCCTTTGTCCATCTGGCGGTCCTGTACAATTACGTAAGGAACGGTAGAACCGGTAACGACTTTCAGCGCAAGACTGCCTGTAGCAAATTGCTTGAAGCCTTTCACGCCGTGGGTTCCCATAAAAATAAGGTGAGCACCCAGCTCTCTGCCCGCAAGGGTAATGTCCTCAAAAATGGTCCCTTCGCGAATCAGTACTTCCACATGCGTATCCGGAGAAATGGATTTCACCAGGTCGATCTCAGATTGCAGTTTGTCTTGTGCGGTACTTTTCTCCGTACCGGGCTCAATGATGTGCAGTAACCAGATTTCACCGTCGATCGCCTTTGCGGTGTGAGTCGCATGGGTAATGGCGGTTTCTGCCACTCCTGTGAAGTCTGTTGGTATTAAAATTCGCTTGTTTAACATAAACGGGAGGGGGATAAAAAAATCTTCTGATGGTAACTAAATACGGCAATCATGGGCAAATATTTTGCCACTGTGCCGGATAAAACGACGAACGGCATGTAATTCACCATGAGTTATAACAAATGTAGGTTGCGGCAGCAAGCGAAGTGCAACGGCGGTGTTATGTTTTCAACGTTGCGCTGTTGAACTACGCAAAATCAAAATCAAACAGGTTAGCCAGGTTAATCTTCAGCTTCTCCTGTACTTCCTGCACATCAACCGTACGGCCCAGTTCTTTCTCCAGGCTGGTTACATCTTTGTCTTTGATTCCGCAGGGAATAATATGGTCGAAGTAACTCAGGTCGGCGGCTACGTTGAATGCAAAACCGTGCATGGTGATCCAGCGGCTGCATTTCACGCCCATCGCGCAGATCTTCCTGGCTTTTACGGGATCTTCCGAATCGATCCAGACACCGGTGTATTCCTTGATCCGCCCTCCTTTTATACCGTATTCGGCAAGTGTCAGGATGATGGCTTCCTCGAGTGTGCGGAGGTAGCGGTGAATATCGGTAAAGAACAATTCCAGGTCGAAGATCGGGTAACCCACAATCTGTCCGGGACCGTGATACGTAATGTCTCCGCCGCGATTGATCTTGAAATAGCTGGCATCGTGCTGCTTCAGTCCCTCTTCATCGAGCAGCAGGTATTCTTCGTGGCCGCTTTTGCCCAGCGTATACACGTGAGGATGCGAACAGAACAGCAGGTGATTTACCGTGGCCCGGTGCAAAGCCGGATCTGGTTCGTTGCGGTTGGCCATTTTCACGGCCACGTTTTCGGCAAATAGCTTTTCCTGGTAGGCCCAGGCTTCGCTGTATTCAATGTTGCCGAGATCTTCGAAGATCACCTCTCTGGTCACGGCGATCAGAATTCGGCGAGACGTGATTTCAGTTTATTGATCACGTTGATCTCAACGGCATCAACGTTGCGCAGATCGGCAAGGTAGCAGCTGGTCCAGTCGGTAAGGTGGATCAGGTACAGGGCGCGGAACAGGTCCGAGTCTCCCTGCGACTTCAGGTCGATAATGGTTGAGGTTTTATCACCCATCACGTTTTTAGAGAATACAAAACGCTCTTTGGTGCGGTAAAAGTCGCTTTCGTTCTGGATCAGTACAACGGCTACATTTTCATCTCCACCGGCCCAGCCAACGAGTTCGTTGTGGTTCATTTCCGGGAGGATGTGGTGCCAGCAAAGCACTTTGCTGTTTTCGTTGAGCTGCTGACGGAAACGGATGGCAACGCCTTCGAAACCGGCTTCAGAATAGATCACCGGGGTTTTCCCGTGCAATTTTTCTGCAAGCACGTATGCGTCGCGTTTGATGTCTTCTTCGGATGCATTAAGTACGCCGATCACTTGTTCGATCACGGCCTGGTACTGCTTGTCGATAAAGCCGTAGATGTTCAGCGCGGCATACAGTTGAGGGAAAGTAAGTCCGAAAGCGGCGCGTGGCGGGAAGCCTCCGGGAACCGTGATCACGCCGAGATTTTTCTCTCTGGCAATTTCGGCGAGTTTTCCTCCGCTGGTAATGCAGAATACTTCGGCACCTGCCGCAAGCGACTGCTCAACCGACGAAAGGGTTTCTTCGGTGTTCCCGCTGTAAGAACAGGCAACCACGAGTGTATGGGGACCCACAAAAGCGGGAAGTTTGTAGTCGTTGTTGATGTAGATCGGAACAGGACAAGTGCCTGAAACCAGCTGTGAAATGATCTTTCCGCCAATTCCCGAACCACCGAGGCCGGTGATAATAATGTTGCGGATGTCTTTGTTTGAGGGAACAAAGCTGTTTTCCCTCCCGATTGTAAGCGCCTGGTCCAGGTGATTTGAAAAATCAGCCACCAGGTTTTTCATTGTCTCGTTCATGCGGTGCAAATATAATAAGGATTTGGAAGCGGAAAATGAATACAGGGTTAAGCTCTGGCCGTGCTTCATCCGGAAACAGGTTGCAGCGCGAATGCCTGTATTTGACACGGCTGTGAATTACCGGTTTTCGCGCCGTTGGAAAAACAATACCTTTGCTCAAATTTTTTTGAAAAATGAGTGTTGTTGCCACATTGAGCGAACAGGAAGTATTACGCAGGGAATCACTGGCCAAACTGAAGGAACTGGGTATCGACCCGTATCCTGCGCCGCTGTTTCCGGTTAATGTTTATTCAACTGCTATCAAGGCAGAATTTGATGAGAATCCTGACAAGTTCAAGGAGGTATGTCTTGCCGGAAGACTCATGAGCCGCCGGATCATGGGTAAAGCGAGTTTCGCTGAACTGATGGATGCCGAGGGACGTATCCAGGTCTACCTGAACCGCGATGAGATCTGTCCGGGAGAAGACAAGACGCTGTACAACGACGTTTTCAAAAAACTGATGGACATCGGTGATTTTATCGGCGTAAAAGGATTTGCATTCAAAACGCAGGTGGGAGAAATCTCAGTTCACGTAACCGAACTTACCCTGCTTGGCAAATCGCTTAAGCCACTTCCTATCGTGAAGACCGATGCCGACGGAAACGTATTCGACGCGGTTACCGATCCTGAATTCCGTTACCGTCAGCGCTACGCCGACCTTATTGTGAATCCGGCGGTGAAGGAAACCTTCATCAAACGCACAAAAATGGTGAACGCCATCCGCGAGTTCCTGAACGAACGCGGCGGACTGGAAGTAGATACCCCGGTATTGCAAAGCATTCCCGGCGGAGCAACGGCACGTCCGTTCATTACGCATCACAACGCACTCGATATCCCGCTTTACCTGCGTATCGCCAACGAGCTTTACCTGAAACGCCTTATCGTGGGCGGATTTGACTGGGTATACGAATTCAGCCGCAACTTCCGCAACGAGGGAATGGACCGTACGCACAACCCGGAATTTACCATTCTTGAATTTTACGTGGCGTACAAGGATTACATCTGGATGATGGAAACCACCGAGCAATTGCTTGAAAAAGTGGCCATTACGGTAAACGGAACCAGCGAAACCACCATTGGCGGTAACGTGGTGAACCTGAAAGCACCGTTCAAACGCATCAGCATTTATGATGCGATCCACGAGCATACGGGAATTGATGTGAGCCAGATGGATGAAGACGGACTTCGTGAGGTTTGCAAGAAACTGCACATCGAAACGACTCCGGCCATGGGCAAAGGAAAGCTGATCGACGAACTGTTTGGCGGAAAATGCGAGGAGCATTATATCCAGCCTACCTTTATTACTGATTACCCGGTTGAGATGAGTCCCCTAACCAAAAAGCACCGCGAGAAAGACGGGCTTGTGGAGCGTTTCGAACTGATCATCAACGGAAAAGAAATTGCAAACGCGTACAGCGAGTTGAACGACCCGATCGATCAGCGTGAGCGTTTCGAAGACCAGGTAAAACTGATGGAGCGCGGCGACGACGAAGCGATGTTCATCGACTACGATTTCCTGAGGGCACTGGAATACGGAATGCCGCCTACATCAGGGATCGGTATTGGTATCGACCGACTTGCGATGCTGATAACGGGAGAGGTATCGATACAGGATGTGTTGTTCTTCCCGCAGATGAGACCGGAAAGACAGAATTCATAATTTAACCACAGAGGCACAGAGGAAGTCACAGAGAACGCTAAGACTCTGCGATCTCTGCGTATGATCTCTGCGCCTCTGCGGTTAAAAAACCAATAATAGCATAGAACTTGAGTAAGGAACTTACATACGGTGTAGTAGGAGGAGGAAGCTGGGCAACGGCAATCGTTAAGATCCTGTGCAATAACCTCGACAATGTGACCTGGTGGATGAGGAACACCGACGCGATCGATTACCTCACCAAATTCGGCCACAACCCCAATTACCTGCAATCGGCGACGCTCGACCTGAGCCGCATTACGCTTACCAGCGACCTTGAACAGGTGCTGCAGTCGGATGTGCTGATCATGGCCACGCCGTCGGCTTTTATTTTCGATCTGTTCAAGGATTACCCGATCGAGGGAATGGACAAGAAGATCATTTTCAGTGCGATAAAAGGGATCGTTCCGGAGTACAGTGCTATTCCTGCGCGGTATTTCCACAAGCAGTTCCGGGTGCCTTACGAGAACATCGGGATCATCTGCGGACCTTGTCACGCTGAAGAAGTAGCCCTTGAGAAGCTTTCTTACCTCACACTTGCCTGTCAGAACCTCGATCACGCCCGGATGATGGCTGATGTAATGGCCTGCAGGTACATAAAGACCACTGCCAGCGACGACTTGTTTGGGACCGAATGGTCGGCGGTGCTGAAGAACGTATACGCCGTTGCGGCCGGTATTTGCCACGGACTGCGCTACGGCGACAACTTCCAGGCGGTGCTGATCAGCAATGCCATACAGGAGATCGAACGCTTCGTGGATGCGGTTCACCCGATACACCGCGATGTAAAAACCTCGGCCTACCTCGGAGATCTGCTGGTAACGGCTTACTCCCAATTCTCGCGTAACCGAACCTTCGGAACTATGATCGGCCGCGGATACTCCGTAAAATCGGCACAGTTCGAGATGAACATGGTGGCTGAAGGTTACTATGCCGTGAAATCGGTAATGGAGATCAACAAGCGTTTCCAGGTGGATATCCCGATTTGTGAAGCGGTGTACAACTGCGTGTATGAGAAGATCTCGCCGACGGTGGAGATGAGGATTCTGGCGGATAAGCTTTCGTGATTTACGGCTGACGCCGTTTTGGTTAACCGCAAAGGGCGCAGAGGAATTACGCAAAGATCGCAGAGGGTTTTTCTTCGTGTTTTTTGCGGAAGGTCTTTGCGCCCTTTGCGGTTAAATCATTTTTCCCATTTTAACTTTTCGTGTTGCAAAAAGGTATACTATTCGTATATCTTTACGAGAAATAAAAACCCTCGTATGCATGAAAATGAAAGTCAGCGAAATGCTGAAGCTTATCCGGGATGACGGCTGGGAATTGAAAGGAATGAAAGGAAGCCACAGGCAATTTGTTCACCCGACCAAAAAGGGAAAGGTCACTATCAATGGTAAGCCGGGTGACACTCTCGATCATTTCCTGGTAAGCAGTATTCTGAATCAGGCCGGACTTAACTAAACGAAAGCTAATGGCAACAATCAATGTTAAAGTCGGATTTACCGACGGAAATTTCGGCGCATTTGTGGAAGAACTTCCGGGATGTGTCGCTACCGGTCGTTCGCGTGATGAGCTCGTAAAAAATATATCAGAAGCGATCAATTGGCACGTAAAGAGCAGTCTCGAAGACGATGATCCGCTTCCGGATGCAGTCAAAGGAGAATATTCCATTGCCTACCATTTCTCAATAGAAGCCATTCTCAATTATTATAAGGGAATATTTACCAATCCGGCACTTGAGAAGATCACCGGTGTAAACCAGAAGCAGCTGCATCATTACATTACTGGACTTAAAAAGCCAAGGCCTGCACTGTTGCGTAAAATAGAAGAAGGAT
>JAZKEZ010000184.1:0-2975 GCA_040386675.1 Bacteroidota bacterium | reverse complement strand
CGGGTGAGTTCGAGTGCCTCGCTGTTCATGTAACCCAGCATTAGGACTCTTGCACTCTTTGCATCTTGTATGACGGCCGGAACCAGTCCGCCTGATTTTTCAAAATCGATCATGTGTGTTATTTTTAATGCTGTTTGCAGGTAGTTTAACCGCAAAGGGCACATAGGTTTTTCGCAAAGAACACAAAGCTTTTGCGCCCTTTGCGAAAAAACTTAGCGGTCTTTGCGGTTAATTTTTTAGTCTACTTACCTGACTGGAATTCCTTCTTTCTTTAAAAACGCCTTCAATTCTGGTACGGGTATTTCGCCGTAATGGAAGATACTGGCAGCAAGTGCGGCGTCGGCACCGGCTTTTTCAAACACTTCTATAAAATGTTCTTTGGTTCCTGCGCCGCCGGAAGCAATGACCGGGATATTAAGTTGCGTTGCGAGTTCGCCGGTAATGTCGAGCGCGAACCCGGCTTTGGTGCCGTCGTTGTTCATGCTGGTAAGCAGGATCTCCCCTGCGCCGCGCTGTTCGGCCTCGAGTGCCCAGTCCAGGCATTTTAATTCGGTACGTACCCGGCCACCGTTGAGGTATACCCACCAGTCGCCTTCTTCAAATTTAGTATCGATGGCCACTACCACGCACTGGTTGCCAAATGCGGCGGCCAGTTCGTTGATCAGCTGCGGGTTACGGACAGCAGCGCTGTTTACCGAAACCTTATCTGCACCTGCATTCAACAAAGTTCGGGCATCGTCTACGGTAGTAATTCCTCCGCCAACGGTAAACGGGATGTTGAGGTGTTGTGCGATGCGTTTCACCAGTTCGGCAAAGGTCTTACGGCCTTCAACGGTGGCGGTAATGTCGAGAAACACCAGTTCATCCGCACCTTGTCCGGCATAGCGAATGGCAAGCTCCACGGGGTCGCCAACCGACTGGATGTCAACAAAGTTTACTCCTTTTACGGTCTGTCCGTCTTTAATGTCCAGGCAGGGTATGATTCTCTTGGTCAGCATATTACACTTTCATCCTTTCCTGCAGAGCGGTGAGTTCTTTCAGCGACACACGGCCTTCGTAAATGGCTTTGCCGATAATGGCTCCGTGCAGGCCGTCTTCGGCAAGTTTCTCCAGGTCGCCGATCCCTGATACTCCGCCGCTTGCAATGAGCTGAATATCTTCAAGTTCACCAATTACTTTTTTGTACAGTTCGAATGATGGGCCTTCGAGTTTACCGTCTTTGCTGATATCGGTCACAAATACTTGTCGCAGACCGAGTTCCAGGTTGCGTTGCAGGAAATCAAGCAGCCACACGTCGGTGGTTTCGAGCCACCCGCCTACCGCGATCTTTTCGTTCTTCACATCTGCACCGAGCAGGATCTGGTCGGGTCCGTATTTTTTAACCCACGAAGCAAAGAGTTCGGGATCTTTAACCGCCACGCTCCCAATGGTGGCGAGGGTTGCCCCTGCATTGAATACATCGGAAAGGTCCTGATCTTTTTTTATGCCGCCGCCAAAGTCAATAATAAGACTGGTTTTTGCCGCGATCTTTTCCAGCACCTTCAGGTTCACCGGACTGCCGGTACGGGCACCGTCGAGATCGACCATGTGCAGTCGTTCGAGCGCCGCATCTTCAAAGGCCAGCGCCACTTCAAGCGGATCTTCGTTGTAGATTTTCCGGGTGGCGTAATCTCCTTCGGTGAGACGAACACATTTGCCTTCAATAAGGTCGATGGCAGGAATAAGCTGCATGGGTTTTCGGGTATAATCTGAAATAAATTCCGGCAAAAGTATCTTTTTTAGATAAAAATTACTGCACCGGTACCGATTTAAGGTAGCTGGCGGTATTTCTTCCTTCATTGCTCAACAGGTCGAGGACCGAAAGATTCGGGTGGAAACCGAATTTATCGGCAAACACCTGGTGATAGGCTTCCTGATGGAACAATTGCGGGTGTTTACTGGGTTTGAAGTGGTTTCTCAGGTCGAGTACATCTTCACCATAGTCTTTCACGAAAGTATTGGTAAAGTGGATGTTGTTGTGTAATCCGCTCATTCTGACCAGGGTTTCCGTGAGTTCCCGCAACTCATCAAACAAGTTCGATCCGGAAGACTGGTAAAACGGTTCCAGTTCAGCTTCGAAATACTCGAAAAACGGAGAACTGCGGTATGCCGATACCAGTGCCTGCCAATGCCGGTTGCGCCAGGGCGAGCTTTCATCAGAATGTACCGAGGTAACGAGTTTTTTTTCGGTATGTACAATGGGAATGGTAAGTTCCAGCGGACCGTTTGCCCCGTAAATTTTACAGCGGTTGCGCAACGTCTGCTTCGGGAACGACTCCCATTTTTCAATGATCACCTCTGTGGATTGTGCCCAGGCGGCGTAGTAATCAATACTTCCAAGATAGGTAAGCGGAAGAAGAACCTTCATGGCTCAAAGGAAATGAAATAAGCGGTTCCAGCGGATGTGGCCGAGTCCGGACCTGGTTTTATCGATCGAGAAAAACACGAACGAAGCCTTCCCAATCAGGTGATTTTCAGGCAAAAATCCCCAATACCGGCTGTCGCTGCTGTTGTGACGGTTATCACCGGCTACAAAGAAGTAATCCTGCTCAAAGGTGTAGGTCTTTACCGGCTTACCGTCCATATAGAACCGGTCGCCGTGCTCAACAAGCTCCTTGCCTTCGTAAGCCTCGATACACAGGCGGTACAGCGCAATATTGGCCATTGAAAGGGTGAGTGTCATTCCTTTTTTAGGGACGACCACCGGCCCGTAAAAATCCTGGTTCCACTGGTAATCAAGTTCGTATGGAAAAGCATCTTCTTCGTAAACCCCATCTTTTTTGTACACCGGTTCAACAATGTCAACGTTCCGCACTTTTGCCAGTTCGGCTGCGCGTTCTACCGTCACGTTTACCATCCAGTCGTTTGCGGTCGAGATCTTTGAAGGGTCTACGATACCGTATTTGTAAAAGAATGCCGCTTCGTCGCCGCGGATG
>JAZKEZ010000183.1:11996-12547 GCA_040386675.1 Bacteroidota bacterium | reverse complement strand
CGGAGAAAACCGGTAGGGATATTTCTAAATTCTTTGAAAATCAATAGAATAACCCCCTATTTCACCTTAACCCTGTCCCCCTTCACCCATCCACTGGCATTATTTTTAGTCGTTGCTCTGTTCTGATACTCACCCAATTAAAACTTACAACGATGAACAGAAATTATGACAACGGCCGCAATCAGCACCGCGGATCACAGCCAAGAAACGAAAGAGGAGAATTTGTAAGCCGTGGCTCTTACAACGACGACAGCAGTTATTCGCAAGATTCTGGTCGCGATCGTGATCACCGCGACGATTCGCGTTACGACAGCGATGCTTATCATACCAGTAACACTGGCCGCGGATGGTACGGAGATGCTGAAGGTCGTTCCAGGGCAGCAAGTTCAGGACGCGGAAACCAGGGCGGTTACAACAGCAACCGTTCCGGTTACAGCAACGACGGATCCTACGGACGCGATCGCCGCGGAGATCACTCATCTTCTTACTACAACAGCGACAACCGTTACCGTAATTCTAACACCGGATCTGATGGTCGTGGATGGTTTGGC
>JAZKEZ010000183.1:0-11986 GCA_040386675.1 Bacteroidota bacterium | reverse complement strand
GATTCTGAAGGTCATGCACAGGCCGCCCGTCAGGGTTGGGATAGCCGTGACCAAGGCTACGGCGACCGCAGGAACGAATACCGCGGAAACGATGAGCAACGCAACAATCGAGGCCAGTACACTTCGGGCTCAAGAGGAAACTCATCTCACCAAAGTCACCAGGGCGGAAGCCATGACGGACGAGGCTGGAACAGCAGAAATTACTAGTGATCCATCCACGAACGCCAACGCGAGACACAAAACCACTAAACACAGAAAAACCCGGCTCTTTCGAACCGGGTCTTTTGTGGTGTGGGGCGGGATCGAACCGCCGACACATAGATTTTCAGTCTATTGCTCTACCGACTGAGCTACCGCACCAATAGGGACGGCAAATGTAGCATTATTTTTTATTCTCCAAATCTTCACCGATATTTTTTTCTTTGCAGTGTGATGAACCTCATAATAGATATCGGAAACACTTCGGCCAAAGCTGCTGTAATGCAGGGAGATAAGGTAATTGCCAAGTTGAAAAACCGGCGTTTTACAAAAACCTGGGCCGAAAAAATTCTTTCTCTTCACCCAGAAGTAAAGCGGGCGCTGGTTTCGAATGTAGCAGAAAATGTGGCCGAAGGCATCGCCGTGATCCGCTACCACATTCCCGTACATGAGGTCTCTGCATTCAGCAGGGTGCCCTTCACCAATGCCTACGATACGCCTGAAACGCTGGGCACCGACCGCATGGCCAATGCAGCAGCACTGGTAAGCCTTTACCCGGAACAAAACAGTCTTTGTGTTGACATCGGTACCTGCGTAAAGTTTGATTTTTGTACTGCCGAAGGCGCTTACCAGGGAGGTAGCATTTCGCCCGGAATTTCTTTGCGCTTCCAGGCAATGAATGATTATACCCGCCGTTTACCTCTGCTGACGGGAGAAAGGTTCCCGCCATCCATAACAGGAGAAAATACCAGGAACAGCATGAGATCAGGCGTTTTCTACGGAATGCTCCACGAAATTGACGGAATGATTGCCAGTTACCGCGAGCAGTATACCCATTTGCAGGTGGTCATTACTGGCGGAGATGCCCAACATTTTGTGCCTGCCTTAAAAAGTGACATCTTTGCACGCCCGGATTTTACCCTGCTTGGGTTAAATAAAATATTAGAACTGAATGCTTAAATCTTTCCTTACCGGCCTGCTTGCAGCAGCAGCGGTAATTTATACCGGAACTGCAGTAGCCCAGACCACCAGTATTTCCCCATACTCGCGATTCGGATTGGGCGACATCAATCCGTCCGTTGGGGCGGCTCAGTTTGGATTAGGCGGACTGGGAACCGGGTATGCCGACAATACGTTCATCAACCTTTCGAATCCGGCTACACCTGCATTCCTGAGCAAGATGACCTTCGACGCAGGTATTCGCCACAACAATCTTTACCTCAGCGGAAACGCCGGTTCGGAGCACGTTACCACTACTTATATCAACCACTTTGCATACGCTTTTAAGGTAAAAGACAAATACTGCCTCACCGCAGGACTTCTTCCCTACTCGCGTTTCGGATACACCATCAACGATACGCGTACGGTGGATACCCTGCAAATGGACATCAGGTATACCGGGACCGGCGGAATCAACCGCGCATTTCTCGGGAATTCATATAAGATCCTGAACCGCAAAGACAGCACACAGCTTTCGGTAGGTTTTAACGCCAACTTCCTCTTTGGAACCATTGGCCGCGAGGTAAAGTCTTATCTTCCTTATACTTCAAATTACTTCAATACCCGCAGCCAGGTATATTCTACGGTTCACGACGTAACCTTCGACATCGGTACGTATTTCTCGTTCTACCCGAACCGCGAAAAGCCGTTGAAACTTAATTTCGGTGCCACCTACACCTTCGGAACCTCACTTAAGACCTCGCAGGAAGTGATCAAGCAGACTTTTATCACCAACGCCTTACTGAACGAGTTCCCGGTAGATACGATCGACTATTTTAAGGATACTAAGGGTTCGATCACGATCCCGCAGACCATTTCCCTTGGCGCATCGATGGTGTACAAGGACCGCTGGGTGGTTGGCGTTGACTACCGCACACAAACCTGGTCGCAATTCAGCCAGGACCTGAGAGGCAGTTTCATTACCAACGATCTCAAGAATTCAAGCCAGGTTTCAGTTGGCGTACAGTTCACACCAAAGACTTTCTCTGCTGCAAAAACCAGCCTGTTCAAACTCATGAATTACCGCATCGGTTACCGTTACGAAAACACCTACATCCAGGTGAAGGGCGAGCAGATCAGCGGAAATGCGTTTACCGGCGGATTGGGGATTCCGCTCAGAAGAAGCAACTCGCTAACCCGCATCAACATCGGTTACGAAATGTACACCCGCGGAACCACCTCCAACAACCTGCTGAAGGAACGCTACACCAACCTGGTGATCGGGGTTTCGCTGTCGCCAAACGTGCTTGATCGCTGGTTCTACAAAACCAAATACGATTAATACTGATGATACGGCTTTGCATTGCGGTGCTGTCGCTGCTCACCTTTTTCTCGTGCAGCAACGAGATCAGTGAGGCGCTGGAAGGCCAGGGAACTGAGCTTTTACCTGCGCAGACCACGTACAATGCAGTGATCACCTATTCGAACAACGGGATAGTCACTTCCAAACTGTATTCACCGCGAATCGATCATTACGAAACCAAGGATTCGTCGTATTTCCTGATGAACAAAGGATTCCGTGCTGAATTTTTCGACAGTCTCGGTCATTTTACCAGCGAACTGAAAGGCATGAAAGGTACATTCCTTGAAAAATCGAGGATCATGTACGGCGAAAAGAATGTGACCTTTAAAAACCTGAAAGGTGAGCACCTGTACACCGATCATCTTACCTGGTATCAGGATAGTTCTCTTATCGTTACAGATGCCCCGGTAAAAATTGTGCGTACTGCAGGGGTGATCTACGGAAAGGGACTTGAGGCCTCAGAAGATTTCAGCAGCTATTCCATCCACCAGATCACCGGAACCATGTACGTTCAGGACGACGACAGTTCATTTACCGAAAAAGATTCTCTTCCATGACAAACAAATACGCCAAAGTTTCGGAATACATGTGGCTGGTCATCTCCATCGCCGCGCTTTTCTACGCCATTTTTATGGTTGCCACCGAAGGCTGGCAGGAATGGGGTTATTTCGTAGGGTTTATCCTTGCGGGAACGATGTACGGATTCAGAAGAATGCTGAGGAAGCGGTTCGAGCGGAACGGAAATACAAAAACTTAGTGAGCTTTGCGGTTACCAAAAACCGGCTCACTATATTGCATCTTTCTACACGCCCCGATGAATAATCCCGACCCCCTGGTCAGTTGGCTGCCGCCGATACTTTTCTTACTGCTTGCTGTCACTTCCGGGTTGGCTGAGCAATACTACCTTTCGCTCAACGAAAACAAACTCGACTATGCCGCCCGACAGGGATTATCTGCTGCGAAACTATTGCAGGGCATTGTCAAACGTCGATTTCCTGATCTGGGAGATACCATCTGGGTGGCCAGGTACCTGTCGCTCGCCGCAACCACAATTTCTGCAGGGCTTCTTATTATTTCGTTTCAGATTTCCTTTCCTTCCAACTTCGTGCTGGCCATTGGAGGCACGGTGATCATTGCTTCGCTGCTGGCTTTTAGTCCCCGGTTTTTACAGCTCAGGTTCAAGCGCAAGTACATCGGGCAGTTGTTTTTCTCGCTGCAGATCGGGACTTATTTTGTATTTGCGCTGCCCACACTTTTTACCGTTACGCTGCTACGCGCCATTGCAGCCCGGATCTATCCCGATGCCGCCGGAGTTTCGCTGCTGGTACCTATAAAGTTACCGCCGTTGAAATACAGCGGACAACTTCAGCAGGAAAAAGCTGAACCCGAGGTCACCTTACTACAGAATGCACTCGATTTTTCGAAAGTAAGGGTGCGCGACTGCATGGTACCGCGGAATGAAATGGTTTCTATCGGGATTGACGACAGTGTGGAAGACCTCCGGATGCGATTTATTGACACCCACTTTTCCAAAATCCTGGTGTACAAAGACACGAGCGACAATATCATCGGCTATGTCCATTCGTACGAGCTGTTCAAGCATCCTGCGAGTATAAAGAACATACTGATGCCAGTGATCGTGGTCCCGGAAACCGCGAATGCGCAGGAAGTATTTGAATTGTTCGTGAAGCAGAAAAGAAGCATTGCCGTGGTGCTCGATGAGTTTGGCGGAACATCGGGAATGGTAACCGTTGAAGACGTGATCGAAGAGATTTTCGGGGAGATTGACGATGAGCACGATACCTCGGATTACATCGAACAAAATCCGGCTAAAGACCATTACATTCTTTCCGGCAGGCTCGAGGTAGATTACCTGAATGAAAAATACGGTCTGAAAATTCCGGAATCTGAAAATTACGACACACTTGCCGGCTTCGTTGTAGAGCACCTGGAAGACATACCTGAAGCAAAAGCCTGTTTTGAAACCGAACTTTTCCTGATCACCGTGCTGGAAATGTCGGAAGCGAGAATCGACCTGATCGACCTGAAGATCAAAGAATTTCCGCGGGAAGACTAGCACCGTATGCAAGGAATGAACGCAGCATTGTGAGTAATTTACGCTCTGTTGTCCCACCATTGAAAACTAAATTTCTTTTTTACCTCAGTAATTGTAAATTCGCAGGCTGAAAGAAAAACCATTCGCTTAATTACCAATGATTTCAATTAACAAAATCCGGGAGAGATCAGGCCTTTTACTGATCATAGTAGGTTTGGCCATGATGGCCTTTATTTTAGGAGACCTTTTTTCGTCAAAACCCGGTCAGAATGCAGTAAACATCGGTGAGATATCCGGTGAGAATGTTGAAGCCGCGGATTTTGAGAAAAATGTTGCGCTCCAGGAAGAAGCCTTAGAGTCTGCTGGACAGCAGATGGATGAGAATGGTCGTGAACAACTTCGCAACCAGGTTTGGAACCAGTTTGTTCGCAACCTGGTACTCGATAAAGAGTTTGATAAACTTGGCCTTGACGTTTCGAAAATGGAATACGATGACATCCGTTTCGGTAAAAACGTACTTGCTGATTTCAAAAACAACCAGGCATTCGTAAATCCTGCAACCGGTCAGTTCGACCCTGAGGCAGTAAAACGCGTATTCAGCCAGATGCAGGAGCGTGCTCCGCTATACTGGCAGTCGCAGCGTGACCAGATCATCGAGACGCGCAAGATGGCTAAGTACAACACCCTTATCCGTAAAGGGATCTATGTAAACAAGATCCAGTCGGAAGCTGAGTACCACGCTACCAATGATAAGGTTACCGCAAACTACGTGGTAGGTCGTTTCGCTTCTATTCCTGACAGCACCATTAAGCCGACTGAAGACGAGGTGAAAGCCTACTTCAAGAAAAACAAAGACCTTGTAAAATACAAGCAGCAGGAAAGCCGCTCGATCGAATTCGTTTCTTTCGACATCAGAGCTACCGGGAATGATATCCAGAGAACACAGGAAGACATGAACGCGCTTGTAGAGCCGTTCAAAGTTTCTACCGACGACAGTTCTTTTGTTGCCAACAACAGCGACACCAAATTCTTCCAGGCTGAAAACTACACCAAAGGGAGTGTTGATCCTGCAACCGACAGCCTGATCTCTAACGGATCGAAAGGTACCGTTGTAGGTCCGTTTGTACAGGGTGAAAACCTGAAACTGGTGAAAGTGATCACTAACAGCAAAGCTCCTGAAGTAAATGCACGTCACATCCTGCTTAAGCCTGCTCCGGGTGAAACCAATGAGCAATTGAAAGTAAAGGCCGACAGCATCATTAAAGAGATCAAAAAGAACAACAACTTTGCTGACGTGGCCCGTGCCATTTCTACCGACGGTTCTGCCCAGAGTGGTGGAAACCTTGACTGGTTCGGCCAGGGACAAATGGTAAAACCTTTTGATGAAGCTGCTTTCAAAGCTTCAAAAGGAGAACTTAAGGTAGTTGAAACCGAATTCGGTGTACACATTCTTGAAGTAACCGACAAGCGTGAGGTTGACCAGGTGAAACTGGCTTCTATCGTTCGCTCTATGGCTCCAAGCAAAGAGACTACCAACGAAGCGTATTCAAAAGCAAGTGCTTTCTCACTGAACAACAACACTACCGAATTGTTCAACAAGGGTGCTGAAAAAGATAAGCTGAACAAGCAGTCTGCGCCAAACATCGCTCCAAGCAGCAAATTCATCCCTGGTATCCAGGATCCGTCACAGATCATCCGTTGGATGAACTCTGCCGAGGTTGGACAGGTTTCTGAGCCGTTTGAAGTAGGTAACCAGTTTGTGGTAGTTAACCTCACCCTGATCACCGAAGAAGGCGAGCCAAGTTTTGAGTCGGTAAAAGACCAGATGGAACGCGAAGTGATCAAGGAAAAGAAAGCTGCGACCCTTGCTGCTAAAATGAAAGGCAACAACCTGAGCACCATTGCTTCTGCACTTGGAGAAACCGTTCAGACCGCTACCGATCTTACCTTCAACACTGCCGTACTTCCTAACGCAGGCCGCGAGCCGAAAGTAGTTGGTACTGCTGTAGCCCTGAAAAAAGGAACCGTTTCTCAGCCAATCACCGGCGAGAACGGAGTTTACATCCTTCAGATCACCCAGAACACCACTGCTCCTGCAACGAAAGACCTTGCACTTAGCAAGACCGAAGTTGCTGCGAGATACGCCTCACGGATTGATTACGCTGCATTCAATGCACTGATCGAAAACGCGAAAGTGAAAGACTACCGTTACAAGTTCTATTGATCAGAACTTAAATCATATTAAGAAGCCCCGTTTCAGCAATGAGACGGGGCTTTTTTATTCCCCCCTTCTTACTTCTTACCTCTTAATTCTTACTTTTTTCTTACTTCTTAATTTTTACTTCTTACTTCCCATGCAACCTTTTTCCCAGTCCTTGTCTCTCTATCAAATCCTAACATTCGGCCGGTTCTAAACACATGCAGGGAGCAACGCATATTCATCAACCGTTAGTAGAGCGTGCACGGAAAAACGACCGTTCGGCGCAGTCGGAGTTGTTCCGCCTCTATTCGCCTGCGATGTTTGCTGTTGCCATGCGGATACTTAACCACCGCGAGGAAGCCGAAGACTGCCTGCAGGAATGTTTTATCGATGCCTTTGGGAAACTGCATTCCTTTCGCGAAGAATCGGGCTTTGGCAGCTGGATGAAACGCATTGTGATGAACCGCTCCATTAACCTGCTGAAAAAGAAGACACCGCGTTTCGCCGACGTGGAGCGTATTATTGATGTGGCTGAAGAAGCCGAGGATCCTGCGGGGACATTACCCGACTACAGCCCACAGCAGATCCGTGAGGCAGTGGGCAGTCTTTCTGACGGTTACCGGGCCGTATTCAGCCTGTACATGTTCGAGGATCTGCCGCACAAAGAGATCGCGGCGATGCTCGGAATTACCGAATCTACCTCCAAATCGCAGCTCAACCGGGCAAAGAAACAACTCAAAAACCTGCTGTTAAGCCATGAAAACAACTGATCCTTATAAAGACCACATCAACCGTTACCGCGCGCAGCTCGACGAGTACGGTTTCGATGCCGCTGCCGGTTGGAATCGCCTGGAGCAACAGCTTCCGGTAAAAAAGAATTCTAAAGCTGTGTTCCGGTCGCTGATGCGCATCGCTGCGGTTTGTACGGCACTGGCCGGGATCGGCATCGCCTACTTCACGGGACTGCAAAACGGGCGGAGCGAACTGGCCGAAAGTCTTCAAACGGCGCTTCCGGCAGACTTCATCCAGGCCCGTGATTACTACGCCATGCAGGTGAATGCGAAGATGGGTTTCCTGGACCACAACCGGGCCGACAGCCGCGAGATCGCCGAAGAACTGAACGAATTGCAGAAGGAATATGCGAAACTCGAAAAGGAGATGCAGAAACCGGTAAACAAACAAGACATTATTAACGCAATGATCGATAACTACAAGCTCCGCCTGGCACTGCTCGAGAGCTTTATCGAAGAAACGAACGGCGACCACCATGAGACAGAACATACTATTTAAGCTCCTTGCCCTTTTCCTGCTCCTGCCGCTATTGTCGGTGGCTAAGGGCACCACGTATCCTTACGAACGCAACAAGGAGATCACCTACCGCTACCCGATCGGTCCGACCACCCAGCTCTTTATTACCAACAGCTACGGTAACGTAAGTATAAAACCCTGGGAAAAAGACAGTATTATGGTGGTAGTTCGCATCATTGCCCGGGCCAAAAACCCTTCAGAAACCGAAAAATTGCTGGACTATGCGAGCATCGAGGAATATTCCGGACCGGCTTCTGTGGTGATGAAGACTGTATTCGGGAAGAATGCATCTATCATAGAACGCAGCAAATTGAACCTGCAGGAAGCCGTTGGCGATCGCGAAGTAGGTGTAGAATATGCGGTGTATGCACCTTCTGATATTGCGGCCACCATAGAAAACCGCTTTGGCGACATCCTGCTGGCCAGCTGGAAAGGCAACCTTTCGCTCACCCTGAGTTACGGAGACCTGCGTGCCGGCGACAGCAAGGGCAAAATTTCACTTAAACTCAAATACGGCAAGGCTTATCTCGGCGATATCGAAAAGCTCATCTTCGATGGTACTTACGCCGATTTAAATGCCAACCGGATCGCATCGCTGTCTACCCGCAGCCTCTCTACACGGTACACCATTGAAAAATGCGGAAGTGCGCAGCTGAGTTCAAAAAACGACAAACACTTTTTCGGATCGGTGGAAAGCGTACACGGTACCTTATTCCTTTCGATCCTGAACATGGAAAAGCTGAACGGAAGTGCCAACCTGAGCTGTAAATACGGCGAAGTGACGGCCGGCCTGGTAAACAGTCGGGCGACGGGACTTAACCTGAAGGGAAACGGAACCGACTTCAGCTTCACCTTTGAGAATGAGGCTGCGGTAAGCGCCGACATGAGCCTGAAGTCTGAGAAATACACTTCATACGCCCCGGTTTTTAAAGTGATTCGGGACGATAAAGTAGAAAAGACGCGGTTCCTAACCGTCAGGAAAGGCAGTGAAGCCAGAACCCGGCTAACCATCGATGCCATTAGTGCCTACATCAACCTGAAAATCCAGTAAAACGAACTAATACATAGCTTTTTACGTACTTGCAAACGATTATGGTCTCTACTCGTTTGCAGGTTTTTTTTATTACCGCTTTTTCATTGCTGATGGCTGCTCCTTCTCTCGCCCAGGACACGACGAGATACGAGTACCAGTCTGACATTATTGATGTGCTTACGCCCAAAAGCAAAAAGGGAAAGCGCGATGATTCTGCCGCCGTGGCTCCGGGCAAACTCCAGTTTTCGGCACTTCCGGTGATCGGTTACCAGCTCCAAACCGGCTTTCTTGGCGGAGTAACGGGCAATATGGCTTTCCGGAAGGCCAACAGTAAAGTATCCAATGTACCGGTGACGTTTGCTTACACGGCTAAAAACCAGACGATCTTTTACATTCTTCCCAACATCTGGTCGAAAGACAATACGTACAATATCACGGGTGAATTCGGCTACCTGCATTTCCCCCAGTTTACCTACGGCATCGGACCGCGCAGCAGCCTGAACGATTCGGTAAGGATCGATTACACACAGGTTAGAGTAGATGGAACGGTGATGCGTAAGATCAGGGAGAATGTCTTTGCCGGCGCGGGTTACATCCTCGATTATTATTACGGGATCAAGGTATTGAGCAACAGCGATCTTGCCACGCGTTACCCGGATTTCCCGCTGGCGGCACCAACCGTTTCTTCCGGACTGACCTTCAGCTTTTTGTTTGACGATCGCGCCAATTCCATCAATCCGCTCGACGGGAGTTTTGTGAACGTGATGTACCGTCCGTATCTCGAAGCATTCGGCAGTACCTCCAACTGGCAATCGCTGCTGATCGATCTCCGGAAATACATTCCGTTTCCAAGAAACTCCGGCAATACCATTGCCTTATGGAGCTATAACTGGCTGACCTTAAGCGGAAAGCCTCCGTACAATAACCTTCCCGGTACCGGTTTCGACAATGGCGGCAATACCGGCCGCGGTTACATCCAGGGAAGAT
Organism: Bacteroidota bacterium; assembly: GCA_040386675.1. Lineage (GTDB taxonomy): Bacteria > Bacteroidota > Bacteroidia > Flavobacteriales_D > Luteibaculaceae > DASUEB01. The sequence continues at coordinate 1,902 of JAZKEZ010000183.1, read as the reverse complement.
TCCGGGGAACAAATATGGTATACCTGGAAAGTGAATACCGTTTCAAACTCCTCCGCAACGGACTTCTCGGCGGTGTGGTCTTCGTAAACGGCCAGTCGGTAAACTCTGTTCCCGGAACAGGCCTCGGTCCGATGCAACCCGGATACGGCGCGGGTCTCCGCGTAAAGCTCAACAAATACTCGAGCACCAACGTAGCGATAGATTACGGGTTGGGGAACGCAGGGTCGAGGGGGTTCTTTTTGGGGGTTTGCGAGGTTTTTTAAGTTTAGACGGTTTAGATAGTTTAGACGGTTTAGACGGCAGAAGCTGATTTGGCCATATGATCATTCGTCATTCGAGCATCAACTTTTGGGAAACCTTGTTCTGACAGAGTATTTATCCCGTTAATGAACTTTTTTAGCCCTGGGGATTTGTAGCAATCGTACATTATTGCTTTTCGCTATACCTGCTTCGGATTAGATTTGCTTCCAAAACAAACCCTCATGTATACCTATTCTTTTGAAAAGTTAGAAGCCTGGAAGCTATCTATGAATCTGACTACTCATATTTATCTGATCACAAAAGAATTTCCGAAAATCGAGCAATTTGGAATAACTGATCAAATTAGGCGATCTGCTATTTCCATTAATTCCAATATCGCTGAAGGAACCGGCCGGAACACTGGAAAGGACAAAGCCCATTTTACTACAATTGCCTATTCCAGCATGTTGGAATTGCTAAACCAATTAATCATAGCGCATGAATTACACTATCTCACCCATGATCAATTAGCGACATGTAGAAACTTGATAGATGGTGTAGGAATAAGACTAACCGGCTTAAGAAAGAGTCAGCTCAACGCAGTATCCAAACCTCTCTAAACCGTCTAAACCATAAACTGTCTACACTATAAAACTGTCTAAACCATAAACCGTCTAAACTACCGAAGAACATCCAGCCTCTGCGCATCCAGCTTCATCATTATACACACCAAAATTGTAAATGACCACAGCGAAGATCCTCCGTAACTGAAGAAAGGCAGCGGGATACCGATAACCGGGGCAAGGCCGATCGCCATACCGACGTTGATCGTGAGGTGCATGAACAGGATACTGGCTACTCCGTAACCGTAAATCCGGGTGTAAACGCTGCGTTGCCGTTCGGAGATGTATAGAAGACGAAGAATCAGTGTGACAAACAAACTGATCACTACCGAAGTACCTACAAAGCCCCACTCCTCGCCAACCGTACAGAAGATAAAGTCGGTACTCTGCATTGGAACGTACTTGAACTTGGTAAGCGTTCCCTGCAGATATCCTTTTCCAAGAAAACCGCCGGAACCGATGGAGGTTTTGGATTGCTTTACGTTGTAACCTGCGCCCTGCGGATCTTCCTCAAGACCAAGTAAAATGTTTACACGGGTCGTCTGGTGAGGGGAAAGCACGTTGTCGACCACATAATTGATGGAGCCGATAAAGATAATGCTCACTACTCCTGCAATGATCAGGTAGGTGAAATACGGGCGCCTGTTTCGCTTCATGACCGCCTGCCGGATCAGCAATACGATACCGATACAGATCACCACGATAAGTCCCATGAAATAATACTGTCCGTTCACTTTGATATCAGAGAAAGGCAGCGTAAACTCGCTGGCCCGCATCAGCAGTGCGATAACGGCAACCACGATGGCAAGCATTCCGAAAAGCAGGATGTTACCCGACAATCCCTGGCGGTAAAGCACAAACACAAATCCGGCGAAAACCAGTACGGTACCCGTATCCGGCTGAAGCATGATCAACGCTGCAGGAACCAGCAGGATCAGTATGGCGATCACCCTGGTTTTTACATTGTCGATCTTTAAGGTCGTTGTACTCAGGAAGTGCGCCATTACCATGTTGATCGCCACCTTGGTAAACTCAGCAG
>JAZKEZ010000182.1:372-6416 GCA_040386675.1 Bacteroidota bacterium | reverse complement strand
TCACAAGCTCGAAGAAAGCTTGCTGAAAACCCTGGCCGAATGTCCGCCCGAACTTGCCGGCGACCTCGTTCAATCCGGCATCTGGCTCACCGGCGGCGGCTCGCTCCTCCGCGGACTGGCCAAACGCCTCCAGCGCAGAACCGGCCTCACGGTACACTCCGATCCGGATCCGTTTTATTCGGTGAGCAACGGCATCAGCAAAGTAACGAGAGATACTTCGGTGTATAGTTCGTTGTTGATTGATTAAAGGTAAGATGCCCGCACCATCCCCTGGAGATTCCTCACTGCGTTCGGAATGACGATTATCGACCTTGGATTTCGACCGAAGGGAGAAATCTCCTTACTTTAATCTAACTGCTCCGTCATTCCGAACGCAGTGAGGAATGACGGAGCAGTTCGTCCAGCTAATGCCTCGTCATTACGAACACAGCGAGCAACCTCTTAAATCGCAAGTTCGCGAAGCCTCTTCTCCCTTGCTTTACCCGTCATTACGAACACAGCGAGCAACCTCCTAAACCGCAAAGTACACGAAGCTTTTACCCGTCATTCCGAGCGCAGCGAGGAACCCCCTACGGCCTAAAAAATCTCCCCCCTCCTTCTTAACTGAATGAACATTCATTTATATTTGTCCCCGAAATGAGAGCAAGGGACGAGAGTAAGGAGAGCACCATCAGGCAAAAAGCCATGGAAATGATTGTAGCACAGGGATTCGACGGCCTGAGTATGCAGAAACTTGCCAAAGCTGCCGGTGTTTCTCCCGCAACCATCTATATATATTTCAAAGATCGCGAAGACCTGATCATGCAGTTGTGCAAAGAGGTAGGCGAACGTATTGTGGAAAAGACACTGCTCAACTTCGATCCCGGAATGTCGTTTGAAGACGGACTTCGCGTGCAATGGAAGAACCGCGCCAGCTACTGGATCTCCAATCCGGTAGAATCACAGTTCCTTGAAATGGTGAAGCACACGCATTACTACGACAAGTTCGGACCGCAGGTAAAAAACGCATTTAGTGCTGTGATGGGAACCTTCATTGGCAACGCGATCAGGAACGGCGAGATGAAACTGATGTCGAAAGAAGTATACTGGTCGATCTGTTTTGCGCCATTGTACCAGTTGGTGAAGTACCACATTTCGGGAAAAGGACTTGCCGGAACCGACAATTTTGTCCTCACAGACGCCATTATGGAAGAAGCATTTCAACTCGTTCTTAAAGCACTAAAGGCCTAACCTTAACACCACACCCCCCATGACCCAAACCTCAACCCTTGTACTCCACGTGGTTGTTTTGAAAACCCGTATCTCGACCGAAGAGGAAGTTGTTGCGCTCCACGACCTGCTTGGCGGAAAGGAAAACATCCTGAAATGGTCGGTCGACCGCAGCGACTGCGACAAAGTACTGCGCATTGAAACCTTTAACACCACTACGGAAGAAATCATGCAGCTGCTGGGACATCACCAGATCTTCTGCGAGGAGCTTCCCGACTAATTCCCGTTTATGAAATCATCCACAGCCGCAAACCAGGCGGCACTTACCAAAGAACCGTTTACCGGCTACCAGGTTTTCGTGATTGCCATCCTGGCCTTCCTCCAGTTTACCATTATTCTTGATTTTATGGTGATGGCGCCGCTGGGCGAGATCCTCACCAAGCAAATGCAGATCAATCCCAAAGAATTCAGTTGGGTAGTTTCGGCGTACGCCTTCAGCGCCGGGATTTCCGGTCTGCTGGCCGCTGGTTTTGCCGACAAATACGACCGGAAGAAATTACTGCTGTTTTTCTATGTCGGATTCCTGGTTGGGACGCTGCTCTGCGGTATCGCTAATAACTACTACTTCCTGCTCGGTGCCCGTATCGTTACCGGGATATTCGGTGGTGTGGTAGGCTCAATATCAGCAGCGATCATTACCGACCTGTTCCGCATCCAGCAGCGCGGCCGCGTAATGGGCTTTGTGCAGATGGCTTTTTCACTCAGCCAGATCGCCGGAATTCCCTTCAGCCTTTACCTTGCACACGAACTCAACTGGCACGCACCGTTTCTGCTGATCGTGGGAATAAGTACTGCAGTTGGAGTAGTGATCGTAAAGTGGCTGAAACCGGTGAATGCCCACCTTTCCGTGAAACAGGAACAAAATCCTTTTAAACACCTTAAGACAACGCTTTCCAACGCTTTCTACCGTCGTGCGTTCATTACCACGGCTTTGCTGTCCATCGGAGGATTCCTGATGATGCCGTTTACCACCCAGTTCCTGGTGAATAACATCCTGATCCCGGAAATTAAACTTCCGCTCATCTTTATGACCACGGGTCTTTGCTCGCTGGCCATTATGCCGATTGTGGGAAGATACAGTGACAGAGTTGGGAAATTCCGCATGTTCATGTTCGGCACGCTGATAGCCGCCATTATGATCGGCATCTACGTGAATCTGGGTCCAAGCCCGGTATGGGTGATCATGCTGATCAATGCGCTGATGTTCCTCGGCATCATGTCGCGGATGATCCCGTCGATGGCGCTCATGTCGGGCATTCCGACGATGAAAGACCGCGGCGCATTCATGGCCATCAACTCATCCACCCAACAGATTGCCGGCGGTATCGCCTCGATCATCGGCGGACTCATCATCATCCAGTTACCCGACGGTAAACTGCTTCATTTCGACCTGGTAGGTTACCTGGGAATTGTGATCATGGGAATCTGCGCTGTGCTGATGTGGAGTATCAACAAAGCAGTGAGTAAGAAGGTACACCAGGCAGAGCCTTAAAAAATCAATCAGGATTTAATTGCCTTAACCGGCAAATACACATTCATGACCGCGCCATCAGTCGTACTTCCCAGTGCGTTGATGTCGCCGTTGTGATTGAGCGCGATCTTCTTACACATGGCCAGTCCGATCCCGGTGCCTTCGTAATCGGTCTTTTTATGCAATCGCTGGAAGATGTGGAAGATCTGTTCGGCGTATTCATCTTCAAGACCAATTCCGTTGTCCCTCAATTGAATGTGAACATATTCGGGTTCTGCCGGAAAACCGAGGTCGAGTTGTTCCTGTTGCGCTAGTGTATTTACTGTGATCCGGATTTCCGGAGCCACGCCTGGTCGGACGAACTTCAGCGCATTGCCCAGGAGATTCCCTAACAACTGCGACATTTGCAATGGAATGGCTTCGATCACCGGTAACTTATCAGCAATGATCACCGCATTTTTCTGTTCCAGCAGCAACTCGTAATCGGCACGGATGCCATCGAGTATTTCGTTGAGATCTGTGGGTGCAAACATCCCCGATTCGCGCACCAGTTCCGAGTAGCTCAGTACATCCTTGATGAGGCGCGTCATACGGAGAGCTGAGTTTTGGATCTTATCCAGGAAATTCCTCGCCGTTTCGCTTACCTCCCCACCCAGGTTGCGCTCAAGCATCTGTGAAAAGTTGCTGATCTTACGAAGCGGTTCCTGTAAATCGTGCGATGCGATATAGGCAAACTGGGCCAGTTCGGCATTTGAGCGCTGCAATTCCTGGTTGCTGTTGGCCAGTTCTACGGTCCGCTCGTTCACGATCTGTTCGATCTCGCGACGTGCCAGCACCTGTGGCGTTACATCAATCGCAAGTACGAGGATATCATGTGTTTGTTCATTGGTACTGCCCATGGCGTGGTACACAAAATTCACGTAGGCCGTTTCCAGCTTATTGTTTCTCGGCAGACTGATAGGGCGTTCGAAGGCCTCAACCGATTCGCCGGTGTTGTACACGCCTGAAAGCAAACCTTCAAGTCCCTGGCCGCGGGCTTCGTGCAGCCCTTCAAAAATCGGTTTTCCGCCCACTTCACTGCGGCGCTTTCCCCAGATCTCAAGGATACGGTCGTTGGCAATTTCCACGATGTGTTGCGGTCCGCGGAGAATGCACATGGCCACAGGAGCCTCAAGTACCATACTGCGCATGGTCCGTTCACTTTCTTCTACCCTGATCCGGGCAAATTCGGCTTCGGTAATGTCCTGGATCATCCCGATCAGCTTCACCGGATTTCCGTTTTCGTACACTACTTTACCCGTTACTCGGATATAGTGGTGACTTCCATCCGGCCAGATTACACGGGTCTGGTAATCCAGCTGACCGGTACTCACCGATTCCTGGTGCGCCAGCTGGCGATGTGCCTGGTCGTCGGGATGAATGTATAATGCGTATTCCGAGCGGTTTACCGAATTAAAAGGCATTCCCCACATTTCACGGAACCGTTCATCGGTGGTCATCAACTCGCTGTCGTAATACACTTCATAAAAACCGAGCTCCGCAGAATTGATCGCCAGTCTCAGTTTTTCCTCGGTTTCTTCCACCTGTTTGCGGGCAGCTACCTGGTCGGTGATGTCCACGCTTGAACTGACATATCCGGAGAAAGTTCCGTCGCCGGTAAATCGGGCTGCTCCATTGGCCAGCAGCCAGCGGTATTCATTCTGGTGATTGAGCATCCTGAATTGCCCGACCCAGTTCTGCTTTTTTGAGAACGCATCAATGTAAAGGTCCACAAAATCTTGCCGGTCTTCTTCGTGGATAAGATCAGCCCAACCAAAATCCAAGAGTGTGAGTACCGATCTGCCGGTAAAATTTGCCCAGGCAAGGTTGAAATAATTGGCATTGCTGGTGGCGTCGCTCATTGCAATCAGCATATCAGAGTTCTCTGCCATTACCCGGAAACGCTCCTCACTTTCCTTGAGGGCATTTATTGCCTTTTCCTTCGAAGTAGTCTCAGCAACCGTCACCAGTACGCCTCCTACTTCACCATTTTCCATTCGGATCGGGCTGTATGCGAGATCAAATACACATTCTTCGGGAAAGCCGCTGCGGATCAAAACGAGTTTGTAATCAGGCAATCGGTGACTTTTTCCCTGCATTACCTCGTCGTACAGCGGCTTTACATCGGGCCAGATATTGGGAAAGGTGATCGATGTAGGTGTGCCCAGGGCACCAGGATGAAGTTCAGCGCCAAGTATCGGTCGATAGCCGTCGTTATAAAGGGCAACATATTCAGGTCCCCAGGCAATGTAAATCCCAAACGGGTTATTGAGCATCATGGAAACCATGGTACGCAGGCTTTCCGGCCATAACGCCGGACTTCCGAGCGGGGTTTGCTCCCAATCCTTTCCCCGGATCATCCGGCCCATCTCGCCTCCACCCTCGAAAAACCAATACCCGGAATTGACCGCTTCACTCATATCAATCAGTCAATAAGATTCTTAAGGATAGTTACCAGTTCATTGTAGCTCCCGGGCTTGGTGATAAAATCTTCTGCACCCAGGTCTTTGGTGGCTTTAATGGTTGCCGGGTCGGATGAGGTGGTGAACATGATCACCGGGATCTCTTTCAAACCCTCTTCTTCTTTGATCGCCGATAAAAACTGCTTCCCATTCATCACAGGCATATTCAGGTCGAGAAAGATCACGTCAGGTACTCCAGCCAGGGCTTTAAGGTTTTTCAGCGCTTCAGATGCATCGGTGTAACAATCGCAATGTGCGCTGGATGAAATGTCGTTTACCACGCTCAGGAAGATTTCCTGATCTTCGGTGTCATCATCAATCAGAACAATATTCTTGTACGCCATTCAGCTAATGTAACTATTGAATTTCATAATAAGAAGCACATACGTAGTCTTCGCGCATAAGGACGACCAAACCCGCACCTAATGTGGCGTTAATACCCCTAAACCTGAACAACCATCGCCTAAAACCCTGCAAAACCGTGGTGGCACGGGGCTTGTTTCCTGTTCCGTACAACAAACCCCTCCTAATTATGAAAACGTTATTATTATCCGGTCTGCTTGTGCTAACATCGCTGACAGCGGTGTGCCGGAAACCAAAACTGGTTGTAAACGAAGCAACCAAATGCAAGATCTCCCAGGAATCGCTTAAGAACAGCGGTGCTCCGACCGTAGCGCTGGAAAATGGCGAAGGATATACTGTAGAAAGCTTCCAGGTCTGTATGAAAACCGCGCAGGGAATGGAGTGCTTTACCCAGGCAGGGACCACCATCCAGAAAGGTGCTAAAGACAACCTGAAACTGC
>JAZKEZ010000182.1:0-362 GCA_040386675.1 Bacteroidota bacterium | reverse complement strand
ACTGCTTCAGCCGGGACAGAAATTCTGTATCAAAAAAGTAATGGTCAAAGAAACCGCAACCGGTAAGACCAAAAAAGTTTGCGGCAAGAAGTATAAAGTGGTTTAACAGTTAGCAGTTAGCCCTTGACTTAAAAGCGTTCCGCTGCAAGTCAGCTGTTAGCGGCTAATAGTAAACCGGAACCGTCGCGATTAAGAAGCCTCGATGTATAGAGATATGCATCGAGGCTTTTGTATTTTTTAACCGCAAAGGGCGCAAAGAAGTAATCATCTCCCCTGCGCCCTTTGCGCCTTTCTCTGTGCCTCTGCGGTTAAAAAAAACCTCAATCCGCCATCACACTCCCCAGCCAACGCTCCATCTCCGC
>JAZKEZ010000181.1:0-35152 GCA_040386675.1 Bacteroidota bacterium | reverse complement strand
ACTGGAACCGATGATCGACGCGAAGACCATGGAGATCCACCATTCCAAGCACCATGCGGCATATGTGGCGAAACTGAATGCTGAAGCTTCCAAGTGGGACAAGTTCCCTACACCTGAAGAACTCTGCAAAAAAATATCAGGATACAACACCGCGGTGCGCAACAATGCCGGCGGACATTACAATCACAGTTTCTTCTGGAAGATCATGTGTCCTCCGGGTCACGCAGAAGTTTCGGGTAAACTGTCTGATGCGATCAGCAAGAAATACGGTTCGATGAAGGACTTCAAAGCAGAATTTAAGAAATCTGCGGCAGCTGTATTTGGTTCCGGATGGGCCTGGCTGGTAGTTACCAAAAACGGAGACCTTGAGATCGGAACCACGTCAAACCAGGACAATCCGCTGATGGATGTGTCTGCCTTTAAAGGCACTCCGGTGATCGGACTGGATGTGTGGGAACACGCCTATTACCTGAAACACCAGAACCTCCGCGCCGACTATATCGAAGATTTCTGGAATGTGGTGAACTGGCAGCAGGCGGAGACGAATTATCTGACTGCAATGAAATGATTTCGACAAGCTCAATCACCGCTTCGAGCCATCACCAGGCTGCCCATGCTTGTTGATGTCGGTAACGGAGCTCGTCGAAGTTGGTGACTGAACTTTTGCTGAGCCGGTGACTGAGCTTTTGCCGAGCCGGTGACTGAGCTTGTCGAAGTCAGATGATTTCGACAAGCTCAATCACCGCTTCGAGCCATCACCGCTTCGAGCCATCACCAGACTAACCCTTATCTACTTAATTAAAACCATGATCTTCAATTCACGAAAGGAGAAGATGTTCATCCTCCTGGGTGGATTTTTCATCACCAATGCGATCCTTGCAGAAATGATCGGCGGGAAATTGCTTTCCGTTGGTCCGTTTCTTATCAGCATGGGAATTCTTCCCTGGCCTATCGTATTCCTTTCTACCGATCTGATCAACGAATACTTCGGGCGTACCGGGGTAAAGCGACTTACCTGGCTCACCACCGGATTGATCGCTTATTTGTTCCTGATGCTGTACATTGGACAACACCTCAAAGCCAGCCCGGTTTCCCCGATCAGCGATACGGCTTTCAACTCGGTATTCGGACAAACTTCCTGGCTGATTTTCGCCAGTATTATTGCGTTTGTGGTCTCGCAGATGGTCGACGTGTCGATCTTCTGGCTGCTGCGCGAAAAAACCGGCAAAAAAATGATCTGGCTGCGCTCAACGGGATCGACCATAATCTCGCAGCTTATTGATTCATTTGTGATCGGCGGGATCGGGTTTTACCTTCCGGGCAAACTCACCTTCGATCAGTACGTGAATGCCTCCGGGACAGCTTACGCCTTTAAAGTGATCGTTGCGGTGGGACTCACCCCGATGATCTATGCAGGGCACGCACTTATCGACCGGTATCTCGGCGACGAAGCCGAACAGGCCATTGCGAGTGCCGCACGATCCAGCACGAACTGATCAGTCTCGCTTAAACACGTATTCTCCGCCACCCTGTTTCAGGACGAATTGCTTGTGGTCGTTTGTGAAAACCATCTCGATTCCTGCTGAACGTTGTGTAAAATGGGTTTCATCAACCACATCGAGTGGAAACTCGCCCTGGCCCGTAGCCTGGGCGTAAAGCAGTCCCTTTTTACCCGTAACGGTAATTTTCAATGGGATCTGTGTGCTGCTGTACACGCCGTTGTACCCGCTCAATTGGTCATCGGCAAGCAAAAGGACTTTGAACTCAGGGATCTTATACGGCTTGTTATTTATGATAGACAGCACACCGATCATAACATCGTTCACTCCGTATCGCGTTCCGTTGGAGATATAAGTGACGGCAGTACTGTCGTCAGGAAAATAAGCACCCATCGAGTTGAAGCCGTCTATTCCTCCGGTATGACCGTATGCCTTGCGGTTTCCGAAAGGAACCTGCACAAGTCCGAGTCCGTAGCGCTGTATGTTTACGCTCTTCATGGCCTCCAGGCTCTCTTTGGAAATGAGTTTTCCCTGCATCAAACCGGTGTAAAACGTGTTGATGTCTGCCGGTGTCGAGACAATAGCACCAGCCCCGACAGGCACACTCAGATCGGTAACCGGCATCGGCGTCCAGTCACCGGAATACATAAAGGATCCCGCCTGGTTTGCCGGCTCTGCAGATCCCGGTGCATAATAGGTGTTCCGCATGTTCAGCGGTCCGGTTATCTTTTCTTTCAATAAGGCGGAGTACGATTTCCCGGTGACATCTTCCAAAATAAAAGTAAGCAGTACATAATTCGAGTTTGAATAGGCGTACTTCTCTCCCGGTTCAAAATCGGGATCGTAAGACTGGATGATCTTGCTGAGTTCGGCGCGGGTTTTCACCTGGGTATAATACGTCAGGTATTCTTTTTCGTCGGTAAGGTTATGGATACCGCTGCTGTGGTTCAGCAGGTTTTTAATAGTGATTTTCTTAGCGCTTTTGATCTTGGGGAAGAACTTGGAAAGCGGGGTTGAAAGCTCCAGCTTGTCCGCATCCACCTGCTGCAGGATCAGCGTAGCAGTAAATGATTTGGTAATTGAACCCATCCGGTACAAGGTAGCGGTCGTCGATGGAGACGATGCATTCATTTTACCGTAGGCGTGTTCGTAGATCACCTGCCCGTTTTTAGAGACCGCAACACTTCCCATTCCCTGGTTGTTGGTGTTAAGTGCAGCAAACAGGCTGTCGAGTTTTCGGGTATCAGGTTGGGCAATGGCGATGAAACCAAGCAGCAAGAGGAGGGAGGTGAGCGTAATTTTCATGGATAGAGGGATTTGTTGCATTAACCGCAAAGAACACAAGGAAAATAGTTTGTGTCCTCTGCGCAAAAACTCAGCGGTCTTTGCGGTTAAAATAGGATTTTTTAAACGAAAAAAGGGTTTACGTTTCCGTAAACCCTTTTGCTCCCCCTGCTGGACTTGAACCAGCGACCCTCTGATTAACAGTCAGATGCTCTAACCAACTGAGCTAAGGAGGAAGGTTACAAAATCAGATTGCTCCTTTTTTGTGGGTGCAATAATAAGGATATTTTCAAAATCGCAATACATTTGACAAAAAAATTTTTACATGAGCCTTATCATTGTAGGTACGGTGGCGTTTGATGCCATTGAGACCCCATTCGGAAAGACCGATAAAATCGTTGGCGGAGCAGCCACTTACATCGCCCTTTCTGCATCTTACTTCGTTCCAGGATCTCAACTGATCTCTGTGATCGGTGACGATTTCGACCAGAACATGCTGAGTTTCATGAAGTCGAAAGGCATCGACCAGGAAGGTCTTCAGATCAAACAGGGAGAAAAATCTTTCTTCTGGGCCGGGAAATACCACAATGACCTGAATTCACGCGATACACTGGTTACCGACCTGAATGTACTGGCCGATTTCAAACCGGTGGTTCCTGCAAGCTACCAGGGCTGCGAATACCTGATGCTGGGCAATCTTGATCCTGCGGTACAGGCAAGCGTGCTCGATCAGCTGACTACCCGTCCGAAACTTGTGGTACTGGATACCATGAACTTCTGGATGGAGATCGCTCTGGATGCGCTGAAAGCAGTGATCAAACGCGTAGATGTACTTACCATTAACGACGAAGAAGCCCGTTTGCTTTCAGGCGAGCATTCACTGCGCAAAGCAGCCCGCAAGATCCTTGAAATGGGACCGAAATACCTGATCATTAAAAAAGGTGAGCACGGAGCGTTGTTGTTCGATAAGAATGAAGCATTTTTTGCTCCTGCACTTCCGCTTGAGGAAGTAATGGACCCGACAGGTGCCGGAGATACCTTTGCCGGTGGATTTATCGGCTTTATTGCGAAAACAGGCGACACCAGCTTCGACAACATGAAACGTGCGGTAGTAGCAGGTTCGGTTATGGCTTCTTTCTGCGTAGAGAAATTCGGTACCGAAAATATGCTTGAACTTTCTGAAGGCAATCTTACCGACAGGCTGGATGAGTTCATGTCGCTTTCTGCGGTAGACATCAAGTTCTGATCCTAAGCACCATCAGAGTGTACTAAAAAGGGCACGGAGATTAAGTTCTCCGTGCCCTTTGCGTTTTCCTTCGTGTCTTTGCGGTTAAAACATTCTCACTTCAACCTCGCCTGGATCTCATTAATAAAGTCCTTATAAGTATTCAGCACACGGTCCCACGATTTGAATGAATCGTCTTCCTTGATGCTGGTGCCGGGCTTGCCCGATTGCTCGCTCACGATCTTCACCACGTATTTCAGGGGTTTGGTGTCTCCCAGTTTGACGATAACGCGGGTGCGGATCGTGTTGCTCTTAAAGCTCTTTACACTCCATGCGGTGCGGATGTAGCCGGTTTCCTTATCGGCGATCTCCAGGATGTCGAAAGCTCCGGTAACGATCTGGCTCATGATCTTCCAGGCATCGTCTTCGCTTTTGGCGCCATTTACCTCGATGGTAAAATTCACGTTTGCCTGGTCGCTCGCTACAGATGAGGTATAGGCCTCATCAACTGTAAGTTTCAGGTTTTCAGCCAGCGGAGGCATCGGCATGTTGTCCTGGTTGCAATAGGTTTTCTTTTCGTCTACATAACCCGGAAGCTGCGCGAGGACTTCCACACAAGAGCCTTTCAGGATCTTTACGTTGAATTCTCCTTTCGAAACTTCTTTCCCGTCGATAAAGATCGCGGCGTTATTCGGCGTGGCATTTACCATCACCAGGCGGTCTTTCAGCGTAAAACTTTCGTTAGTCGGCGGTACCTGTACGCCTTCTTTGTTGCAATAGGTCTTCTCGATCTCACTGAATCCTTCCTTACTCACTTTCACCATTACACAGGCGTTGAGGGGAATGGTCACTTCGGCATTGTTGTCGCTTACTTTCTTCCCGTCGACCAAAATCGCAGATTCTGCGGTATTGCTGATAATCTGGATCGTGCGGTCGTTCAGTTCCATGCGTTCGGAAACCGGAGGAACGTCAAATCCGTCTTTATTATGGTAGGTCTTGGTGCGGGTAACGTAACCGGTTTTCTTCACTTCCACCGTTCCGCTGGCTCCAAAAGGAATGATCACGTCGAGCGATCCTTTTCCGACTTCGCGGCCGTCGAGGAACACGCGGGCATCATACGGCATTACATTCAGCGTAACCAGGCGGTCTTTCAGTTCAACGGCATCTTCCTTCGGCGGTTTATCGCCGCTGAAGTTTTTGTAAGTTTTCTCAAGCGGGTTAAAACCGTCTTTCTTGATCACCACGGTGGTCGTCGTGTTTTTCTCGACTTCTACTTCTGCGTTCCCGATGCCGAGCTGGGCTAACGAACCGTCTGGTTTCTTGAGGTGAATACTGGCGTCTGCAGGTTTTACAGACAGGGCGATCTTACGCTGGGCGCCGGCAGTACTCACCAGCAGACCAAGCGCAAGCGCAAGGAGGAATTTGTTCATGATAAAGGTGTTTTGGTCAAACAAAGGTCACTACCAATGTATCATGAACCTATACGGCAAACGCCGTAGTTTCGGTAGGATTTCCATAGTTTGATGGATGGTGCGTTTTCGTTACTTTTTCACAAAAGCAACCAACCTTGCATCATCGACGGTACCGAGCAGAATAAAAAAAGTGCTGATTTATGCAGCGGGCTGCGAAAAGTACCTCTTCTGCCACAGCAGGATCATCACCACTCCTACAGTAATTGCAGCATCTGCAATGTTGAAGATGGGACGGAAGAAGATGAAGTATTCGCCACCGATCATCGGGACCCAGTCGGGAGCAATGCCGCTGATGAGCGGGAAATACAGCATGTCTACCACGTTTCCGTGAAGGAAGGTGCCGTAACCGCCGGCTTCAGGAAAGGCAGTGGCCAGCTGGTGCTGGGTGCTGTCTGAGAATAAAACCCCGTAAACTGCACTGTCGATAATGTTTCCGATTGCACCGGCAAGAATGAGGCTCAGGGCGATCACATAACCGGGCCGGGCACTTTCTTTAACCTGTTTGAAAACATACCACGCAATACCGCACACCGCGAAAATGCGGAAGAGAGTAAGGATGATCTTCCCATACTCTCCTCCAAATTCGTAGCCGAAGGCCATGCCCGGATTTTCTACAAAATGGATGAAAAACCACTGCCCGAAAATGGGAATGGCTTCATCGTAAAGCATATTAAGTTTTACCCAGATCTTAAGTCCCTGGTCTGCAAGCAATACCAGGAAAAGGGTAAGTAACGCGCGTCTCAAACCAGGCTTTATGGATTTTGCTGGTTTTTTGCCTCAATGCTAAGCGTAGCGTGAGGAACAAGACGAAGGCGTTCTTTTTTGATCAGGTTACCGGTTGCACGACAAATCCCGTAAGTTTTGTTTTCAATACGTACCAGGGCATCCTGCAGGTTCTTGATGAATTTTTCCTGTCTAACTGCAAGTTGTGCAGTCTCTTCGCGTGAAAGGGTATCCGAACCGTCTTCCATCATTTTGAATGATGGAGAAGTGTCGTCTGTTCCGTTGTTATCGTGAGAGAGCGCCGACTTAAGCAGCGTGAGGTCGTTCTTTGCCTCATCCAGTTTGTTGAGGATAAGGTCCTTGAATTCTGATAATTCTTCGTCTGAATATCTGATGATCTCCGCCATAATCTTAATTTAATTTCTGAATTTGAATTAACGTGGTCACGCCCTCTTCAATTTCAATTCCAAAACTGTTTTCAGGTTTTAGTGAATCAACAACCGAGAGCTGCTCGGTCAGAGTTTCGGCACAAATGTAATTTTTATTGGTATTGACTGCCTGTGCGATATGTCCGCCCGCGGCAATGTTGATAAGTATTTTGTCGGTTACTTCAAAACCGCTTTCTTTTCTTAGGTTCTGGACGCGGTTAACCACCTCACGTGCAATGCCTTCGTGAATAAGTTCTTCGGTTAAAGTGATGTCGAGTGCCACAGTAAGCCCTTTTTCACCGGCCATGAGCCATCCGGGGATATCCTGGGTATGAATTTCCACGTCTTCGGCGGTGAGGTGTAATACTTCCCCATCAACGGTAAGGTCAAGACCATCCTTTTCGAGTTCGCGGATCTGGTCCTGGCTGAAGCCTGGTACTGCAGCGGCAATCGCCTTCATGTGTTTACCGTATTTCGGCCCCAATGTCTTGAAGTTGGCCTTCACCGTCTTCACGAACATCCCGCTTTCCTCGCCTACAAACTCAATGGCTTTTACATTGGTTTCCGAAAGGATGAGGTGTTTTACATTTTCAATGTATCCATTAATTTTCGCATTAAATCCTGGAATGATCACCCGGCTGAGTGGTTGCCTTACTTTAAGGTCACTCTTCTTTCTTAACGAAAGAATAAGAGACGATATGCCCTGCGCATAGGTCATACTTTTTCTTAATTCAAAGTCGACGGCTCCGTCATCCGATTTTGGGAAGTTTGAAAGGTGCACAGAGCCATTCGTATTGAAGAGGTTTTTAAATAACCAGTCGGCAAAAAATGGAGCTACCGGGCTCATTAGCTGAGTTGCTGTACTCAGACATTCGAACAGCGTTTCATACGCGGCCTGTTTATCTCGAGTCATTTCTCCTTTCCAGAAACGGCGACGCGAAAGACGCACATACCAGTTGCTCAGGTTGTCGACAACGAAGTCCTGAATGGCGCGTGTCGCGCGGGTGGGATCGTAGGTGGAATAAGCTTCGTCTACTTCCCTGATCAGTATTTGCAGGCAGGAAATGATCCAGCGATCAAGTTCTTCTCGCTCCTGAACAGGTACCCTGTTAGCCTCGTTCCACTCAAATCCGTCGATGTTGGCGTATAGTGCGAAGAAGGAATACGAGTTGTACAGGGCGCGGAAAAATTTGCGCTGCACCTCGGTGATGCCGTCGGTATCAAACTTCAGGTTGTCCCACGGCTGTGCATTGCTCATCATGTACCAGCGCGTAGCATCCGGACCGTATTCGGCAAGGGTCTTGAACGGATCGACTGCGTTGCCGAGTCTTTTCGACATTTTCAGCCCGTTCTTGTCGAGCACCAGTCCGTTACTCACTACATTCTTGTAAGCCACACTGTCGAAACAAAGCGTGGCGATGGCGTGCAGCGTAAAGAACCAGCCACGGGTCTGGTCTACACCTTCGGCAATAAAATCGGCAGGGTAGTAACCTTTATCGTCGATCAGTTCGCGGTTCTCGAATGGATAATGCAGCTGTGCATACGGCATGGCGCCGCTGTCAAACCACACGTCGATCAGGTCGGTTTCGCGGCTCATAGGTTTTCCTGACGGAGAAACCAGGATGATGTCGTCGGCATAAGGACGGTGCAGGTCGAAGGTGTTGTAATTCGCTTCCGACATATCGCCGGGAGCAAAGTCGCCCAACGGATTCGATTGCATAAAACCTGCAGCGATCGATTTTTCGATTTCGGCTTTCAGTTGTTCTGCTGAGCCGATGCAAAGCTGTTCGGTCTTGTCTTCGCTCGTCCAGATCGGGATCGGGATGCCCCAGTAGCGCGAGCGGCTAAGGTTCCAGTCCTGCAGGTTTTCCAGCCAGTTGCCAAAACGACCGGTACCGGTACTCTCGGGTTTCCAGTTGATGGTTTTGTTCAGCTCGATCATGCGGTCTTTTACCGCGGTAGTTTTAATGAACCAGCTGTCGAGCGGGTAATACAGTACTGGTTTGTCAGTTCTCCAGCAGTGCGGGTAACTGTGTTCGTATTTCTCTACACGAAAGGCACGGCCGCTTTCTTTCAGCTGGATACCAATCTCCACATCCACCGATTTTTCAGGCGCTTCACCTTCTTTGTAATACTCATTCTTCACGTATTTCCCGGCAAATTCGCCCATCTGTGAAACGAATTTTCCTTGCAGATCTACCAGCGGACGGGGTGTTCCGGTCTCGTCGGCAACGAGCATCGGCGGAACTCCGGCCTGTGTAGCAGCGCGCATGTCATCGGCACCAAAAGTCGGCGCAATGTGCACGATACCGGTACCGTCAGAGGTAGTCACAAAATCTCCGGCAATTACCCGGAAGGCCTGGTCTGCGTTTTCGTGTGGAAGTGCGTATTTCAGCAGTTGTTCATAGCGAATCCCGACCAGGTCGGCACCTTTTGCGCTGCCAATGATCTTGAACGGGATCAGTTTATCGCCGGCGTTGTAGTCTGCCAACTCCAGATCGGCGGCTTTTGAATTGAACTGGTACGAAACCAGGTCTTTAGCCAAAATCAGTTTGTTCGGCTCGAAAGTATATGGGTTGAAAGTATCCACCAGCACGTACTCAATGTTGTTTCCAACGGCCAGAGCAGTGTTGGAAGGCAGTGTCCATGGCGTAGTGGTCCACGCCAGGAAAAATGCATCAGCATCCAAACTCACCCCAAAAGCACTCTCCACTTTACTCTTTCCGTTTTCCTCTACCTTGAACATCGCTACTGCCGAAGTGTCTTTCACATCTTTGTAGCAACCCGGCTGGTTCAATTCGTGCGAACTCAAACCGGTTCCGGCAGCGGGAGAATACGGCTGGATGGTGTATCCTTTGTAAAGTAAATTCTTCTGGTACAGGCTATTCAACAGCCACCACACCGTTTCGATGTATTTGTTCTCGTAGGTGACGTATGGGTGATCCATATCTACCCAGTAACCCATTTTCTCGGTAAGGTCGTTCCAGATCCCAGTGTAGCGCATTACCGCTTCGCGACAGGCTTTGTTGTAGTCTTCTACCGATATTTTTTTGCCGATATCGTCTTTGGTGATGCCAAGTTCTTTCTCAACGCCAAGTTCGATCGGTAACCCATGGGTATCCCAGCCGGCTTTGCGGTCTACTTTAAAACCTTTCAGGGTTTTGTAGCGGCAGAAAATGTCTTTGATGGCGCGTGCCATTACGTGGTGAATTCCCGGAAGCCCGTTTGCAGAAGGCGGACCTTCATAAAACACGAAAGAAGGCGCGCCTTCCCTGGTTTGAACCGATTTCTCGAATACCTGCTCTTTTTTCCAGAAGTCGAGTATTTCGTCTGCGATCTGTGGAAGGTTAAGCTGGTCGAATTGCCTGTATTTGCTCATTTTGCCGAATCCCTTAGCGGGGTAAAAATTAAGCGGCAAATTTACTAATTTCTGGTGAGTGCGACCGGCTATTCTCCCGGCGATTTTACGAAGCGTATCTTTTCTTCCCGCCCGGCATTGCGAAGCGTAATGGTATAGGCTCCTTCCGACAGGTTATTGATATCCAGGCGAATCATGTGTTCCTGTACCGAAAGTACCCGGGCATCTACCTTCCGGCCAAGCTGATCAAACACTTCAACCGTTTCAGAGAACCCGGTATTCCCCGGAAGCCAGAGGTTCAGGAAATCTTTCGACGGATTGGGATACAGCACCGGTTGTGGGTCTGAGCCCGGTTCGCCGCGAAAAACAGCCGCCGGACCCATCAGTAGCCAGCGGTCAGGGTCTACTATCAGGCTGTCGGGCGTGAAGTTGAGCAGGAATGTATAGCGCTGACCGTTGAAATCGCTTTTTGCACGAATGATCGTATCGTGGTCGGCATTTTTGAAGCGTAGCGGCAAATCCATCCTGAAAAAAGAAACCGAGGGATGTGAGGTGGTCTGGCGGATTACGGCTTCCACCTTTCCGCCGGAGTTGCTCCATTGCACCTGGTAAGTGGGAAAACCTTCTTTGTAGATCCACTGATCGAAGAAGCCTTTCAGATCGCGGCCGGAGCTTTTCTCAAACTCGGCCCTGAGCTGGTCGGTAAGCGCAAAACCGTATTGCAGGTTGGGTTTGTTGAGGTAGGTACGGAGGGTGCGGAAAAACACATCGTTTCCTACGGTCCAGCGCAGCATGTGCAGCACCAGTGCGCCTTTGTAATACGTCAGCCGGCTGTCGAATATCCTGCTCACGTTGGCACCGGAGGGAACAAAAACGGTTCCGCCGGGTTGTTTCCTCACCAGGTTCATCGACAGCTCTTTCCAGCGCTGCCAGTATAAATCAGGACTATCAATGTTGTAGGCCATAGCCGCTGAATAGGTCGCAAAACCTTCATTGAGCCAGATGTTGGACCAGTCGCCACAGGTAATTTTATCTCCAAACCACTGGTGGGCCAGTTCATGCGCGGTAAGTTCGTATTGGAAATTGCCCATAAAGCTCATGGTCTGGTGCTCCATACCTCCGCCCCATCCGAAATGGGCCATCCCGTATTTTTCCTTGTTGAAGGGATATGCGGTGTAGAGACTGTCGTACATGGCCAGGAAACGGTAGAGCTGATCGAGATCCCTTACGTTAGTTGGAGATTCAAGATCTTCAGGGTAAATAAGGTTTTGCACCAGCAGCGGACCAGAGGGAAGATCGAGGGTCTTGCCGTGGAAAACGTAGTTGGTTACGGCGATGGCTACGAGGTAAGTGGCGATGGGGTAACGGTGTTTGTAGTGATATCTCAAGCGATCGAACGGGAAGCCCAGGCTGTCGGTTTCTACCAGCAATCCGTTACTTGCAGCGACCTGGCCCGGAGGCGTTTCAATGTAAATATCGATGCTGTCGATCTTATCGTTGAGGTTCTGCCTGCACGGCCACCAGTCGAGTGCGCCGTAGGGTTCGCTGAGCGTCCAGATGATCGGTGTTCCGCTGTGGGTAGCAATCGTGAACGAACCGAATCCGTCCTCGTCCCTGCGTAGCGGCGGCTCACCGGAGTATATGAATTCGACGGTATAGTTGAAACCGGTGAGGAAATTTCCGGGAACAGAGATTTTATCGCCTGAACGCGAAAACGATACCGCGGCTCCGTTCACTTTTACCGAAGTAATCTCCATTGTACGGTACAGGTCGAAGTCGATTGAATTTCGAGCTTGTTTTACTTTCAGGCTGTGTCTTACTCTTCCGGATATGTACCGTTCGGTGGGGGTTATGCTCCAGGAGGCCTCAACGTGATGCACATCCACACCATCATCGGCTGCAACTGCTTTCGGAGATTTGGTGTAATGGCCCTTTTCTTCGGTGACCAGCTTGTCAATGCCGGATCCGGGATCGTAATATTGGGCAAACCCGGAAAAAAAAGATATGGAAAAGGCGATGGCCGTGAAGATGCGAATCATAGACTAAAGATACGCAAGAGGCTTTGAGAAAGAAGTATGGGGTGGGAAAAAACAAAAAAGACTTCCTGATGGAAGCCTTCTTAGTTATTGTGGAGAATATCGGAGTCGAACCGATGACCTCTTGCATGCCATGCAAGCGCTCTAGCCAACTGAGCTAATCCCCCGTTGAGGGTGCAATAATAAGATTTTTTTCAACTCAGCTGAAATCCAGCCAAATTTTTGAAAGGGTGCATGCAGGGTAAAGTCTTCTGCGATTTTTGTGCACAGTCTTCAGGATGATAGATTTTTTGTTCCTTTGCCGCAAAAAAAAATAGCACTGTTCGTAGAAAATGTGGAATAATTAACCACAGAGTCACAGAGTTTTTTCACGGAGGGCTCAGAGATCTCTGCGTTGACCTCGGAGACTCTGCGGTTAATAAAAGTATTATCCACGAACAGTACGTAAAAAATCAAACCACATAACATCATGAAAATCTTAAAAGCCCTCACGATCACCCTGGCACTGGGTATCGCTGTTATTTCCTGTACCAAAGAGAAGAAAGACGAAGTAGCCAACACGAGTAAATCGGGTAATTCCAGCGACAGCAGTGAAGCTATTCAGGGAACTTACAGAGTGAATTTCGAGAAAATGGCCGCGCTATTCGGGGATAGGTTCCCTGAAGGATTGGAGCAGTACATTTATGTTGAAAAAGATTCAATCATACTTATTACCCGCTTTGAACAGGATATCCGCTACGGGTTTAAGCATGCGCTTGACTCAAATTCATATGTTGATAATGATGATAGTAAAGTTATTCTGAAGAAAAAGGGTGCGGAATTGTTTTTTATCGACCCAACAAATCAGGGGATATTTCTTTTCGCTATTGAAACGACATTACCTGAAAGAAATTCATTGCTGAAATTTATCAGGTTGCAGGAAGAGATCACTCAGCCGACAGGTTCTTTCCCGAATTACCGGGCGAACATGGCTGCATTGGGACAAAAAATGTACTTCGTGTTCGACAGGCAGGAGGGAGAAGGCCTTTACCTTACTTCCATCAACCACATTACCAAGCAGATAACTGATGAGGCTGTCCTATCGCTAAAAGGAGATAATTTCCCAATTGGCGGGATCTGTGCGGCAAATGGCAGCTTGTGGATAGCAGCAAGCAATCACCTGGAAAAAGTAGATCCTGCTACCGGTATTAGCTCTTTTGAAAGTGTGAAGTTCGGTACCGATCCATACCAGGAGTTAGCGGGACTGGCTTTCGACGGAACCAATATTTATGTCGCCATTAATCGCGAGCCGACGGGCCCTGATGAGGTTAATGCGGACCTTTACCGCTATAGTATTGCCTCTAACACAGCTACTAAGATCCAGACCATATCGTACCCAGTAAACGGCATGGACTACGTGAATGGTAAACTGATCATAACGAATGCCAATTCTATCAACGAGTGTACGGTTTCGCCTTTTAAAGTAACCAGATCGTGGGCGGTAGACCAGGAACATCTGGCGAATATTATGGGAATCACTCACTTTGGGAATGAAACCTGGGTGTTCTTATTCCCTTACGGAGGCCGTCCAAATACGTTTGGTAAGATCGTACTGAATTAATCGGGGAATCGGTTTCGGTTAAAAAAAACCTACTCACTCAACCTCAGCTCCACCCTCCGGTTCAACCTTCTTCCCTCCTCGGTTTCGTTGTCTCCAACAGCGTTGGCATCTCCATATCCGTTTGCAGTAATGCGGTCGAGATCGACGCCGCGGGAAACGAGGTAGGTTGCTACGCTCTGGGCGCGCTTCAGTGAAAGCTCCTGGTTGTGTTCTTCGGTACCTGCGTTGTCGGTGTAGCCGTCTATGGTCACTTGCAGCTCAGCCTGTATTTTCATCCGCCTGATCAATCCTTCCAGCTCCGGGATCGTTTCGTCGCTGAGTTTCCAGGAATCGGTGGCGAAATTCAGGTTGCGGAGGATCAGTGCGGCGGGCACACCATTCCCGGCTTCTGTTTCGGTGAGATCGGTTTTGGTCACCGAAACTTCGTCGATGCCGAGGTAAGCAAGATCGTACGTATTGATGTGCATACTCTCGTTGCGATCCGGGATCTTCCTGGCCTGTAACGACTGTCGGCCATTGAGTTCACCGATCAGCAGATAGCGTTCGCCGCCTTTCGCGGTATAGGTTTTCGAGAGATAACTCCAGCCGGTGGTGAGTTTGCGGATGTTGAGGTCGAAGGTGAGGATCGTTCCGGGTACGGGGTTTTTATTCGGTTCCTGTTTAGTCAATTGTACATCGATTGCATTGATCAGCCAGCGACTGAGGTAAGGCGCAGCGACGTAAAACTCGATCAGGTAGGTCTTGCCGGCTTCCAGCGGCGCGGTGAGCGTGGTGTAAATGGTTTCGGTGTAATCGGGCTGGTCGGGATCGTTGGTCCAGACCACGAGGCCGGCGTAGTTGCTGCCGTTGGCGGGGTTCAGCCGGTTCCAGTTGTGTGCCGGGTTGATGGCCACATTGGCCGGCGCACAGGTGGCGTGCAGATCGGGAGTGGCATTGGCATTCGGATTCTTCCAGTCCATCGCCGTGAAATCGGCGAAGGCTTTGGGACAGGAGCTGGTTTTCTCGAAGCTGCTGTTGGGAACCAGGTTTTGGGCATCAACAGCCGACCATCGAAACAAAAGCAACAAAAGAAGAATCGGGATCGGGTGCGGCATGAAGATTGAAATCGCTGTAAGAATCGAATAACGGTGAATATCGTACTTTCTTTTGTAACTACTTTTGTGCCATGAATCCTGCAGACCTGTTTCCTGAACTCACTTTTAAAACTTCCCGCAGCGGAGGTGCCGGCGGACAAAACGTAAACAAGGTATCGACCAAGGTTGAGATCGGCTTCGACATTGCTGCTTCAGCGGTGCTCACGGACGAGGAAAAGCAGCGATTGCTGGAGAAACTGGGTTCGAAGCTTACTACCGAAGGTATACTCAAAATGGTAAGTCAGTCGGAACGTACTCAATTAGGCAACAAGAAAGTAGTGCTGGAGAAATTCAGCGAACTCATCACCAAATCACTGACGGTTCAGAAAAAAAGGAAGCCGACGAAGATCAGCAAGGCGGCGAAGGAGAGGAGGCTGGAGTCTAAGAAGAGGGATTCTTCTATCAAGGAGATGCGGAGGAGGATAATCTGAAGTGGTCAAACATTGTCAGTCGATAGTCAAACGTTGTCACACTATAGTCAATCAATAGTCATGCGATGGTCAAGCAATTGTTTGACTATCGTATGACTATTGTTTGTCCGCTCAGAAGGAAATAATTCTTCTGTATAAGCAGGCTTACCGGAAGGGTTAATTACTTCAGAATTGAAAGCAACTGCTCCGGGAACAACCCCACCACCAGCGTTCCGGCAACTGCAATGGCAATTACACTCAGGAATGCGGTTCCGAAAGTCATTTCGTTTACGTCGTCGCCTTCTTTCTGGTACATCATGGCGATAACGCGCAGGTAGTAATACGCCCCGATGATCGAGCTGATCACGGCCACGATCACGATCCAGATGAGGTTCATCTCGATAGCGGTCTTGAACAGGAAGTATTTCGCAAT
Organism: Bacteroidota bacterium; assembly: GCA_040386675.1. GTDB lineage: Bacteria > Bacteroidota > Bacteroidia > Flavobacteriales_D > Luteibaculaceae > DASUEB01. The sequence goes on along the minus strand of JAZKEZ010000181.1, from coordinate 19,551 downwards.
GAAACCTGCCATTGGCGGAATACCGGCCAGTGAAAGGAAAGTAACGGCAAGTGCGAAACCAAGCAGCGGTTTGCGGCGGGCCAGTCCACGAATGGAATCCAGGGTGTCGGTGCCTTTAAGGTCGACAATGGCGATAAGAATAGCGAAAGCTGCGATCGTAGAAATTGAGTAAGCGATCGAGTAGAAGAAGATGGCTCCGGCGGCTTCGGTGTTGAGCGCAAGGATGGCGAGCATCATGTATCCTGCGTGAGAAATGCTTGAGTAGGCCAGCAGTCGCTTGATACCGGTCTGGTAGAGCGCAGTAATGTTACCGGCCAGCAGCGTAAGTGCGGTGATCACCCAAAGGGCATCGTACCAAACGCCTTCAAACGAAGCAAATGATCCCTGGAACAATCTGTATAACCCGGCGAAAGCAGCGGTTTTCACAATGGTAGCCATGAAACCGGTAACCAGCGTAGGCGAACCTTCGTATACATCGGGAGCCCAGAAATGGAAAGGAACGGCAGCCACTTTAAACAGGAACCCGGAAAGGATCAGCAGGATACCTACCATCAGGATGCCTTCGTTTTCTACCCCGGCGCTTATCGCCTGTGTGATTTCATTCAGGTGGAAAGTACCTGTAGCTACAAATACCAGTGCAATACCCATCAGCAGGAATCCGCTGGTGAAAGCTCCCATCAGGAAATACTTCATACCGGCTTCGTTGGAGGCCAGTTTGTTACGGTTACTTCCGGCAAGGATGTACAGTGGAATAGACAGGATCTCGATGCCAATAAACAATACCGCAAGGTGGTTGTAAGAAACGAGGCAAATTCCGCCTACCAGCGCAAACAACATCAGCGCAAACAGATCGGCGGATGAGTCTTCGTTGTTGCGGTAAAAGTGAAAGCCCAGCAGCAGGATCAGTCCCGTGGTTACGATCATCAGCGATGAAAACGCCAGTGCAAAATTGTCGAAATGCACCATGTCGTTGTAGTACAGTGTGTCGGTTCCCCAAGCCATGCAATTGAGGCCAAGTGCACCAATGAGACCCAGTACGGCCAGGTAGATCGACTTATTCTTTAGATTGAAGATCCCGGCAAAAAGAACCGAAATTCCAAGAAGTGATATCAGTATGAGTGCGTTCATAGTACTGCGCCGTTAAGCGTTGATCTGTTCTAGTAATTGTAAAACTGCAGGTTCGGTTAGCTTCAGGATCGGATCGGGATATACGCCGATAAAGATCACCAGTGCAGCAATAATGATAAGCGTGATCTTTTCAGAAAGCACCAGGTCGGGGAATGTGAAAGACACACTGCGGCTGTTTTCGCCAAGCATCACATATTGATACGAACGGAGCATATACACCGCACAAAGGATCACGGTAAGTCCGGCAACGCCTGAAAGTACAATGCTGTAATCTGCAATACCTGCCAGCAGCAGGAATTCTCCTACAAAACCGTTGGTAAGCGGAAGTGCAACAGTACCGAACAATACGATGATGAACAACGTTGCAAAAGCCGGAGCGATCAGTCGGATACCGCCTTTTCCGTCAACCAGGCGATCGCCGAGACGGTTCTGGATGATGTCTGCACAGTAGAACAAACCGATGGCGTTGATCCCGTGAACGAGCGACTGGATCAAAGCGCCTTGTAATCCCTGGGCATTGTTGGTGAACAAACCGGCAGCGATCAGTCCGACGTGGGCAAACGATGCAAAGGCAAAAAGCGTTTTCAGGTCTTTCTGGCGGATGGCGATCCACGATCCGTAGATGATACCGATCACAGAAAGCACGATGATGAGTGTCGAGAAATAAGATACTGCATCAGGAACGATAGGCAGGATCCAGCGGAAAACGGAGTAGATACCCATTTTCAGCATTACGCCCGAAAGGAGCATGGTTCCCTGTGTCGGTGCTTCGGTATACGCACCCGGCTGCCACGAATGGAACGGGAAGATCGGCATCTTGATCGCAAAGGCGATGAACAGCAATCCGAAGATGATGCGTTGAGTGGTTTCGTCGAGCTGAAGTCCGACAAGTACGGAATGGTCGAAACCTGCTCCGCCGCTGTTTACGTAAAGCAGTACGAAACCTACCAGCATGAACAGTGAACCGGCAAGGGTATACAGGAAGAACTTCAGTGTAACGGCCTGACGGTTTGGTCCGCCCCAGCCGAGCATCAGGAAGAAGATCGGGATAAGGGCAAGTTCCCAGAAAATGTAGTACAGGAACCCGTCGAGTGATACAAACACACCGATCATTGCGGCCTGCATGAACAGGATGAGTGCATTGTAGATGTGTGCACGCTCGATGTCGCGGTTAAACTGCGAAAGAATGATCAGTGGTCCGGCGATGTTGGCCAGCAGTACCATAAGGATACTGATGCCGTCGATACCCACGTGGTAATTTACACCCAGCGAAGGGATCCAGCTGCAGTTTTGTTCGAACTGAACGCCGCCGGCAGGATTGAACTGTGAGATCAGGATCCCGGTAAGAACCAGGTTTACCAGTGCTACCAGCAGGGCAACGATCTTACTGTTGTTGCCTTTGGCCAGTAAGCCAAGTGCAGCCCCGATGAGGGGAATAAGTATCAGCGATGAGGTCAACATCAGGAAAGAGTATTGATAAGGATAATAACCAGGATGCTAATGGTGATAGCGAAGAAATAGAAACCGATGTTACCGCTCTGGGCCAGTCTCAGCACGCGGCTTCCGCCAACAGCTCCCTTGCCCAACAGGTTCACAAACCCGTCGATTATGTACACTTCAACGAAGTTGTACAGTGCGTTCGACAGGAACATGACCGGTTTTACGATGATCGCGTTGTACAGCTCATCCACATAAAACTTGTTGGCAATTAGTTTGGCAAAGCCTCCGGGCTGATGCTGGTCGTCGGCCGGGCGAACAGATTTGCTCACGTAAACCACGTAGGCAATGGTGATCATGATCACGGCAGCGGCCACAGAGATACACATGAGCATGATCTCGAGATTGTGATCGAGGTGATGCGCGGAGTGTGAAAGGATCTCGTTGTCGGCAAAAACAGGTGCCAGGAAGCGGTTCAGCCAGTGCGATCCGCCAAGTACTTCGGGAACCCCGGCAAAACCGCCGATGATAGAAAGTACCGCAAGAACGATAAGCGGAATGGTGATCGTTGCCGGACTTTCGTGCAGGTGGTGTTTCTGTTCTTCCGTTCCGCGGAATTCGCCACAGAAAGTCAGGAAGAACAACCGGAACATGTAGAATGCAGTAAGCATCGATCCGCCAACGGCAAGTCCCCAGATAAGCGGGCTGTGTGCAAAGGCATTGGCGAGGATCTCATCTTTTGAGAAGAAACCGGCCAGCGGCGGAATACCACTGATGGCGATGGTCCCGATGATGAAGGTGATGCCTGTTACTTTAATGTATTTCCAAAGGCCACCCATGCGGCGGATGTCCTGCTCGCCGCTCATAGCGTGAATTACGCTACCAGCGCCAAGGAACAGCAGTGCCTTGAAGAAAGCGTGCGTCATTACGTGGAAGAACGCAGCTGAGTAAGCACCCAGTCCAAGCGCAATGAACATATAGCCCAGCTGTGAAACAGTAGAATAAGCGAGTACTTTTTTGATGTCGTTCTGGCGAAGTCCGATGATCGCACCGAAGATGGCAGTAGCCAGACCAACGATCAGGATCACGTGCTGGGTATCAGGCGCCAGGCTGAATAAGATGTTGCTTCTTACCACCAGGTAGATACCGGCGGTAACCATGGTCGCAGCGTGGATCAGTGCAGATACAGGCGTCGGACCGGCCATCGCGTCGGGAAGCCAGGTGAATAGCGGAAGCTGCGCACTTTTACCGGTTGCACCAACGAACAGCAGCAGCGTAATGGCTACGATCATTCCGTCGTTCAGGTCGTAATTGCCGGCTTTGGAGAATACTTCAGTAAAGGTAAGGCTGCCGAAATTCTGGAAAATAAGAAACATACCGAGAAGGAAACCCAAATCCCCGATACGGTTCATGATGAAAGCCTTCTTCGCAGCGTTGTTGTATTCCTGGTTCTTGTACCAGAACCCAATGAGCAGGTATGAGCACAATCCAACGCCTTCCCAACCGATGAAGGTGATGAGGTAGTTGGCACCCATCACAAGCAGCAACATGAAGAACACGAACAGGTTGAGGTAAGCGAAGAAACGGTTGTGTCCTTCGTCGTCGTGCATGTAACCCATCGAATACAGGTGGATGAGCGAACCCACACCGGTAATGATCAGCATGAACATCACCGTAAGCTGGTCGATGTAGAACTCCATCGGGATGCGAAGTGCACCGGCGGTGATCCATTCGAACACTTCTACCGAAAAGGCAGAGAAACCATCGTTTTGCGCAGCAAAGAAGATGGTAAGCGAAAGGATGAATGAAACGGCAACGCTAAGAGTGGCCAGCGCGCCTGAAAGTGTTTTTGAAAGGTGCTTACCAAAAAAAGCATTAATGGTAAAACCCAGCAATGGCAATAGCGGGATAAGTATGGTACTTAACGCGAATTGTGCAGATTGATCGACGATATCCTTCATTTTCCTGGATCAGCGTTTAATTACCACTTAAGGTTTTTCAGTTCTTCAATGTCTACCGAGCGAATGTTGCGGTAGATCGATACGAGTAAGGCAAGTCCAACGGCTACTTCGGCGGCGGCAACCACCATAACGAAGAACACGAACACCATTCCGCTCAGTTTACCGGTATACGATGAATACGATACCAGGATCAGGTTTACCGAGTTAAGCATCAGCTCTACCGACATGAACATAACGATGGCATTTCTGCGCATCAGTACACCGGCAACGCCAATGGCAAACAATACCAGGCTCAGGTACAGGTACCAGTCGAAAGGCACCTGGCCACCAACAAATTCGTTCATTGTACTACATCTTTTTTAGCCAGTACCACAGCCCCTACCATAGCAGAGATAAACAGTACTGAAGTGATCTCGAAAGGAAAAACATAATCGGTAAACAGCACTTTACCCACCGACTGAACCGTACCCATGCCATTGTCGGCAACGGGAGAGATCTGGTTGGCGGTTTTAAGGCTGCTGATCAAAACGAGGAATAGTCCGCCGCCGGTCACCACAGAAGCCAGCTTAAGCAGCATGGGTTTGTGCGGTTCGCTCTCGCGGTTCAGGTTAAGCATCATGATCGTGTACAGGAAGAGTACCATGATGGCACCTGCGTAAACGATAATGTGGACAATGGCCAGGAAGTGTGCGTTCAGAATCACGTAATGACCTGCGATCGTAAAGAAACAGATCACCAGGTACAGAACGCTGTACATCGCGTTGCGCGAAAAGATCACCATCAGCGCACTGAAAATGCTCAGTGTGGAAAGTAATGCGAATATCAGAGTGTTGCTCATCAGAAGGGGGTGCAATATTAGTATTTCTGATTAGTTGAAGACTTTCTTACGCTGACTTACATCAACACGATTGTCCATGGCTTCTACCAGCAGGTCTTTCCCATATACGAACTTGCTGCGCTCGTACTTCGAGTCGATCATCCTGTCGGTGAGGTAGATGGCCTGCTTCGGACACGCTTCTTCACACAGTCCGCAGAAAATGCAACGCAGCATGTTGATCTCGTATTTCGAAGCGTATTTTTCTTCACGGTACAGGTGTTCTTCGCCTTTTTTGCGCTCGGCAGAATCCATGGTGATGGCTTCGGCAGGACATGATACAGCACACAAACCACAGGCGGTACAGTTCTCACGTCCCTCGTCGTCGCGTTTCAGCACGTGCACACCGCGGTATACCTTGCTGAATTCCTTGGTCTGCTCAGGATATTTAATGGTCGTTCCTTTTCTGAAGAAGTGCTTCAGGGTAATGGCCATACCCCCGATAATTGCGGGAAGGTAGAGCTGCTCCCAGAGCGTCATCTTTCTTTTGTCGACCACCGTTGATCGGTTGGTTAGTTGCATATGAGTGAGTTACTTATTCTTGATGGTTTAAAATGTGGGGGGTCCCTCGCGGTGCTCGGGATGACGCCTCTTATTTTGATCTTTTCTTTTTTCTCTTCTCTCTCCTCTTTTCTCTTTCCTCTGTTCTCTCTTCTCTCTCCTCTTTATCTAAAGAAAGTCATTACTGCGCCTGTTGCGAGGATGTTGAAGATCGCAAGCGGGATCAGGATCTGCCAGCCCAGCTTCATCAGCTGATCGTAGCGGAAACGCGGGATGGTCCAGCGTACCCACATGAAGAAGAAGATGAAGAAAAAGGTTTTTCCGAGCATTACGAAGATCGAAATGATCGCCGCGGTGTTCGGTGCCATTTCTGCGTAATGCACAAACGGGAAGTGGTATCCGCCGAAGTAGATGCAGGAGATAACGGCTGATGAGATGAACATGTTCACGTATTCGGCAAACAGGTACAAACCGAGTTTCATCGAGCTGTATTCGGTATGGTATCCGCCGATCAGTTCGGTCTCACTTTCAGGTAAGTCGAACGGCGTACGGTTACATTCTGCAAAGGCACACACCAGGAAGATCAGGAAGCCCAGCGGCTGGTAAAAAATGTTCCAGTGCCAGCCCTGTTGTGAATTCACGATATCGGTAAGACTCAGCGAGCCGGTAAACATCACGATCGCAACGATCGACATACCCATCGCGAGTTCGTAGCTGATCATCTGTGAACTTGCACGGATGGCTCCCATCAGCGCAAACTTGTTGTTCGATGCCCATCCTCCGATCAGGATACCGTAAGTCCCCAGTGAAACTACACCGAATACATAAAGAATACCGATGTTGATGTCGACTACCTGCAGGTTAACGATGTGATCGCCGAAGTGAAGCGGCAATCCCCACGGAACGACCACGCTGGTCATCAGTGAAGTTAGCATCGCGAGTGACGGACCGATGATAAACAGGAATTTGTCGGAGGTATTCGGGATGATCTCCTCTTTGAAGAAGAACTTCGCTCCGTCGGCAAGCGGCTGAAGCAATCCGAACGGACCGGCGCGATCGGGACCGATACGATCCTGCATGAACGCTGCCACTTTACGCTCGAAATACGTACTGTAAGCGGCAACTCCAAGCGAAATCAGGAACAATACCACCACCAGGACTGTTTTGTCCAATAGAAAAGTCATGTCCATGGCTTAGGCTTTGTTGTTTTCGTTAAGTTGTTTGTAAGGATCAACCACGTGTTCGTAGTGGTTGGAAGAAATTACCGATTTGTTGGAGATGTGGCGCGGGCCTTCGATCGTCCAGTCGGAAGTGCTTTTCTTGTCGAAACGGCAGGTGTTGCAAATGAATTCGTGCACTTCGCCAAACGCATCTTTACGACCGGTAACGCGGAGTACATCGTCGCCTTTGTACCACAATACCACTTTACCTGAGCATTTTTCGTGCTCGCAATCTCGGTGTGCATCAACCGGTTTGGTGAACCACACGCGGTTTTTGAAACGGAACGTCTTGTCGGTAAGCGCGCCAACCGGACAAACGTCGATCATGTTCCCGGAGAAATCATTGTCGACTGCTTTCTCAATGTACGTGCTGATCTCAGAGTGATCACCGCGGTTTACAACGCCGTGTACGCGTCCGTCGGTAAGCTGATCGGCAACGTAAGTACAGCGATAGCAAAGGATGCAGCGGTTCATGTGCAGCTGGATCTTATCACCGATGTCTCTTTTCTCGAACGTTCTGCGGTCGAAGTCGAAACGGGTAGTGGCCACACCGTGGTTGTAAGAGAAATCCTGCAGGTGGCATTCTCCCGCCTGGTCACACACCGGACAATCCAGCGGGTGGTTCATCAGCAGGAACTCAACGATCCCTTTGCGGGCTTCCACTACATCAGGACTGGTCAGGTTTTCCACCACCAGTCCGTCCATCACCGAAGTACGGCAGGATGCAACGAGTTTAGGCATCGGACGCGGGTCTTTTTCAGAACCCTGTGTCACCTTCACCAGGCAGGCGCGGCAGTTTCCGCCGCTTTCCTTCAACGTGGAATAGTAGCACATAGCCGGTGGCACCAGTTCGCCGCCAATCGCACGGGCAGCATTCATGATGGTGGTACCGTCGGCAACTTCTATAGTCTGGCCGTCAATGGTAACTTTTGCCATTTGGTAGTTGTTTCGTGTTTCGTGTCTTTCGTTTCGTGTTGGCTGCCGCCGGATGGCAACACCAGACGCGAAACGCTAAACCCGAGACTATTTATGCGTTAATGATGTTCATTTCTGGTTGGTACACGTGGTCCGGGTCTTTTACGCGGTGCGGGTACTTGATGTGGTACTCGAACTCGTGGCGGAAGTGACGGATCGCAGCGGCAACCGGCCAGGCAGCAGCATCGCCCAGCGGACAGATGGTGTTTCCTTCGATCTTGCGCTGGATGTCCCACAGGATATCAATGTCTTCCGCACGACCGTGGCCTTCTTCGATACGGTGTAATAGTTTTTCCATCCAGCCGGTACCTTCACGACACGGCGAGCATTGTCCGCAGCTTTCGTGGTGGTAGAAACGGGAGAAGTTCCAGGTGTTCCGCACGATACACTGGCGGTCGTCGAATACGATAAATCCACCGGAACCCAGCATCGAACCTGAAGCGAATCCACCGTCGTTCAGTGATTCGTAGGTCATGAGGCGGTCTTCGCCGTTGGCGGTTTTGGTGATGAGGTGCTTCGGAAGGATCGGAACAGAAGATCCACCGGGAACCAGTGCTTTCAGTTCGCGTCCGTTTTTCATTCCGCCGCAGTATTCGTCAGAGAACAGGAATTCCTCAACGGTGATTCCCATTTCTATTTCGTAAACTCCTGGTTTGTTGATGTTTCCGCTGGCAGAGATCAGTTTGGTACCGGTACTTCTTCCCATACCGATCTTCGCATATTCCTCACCGGAATTGTTAACGATCCATGGAACAGCGGCGATGGTCTCTACGTTGTTTACTACCGTAGGACAGCCGTAAAGACCTACTACAGCAGGGAAAGGCGGTTTAAGACGCGGGTTTCCGCGCTTGCCTTCCAGCGATTCTATTAATGCAGTTTCTTCTCCGCAGATGTAGGCACCACCACCTGGCTGAACGTAAAGTTCCAGATCGTAACCCGAACCCAGGATGTTCTTGCCTAACCAGCCGTTTGCTTTTGCTTCGGCGATGGCGTTCTCAAGAATGGTCTGTACCCACTTGTATTCCCCGCGGATGTAGATGAACGAAGTGTTGGCTCCAAGCGCGAAGCTCGAAGTGATCATCCCTTCGATCAACAGGTGAGGAATGAATTCCATCAGGTAGCGGTCCTTGAAGGTTCCCGGCTCCGACTCATCGGCGTTGCACAGCAGGTAGCGCGGTTTGCCTTCCGGCTTGGCCAGGAAGCTCCACTTCATACCTGCCGGGAAACCGGCACCACCACGACCGCGAAGTCCCGAGGTTTTTACTTCCTCAACGATCGCTTCCGGGGTCATTGTCTTTAACGCTTTCTCCACCGAGCGGTAACCGCCGTTGGCGCGGTATGCCTCGTAATGACGGATACCAGGTACGTTAACGTGTTCTAATAGTAGCTTTCTGCCCATGCTCTGTTTCGAGTTTCGGGATTAAAAATTTCGTTTCGATTCTTCTACCGGGCGGTTGCCTTTGCGGAACTCTTCCAGCAGGTAATCTACTCTTTCTTCGGTAAGGTGCTCGTAGAAGTTTTCTCCTACCTGCATCATCGGACCGTAACCACAGGCGCCCAGACACTCCATGCATTTGATGGTGAATTCGCCGTCAGCAGTGGTTTGTCCGTCTTTAATGCCCAGTTTGTTTTCGGCATACGCAATGATGTCTTCACCGCCTACGAGGCAGCAGGGACCCGTACGACAGAATTCAAGTACGTGTTTCCCAACCGGCTTCAGGTTGTACATGGTGTAAAAAGTCGCCACCTCGTACACTTCGATCGGCTGGATCTTCAGCATGGCCGCAATGAAATCCATAGCCTCAGGCGAAACCGAGTTCTGGTTCTCATCCTGTACCAAATGCAAAATCGGAAGAAGCGCGGACTTCTGACGGCCTTCCGGATACCTTGAGATGATCTCAGCAGCCTTTTGCAGACCGGCTTCAGATAAAAAGTTCTTATTTTCTGACATCTTATTGTCTTTAAAATTGTTGGCTGACTTCAGGCGCAAGCCCATTTTCAACGCTCAACTTTCAATTCTCAATTAATTACGCGTCCAGTTCTCCCGCGATCACGTTCATACTACTCATCGTCAAAATCGCATCCGAAAGCATCGATCCTTTGATCATTTCAGGGTATGCCTGATAGTAGATGAAGCAAGGACGACGGAAGTGAAGGCGGTAAGCAGCACGGCCACCGTCGCTCACCAGGTAGTAACCCAGTTCGCCGTTTCCACCTTCAACCGCATGGTATACCTCGCCTTTCGGCACATCGGTCTCTCCCATTACGATCTTGAAGTGCCAGATCAGCGCTTCCATTTTGGTGTATACGTCTTCTTTCGGAGGCAGGTAGAATTCAGGCACATCGGCGAAGAATTTGCCATCGGGCATGTTTGCCAATGCCTGTTTGATGATGCTTAAGCTCTGGCGGATCTCTTCCTGGCGCACCATAAAACGATCATAAGTATCGCCATTGGTGCCTACAGGGATCTGGAACTGGAAATCCTGGTAAGAGCTGTATGGTTTTGCAACGCGCACATCGTAATCTACACCGGCAGCACGAAGATTCGGCCCGGTAAAGCTGTAGTCGAGTGCCATTTGCGGAGTGATCGGTCCGGCGTTCACCACGCGGTCAAGGAAGATCCTGTTGCGCTCCAGCAGGCTGCTGAATTCGTCGAAACGTTTCGGGAAATTCTCCAGGAAGTTCTTCAGGAGCATCTTCGCACGTGGACTGAAATCTCTTTCAAATCCGCCGATACGGCCCATATTGGTGGTAAGGCGCGCTCCGCAGAGTTCTTCGAAAATGTCGTAGATGTGTTCACGGGCCTGGAACAGGTAGGTAAAACCAGTAAGTGCCCCGGTATCCACACCAATTACCGAGTTACAGATAATGTGGTCGGCGATACGGGCGAGTTCCATGATGATCACACGCATGTATTCCACGCGTTTCGGGATCTCGGCCTGGATCAGTTTCTCCACCGTCATGTGCCAGCCCATGTTGTTGATCGGGGCCGAGCAGTAGTTGAGGCGGTCGGTAAGCGGAGTAACCTGGTAAAACGGGCGGTGTTCGGCGATCTTTTCAAATGCGCGGTGAATGTACCCGATGGTGGCTTCAGATTCGATGATGATGTCACCGTCCATTTTCAGCACGTTCTGGAAGATACCGTGTGTGGCAGGGTGGGTCGGACCCAGGTTCAGGATGGTATATTCCTTACCTTCTTCTACAATGTATTCCGGAGTTCCTCCTATCATCTTCCAAAGTATGTATCGTTCTTATCCTCTCTTGTAGGGTCTTCCAGCGGATACTGTTTCAGCATCGGGTGGTAGGTCATGTCGTCTACGTTCAGTACACGCTTCAGGTTCGGGTGACCTTCGAATTTGATCCCGTAGAAGTCGAAGGTTTCGCGTTCCATCCAGTTGGCACCCGGGAAAACCGGAACCAGCGAACGGATCGACGGAGCCGCTTCAGGGATAAAGAATTTAAGGCGGATGCGGAAGTTGTGCACCAGGCTGTGCAGGTGACAGATCACCCCGATCTCTTCTCCTTTGTTTTCAGGATAGTGGATTCCGCAAAGGTCGGTCAGGAAGATCACCTGGAGTTCAGGATCGTTCTTCAGGAAACTAACCAGCTCAACATTGATGTCGGCGGCAGCGGTAATGGTCAGCAGTTCAAACGGTTCTTCAACAAATAGGATCTTGTCTCCGAATTGGGCTTTGATGCGGCCAGTGATATGTTCGTTGGTGAATTCCATGCTTATTCGATTCCGTATGAGGCAAGCAGATCCCGGTATTCGTCAGAATTTCTGCGGCGCAATGGTTCATTTTTCACCAGTTCCTGGATCTTGGTGATCCCGTCGATGATCTGTTCCGGGCGCGGAGGGCATCCGGGAACGTATACGTCTACCGGAATTACGCGGTCGATACCCTGCAGTACGCTGTAGGTATCGAAAATACCACCGCTCGAAGCGCAGGCACCCACAGCGATCACCCAGCGTGGCTCTGCCATCTGGAGATACACCTGTTTCAGTACCGGAGCCATTTTCTTGGCAATGGTTCCCATTACCATCAGCAGGTCTGCCTGTCGCGGGGAAAAGCTAAGTCGTTCTGCACCGAAACGACCAAGGTCGTAGTGAGAAGCCATGGTAGCCATGAATTCAATTCCGCAGCAGGATGTAGCAAAAGGAAGTGGCCAGATGGAGTTGGCACGGGCCAGTCCTACGGCTTTATCGAGAGAGGTGGCAAAAAAGCCTTCTCCTGCATGTCCTGCAGGAGCCTCTACCAGGTTTGGTTTTTCGTTACTCATGATTCAAAATGATTAAAAGCGAACAGCACGTAACGTACTTATTCCCATTTAAGTGCGCCTTTTTTGATAATGTAAATAAAACCGAGTAAAAGAAGTCCCATGAACAACAGCATGGCCAGGAAGCCGTCGCTGCCCAGGGCCTTGAAGTTGGTTGCCCACGGGTACATGAATATTACCTCAACGTCAAACAAAACGAAGAGGATGGCAGTCAGGAAATACTTGATGGAGAATGGAAGCCTGGCGTTACCGTGCGACTCGATCCCGCACTCGAATGCGGCGAGTTTCTTGTCTGACTTTCGCTTTGGCCCGAGAAGGTGAGTTCCGAGGATAGTTGTCCCAACAAATCCGGCTGCAACCAGGAACTGGATGAAGATCGGAAAGTAAGAGGCGGATTGCTGCGCAGTTTCCATGTTTTTTTAAAAATGGACACAAAATTATTGCATTCTGCTGGTTTCCCATTGCTTAAGCAGACTTTTTCGGCAACGGGCAATTGGGGATTTCCTAAACCCCTGATTTAACAGGGTGTTAAAAACTTTTAAGACCCTAATTTATACCGGTTTTAAATTAGTATTCGGGCAGAAATGGCGGATATTCGGGCATTACAGGCTCCGCAGGTAGCCCTTCCAGTCGGTATTCAGGTACTCGATGCGGGTCTCGGCAGTCACTTTTTCTCCACTTACTTTTTTGAATCCCTCGTCCCTTTTTGAAGGATCGAAGTGCGGCGCCGGAATTCCTGCCAGTCCACAGGCAAACGCGTAAAATTCTTCTTTGGTGGGATGCCACGGACAAACCAGGTTGTACACCTTGTCAAAACGCTGATCGTTGATGAGTTCGGTAAGTATGCGCACCGCGTCTTCGAGCGTAAGGAAGTTTACCGGACAATCGGCGCCGGGCAGATCAGTCTTGCCGGAGAGGAAGCGGGCGGGTTTGCGTGCCGGACCGATCAATCCGCCGAAGCGGACAATGAGTGAAGTATCTGGAAAGGCTTGTAAAACGGCCTGTTCGGCAGCAAACATGGCGTTGCCGCGCGAGGTGTTTTCGGTAATCTCAGATGCTTCGGTCTTGGTTTCAGGTCCGGCGGGATAAACCGAAGTGGAACTGGTGAACACTACGTTAACGCAACCGGCGTCTTTGGCGCGCTGCAGGATTTTCTCCAGGTTGCTCACGTACGTTTCTTTTCCTCCTTTTGACGGGGGAACGGTGATCACCAGTGTGCGACAAGCGAAGAATGCAGGATCAATTTCATCCGGGCGGGTAAAATCAACTGGAAATGGTTTGATGTTCCAGCGTTTCAGTTCAGCCTTTTTTTCTTCAGCATGAAACGAGCCTTTCACTGTATAATCGAGTGATAGCAGGTGACCGGCGAGCGGTAAACCGATCCAGCCGGTGCCTAATATGGAGATAGAATTTTTGATCAGTAGAAATAAAATCGGCTGGGAATATAGCCAACTTTAAACGAACTGATCAGGTTTCCTGCCGGTGAATACCGGTAAACGAGTCCGCGCTGCACATAATCGAGCGCATCGGCCACGTAAATTTCGCCGTTGGCAGGGTTTACCCCGAAGCCGTAAGCGGTTTTTCCGTTGGTATTTACAACGGGTGAAGTGGGAAGCGAAACGGAGCTAACCGGCATCTTCCACACGTGTTTGTCCAGGTAATACAGGGTATCTGAACCTGCATTGAGGAAAAGATTCGAGGGGCGGCCGGAAGCAAATGGAAGGCTTTGTTCCACCTTATCATCCGAAGGATCGATCACGACCAGTTTGCCGTTTTCACCAGCATCTGAATTGCCGGAAACGGCTACCCACAGTTTGCCGAATTTATCCTGTACGATGCTGGTACCGCCGTAACCCACATTTATGCTATCGGTCAGCAGGTCGGTCCGGGTATCGATCACGTACAGGTAATTGCTGTAGTAATTGGTGATGTAGGCTTTGCCGTAAGCCAGTGCCATTTCTTCGGTCCAGCCGGGACAGGAAATGGTTTTGCTTACCGTATTGGTAATGAGATCTACCACCGAAACCTTACCGGATTTAAAGTCGCTTACGTAGGCTTTGTTGATGCTCACTCCGAGGAAATACCTCGGCGAAAGCAGTCCCTTGATCTGTCCTTGCGACACAAACGAAACCGGGTCTACCACTTCTATCTTCTGGGAGTTGTTCACCACCACGTAGAGTTTGCCGTTGTGCCTGGTCATGCTCTGGCACACATCGCCGAGCTTGCGGTTGTTTGCGGTTTTGAAAAGGTCCTCGCTTACTGCTCCATCTGAGAACCGGTAATAACTGATGCCGGCATTCCCGAAGTTGAAGGTTCCTTCGTTTACGATAAATACCCCTTCGGAGCCTGAGGAACCAGGAAGTAGGGTGGTTTGTACAACGGGCGGTTTGTCCTTGAGGCAGGAGGTAAGTGAAACGGTAAAGAGAAGGAAGAGGAGTTTTTTCATAGTTGTTTTTTAACCGCTAGTTGTTTTTAACCGCAGAGGCACAGAGGTGGGCACGGAGAGCGCAGAGAGGGTCCCGGTGATCTTGTGACTACCTCTGTGTCTCTGTGGTGAAAATTTTTACCTCACAATAATTACTTTTCCCCTGGTCGTATTTCCTGTCCAGCTGATCACGTAACTACCTGCCGGTAAGTCTGCAACGCGGACAAGTGAAACGTTTGACGAATGTGCATCGTTCCAGTTTAACAGTGACTTGCCGGCAAGATCGTAGACGGTGAGTGCTATTGGCTGATCGGGAGCGGCAACAGAAAGCGTGCTGCTGGCGGCTACCGGGTTGCCATTCAGTCGTGCTGCCGCGGCTGAATGTTCTTCAATCCCGGTATTCGAGGTATTGTGGATCACGCCGACGGCATCGAGGTCGAAACCGGAAGACGGAAAGGGCGTGGGCCACGGATCATTTACCATTCGGCCATCGGCATCGTAGGTGGCGTATTTCGGGTCGAGACAGCCCACCACATCCACAATTTTTACGTGGGTAATCCGGTAAATGTTGAGTCCGGAAGTTCCGGCCAGTTCAGCCAGGTCGAAAGGTGTTCCGAACGTCGCGCGGTATTTGCCTGCCAGGTTGTTGATCATCCGCGCATCGGTATAACCGAAGCCGCTGGTCTGGAAATCGGTTGGCGTCAGACTTGCAGAAGGAAAGCGGAAAAAATCGACGCCGTTTGAGCTGACTTCAACAAAAGCCAGTTCGAGGTAATCGTTGCTGAATGAGTTTTCGAAAACCGCAAAGTCGAATCCGGGACCGTTGCAGATCGGTTTGGAGAATTGAAGCACGGCAACTCCGGCATCTCCGAGGCTCACCACGCCGTCGCCAACCGGTCCGGTGGCAAACGATGGTTCACCAACGCTGGCGTAGCCGCTGTCGGGAGTACTGATGTTCATGTAGCCGCGTACCACCGTGCAATTGCTCGCCCAGTCGATAAACAGCGCGGTGTCTCCGGGCAGGGCCGTAGTCCCCTCCTGGTCTGCAGGAGGGGCATACTGGCCAAGAACCGAAATACACCCGAATAGCGCTAATCCGCTTAAGAATGCTTTCATAGTAATAAGGTGGTGAAGATTACTGCTTCACAAATTTAGCAGTGTGTACCGATTGCTCATCGGCAACGAAAATGGTGTAAACTCCTGCTGTCAGCGCAGAAAGATCGAGTGATCCGTTGGCTGCTACTGCCACTTCTTTTACCAGTGCACCGCTGATGCTGTAGATCATTGCGTTTTTACCCGCAAGAGATTCGCTTACAAACAATTGGTCTACTACCGGGTTAGGGAATACAGCCAGTTTTTTGGTTTCGATAGTGCTGATGCCGGAAGCCGCTCCAAGGTTCAGGTTATCTGCGCAGAAATAGGTAGGAGTGTTGATCCCGTACTGGCCCACATCAGATGACTCCAGGGTGAATTTCAAACTGTCTGCATTTCCAAGCGAGCTAAGGTCTACGGCAGTCCAGTTCTTCAGGATGTAATCCTGGCTGTTGTCGGCAGAGCGATAGTCGGCCAGGTAAAAAGTCACTTTTTCGGTCTTCTCGGACCCGTTACGGAATGCAGAAATGATCAGTCTGAAATAATCCTCATCGTTACCGGTGGTTCCACCGAATTTTTTCCCGAAAGAATCCCCGTTTTTCATGCTGAGCGCGGCGTAGGTAGAGTTGGTGATCTGGATGCTGTTTACGGCTCTTCCGCCGGTAACAATGATTCCACCCTGTGCACCCACTACGAATTTTGCTGAGTTGTCGGCACCGCTTCCGGCGTAGCTGCTGTACATGTTGGCGTATCCTTCTGTAACGGCATCAATGTGGCTGCTGGCTGCAAATCCACCGCTCCAGTAATCGTACTGGGCATTGTAAATGCTTTTGAAAGTGGCCGCATTGCTGTTAAAGCTCCCGGCTCCGTCTTTCCCGTTGTAGTAACCTACGGTCCCAAGATCAACATCCTCAATGGTAGAGATGTTCTGTGCAGATGCCGAAAGGGCAACAACGCCGCTAAGGGCGATAAATAGAGATTTGGTAGAGAATTTACTCATCTGTTTTTATTTATGATTTATGAAATGAAAAGCTTGCTGACAGCAGGTAGTTCCTTCCCGGCATCGGGCGGATGACTACCGTCTGATAATCGCGGTTCCAGAGATTGAGGCAGCTGAAACCCAGGTCGATCCCGTAATTCCGGAAGCGTAATTTCTTGTTCAGGTAAAGATTTCCCAACTGATAAGGCTCGAGGTAGTTCAGGTTATCGCTGGTGGTGTAGGTGTAGCCGGTGTACGTGTGGTTATAGGCTACCGCGAATCCTTTGTACGCCAGGGATAATGTTCCCTGCCCGGTGTAAAGCGGCGTGTAAATGAGCTGACGGCCAACGGCATCGTCGCCTTCGAGCCGTGCCTTCTGATTGGTTGAGATCACGTAATTGGTAAGTGTGTTTGCCTTGATTACCAGGTCGTTCCGGGTATAGGTCGCGGTCCATTTGGTCTCTATGCCGCGGCTCCATACCTCCATCAGGTTTTGCGGACTCCAGTAGGTATTTCCGGGCAGCCAGATGATCCAATTTTTGAGGTGTTTGTTAAATCCGGTAGTGGTTTCTTCCAGCCTGAAACGGCCGGTGTTGCGGAATACTGTCAGGCCAAGTTCCCCGCTGTATCCCTGTTCGGGCAACAGATCCGGATTCCCGCCCGGCACCCAGAACTGATCGTTGAAGGTCGGTACGCGATAAATGCGGCTTATGTTCCCAAATAAGGCGTACCAACTGACCGGGTTCCATTCGAAACCGGCTACCGGACAAAGCGGGATGTTTCGCCCGGCGATGAGTTCCTGTCGTAACCCGATCTGTGAGAACAAACGGTTGTCGCTACTGCGGTATTCGCCGCTGAGTTGCAACAAGGTGCGCTGTTGCTGAGGATCAGTATTCCCGTAATTTGCGGTCGAAGCGGTGGTATAGGTGCTGTTTAGCTTGGTGCGGATGGAGAAACGCTGCGCATCGCCCCACCACTTCCTGACTTCAAGTTGCTGCACGGCGCTCAGGCTGCGACTGTCGGAAGTAGTAATCTCATCTTTATAATAGATGCGGTCGCGGAAAACCCCGGCCGAAGCCATCCAACTGTAACGCCTTTTGGAACGCGATAGTTCGGCCATTAGTCGCTGCGAATCGTCTTTTTGAATGGCCTCGCTGCTTTGCTGCGCCATGGTAGGAGGAAGGTCGCGATCTGCGGTTTGCAGCCAGGCCTTTAGCGAGAGTCGGTAAGCGCCGAGCAGTTGGGTATGCTCAACCAGCAGGCCTTGTTGTTGCTGGTCCGAATGAGTAAGTTTTACCCGTTCCGGCACATCGAGAAAGGTATTCAGGTAGCTGAAATCGTTACGGGCTGAACGGGTGTAGGCTTTTACGGAGGTCACCGAACGTTCGCGCGACCAGTTCAGTCCGAGCGCGACTTGTTTCATCCCGAAGCTTCCCGCCTGAAGCGCCAATTTGGTGCGCAATCCGTCGTTGAAGCGCGGAGTGTTGTTGAGGTACAATCCGCCGATGCCGCCATAGGCAAGCTCAACATTTTCGAAGAAGAAAGCCGGGAAAAGCGAGAAGTCATTCTGGCCGAGCATCGGGTTCTGGATGTTCAGGTTTCCCCAGTACAGTTGCGTCTGACTGGAACTTCCGCCGCGAAGCGAAGACGAGGCCAGGTTTCCGGGACCATAGTTCTTAATGAACAGTCCGCTTTGCTGCGCAAGGACTTCAGCCAGGCTCAGGCCGTTCATCAGGTTCAGCGTGAGGGTATCGATCACATCGATGCGGGTACCAACGATCTGCTGACTGCGTTTCGTGGAGATCACGTTGATCTCTTTCAGCGATTGGGCACTGTCGCTTTGGGCTTCCAGGTTGGAAACCACAAAGGATAAGCAGATGTATAGTAACAGTTGTTTCAAGCCAAATCGATTGGCTTCCGGATGGAATGCGAAAATGGGATGCCAGATGACACCAGTGTCATTTCCTGCTTTTTACCCGAAAGCAATTCATGTTCAATGCGATTGGCAGGTCTTCTGACTCCTCTATTTCATGCCGCCTTCCCGTTCTTTTTAATGGTGAACAGTGGATTCGATTTGGCAATCCCGTTTGATCGGGACGAGTTACAGCTGCGGGAACAGTTCCGGAATGTACACCGGATTCCCTATTAATTCCTTCACGGTGAAACCGTTCGGAAACCAATTGCGCGGCGAAGGTAATAGAATTTTATGCGAAAAGGCCAGCATGCTTATTCTTTTAACTCAGCGGACTTTTGATTTTGTTGCTGGTAAGACGCGTAAGTCAGAGGAAAAAGATAAGGATTGATGAGGGTTTGAAAGTGGACGGATGTTCAATCATGCTTTCAGTTTTGCGGAGGCTTTTACAAATTTGACCTATAAATCCGCGGTGTCCACCTGAAGTGAGTTGTGGTTAGCTCTAATGACGGGTGGTCGCCGCGGATTTTTTGTAGGTAATTGATGGAGTTCTTTATGGTAATGATGAGGTTCCTCACTTCGTTCGGAATGACCACGTTGTGTTATCAATTGACGGAGTTCCTTATGGTAATGATGAGGTTCCTCACTGCGTTCTGAATTACCACGTTGTGTTATCAATTGATGGAGTTTCTTATGGTAATGATGGGGTTCCTTACTGCGTTCGGAATTACCACGTTGTGTTATCAATTGATGTAGTTTCTTATGGTAA
>JAZKEZ010000180.1:11083-11347 GCA_040386675.1 Bacteroidota bacterium | reverse complement strand
AACGTAAAAAGGATCCCGAATTTCTGCGAACGGGAAAGGGAACGTATGTGCAGGTTGAGTTGGATACAAGCCGATGCCACATACTGGTAAGCCGCAAAAAGCAGCAGGTAGCCGGCCATCAGCCACCAGAAATAGCGCTCATTCCAGAAGAATATGCACAAGGCAATTCCGGCCAGTTTCAACAGGAGCGAGATCAGTCGGTGCTTCATGGTCGCGTAACAAGGGTTAGTGCCAGCTGCGCAGGATTGAGGAAATTGCAGATCA
>JAZKEZ010000180.1:6182-11073 GCA_040386675.1 Bacteroidota bacterium | reverse complement strand
CGCAATCGGTTGCTCCGGATTGAATGCGGTCGGTTGCGAGATGTACACCGAAAGCGGAATTGGTCGGGTACGTGCCGCAAACGGTGTTGAGGTCGTGCTTTTCAACGGCATCAAGCGACGCGGGAAAAACTGGCGAACCGGAATAACAGATCAGGGTCGGAATAGCACGGTGTTCGGCGAGAAAGCGGGTGATCAGTTCTTCCGTATTTCCAGGTGAATGGTAAACGGTTGATGCCGGGATGGCGGCTATGCTGTCGGTTTGCTCCCGGGTGAGTACCAGGGTCGTCACTCCGGACGAAATGTTCAGCGCATCAAGTTGAAGCGCCTGCTTCACGTCATCCAAAAAAGGAATGTACTCGTCGGCAGCGCCCAGCAATATGGTTGTTGCATCTTCGCTGAGACACAACATCGCATCTTCCAGTGCACGCTCAAACGAAATGGTGTTTTGCGAATAGGTGCTGTTGTAGCCGGTGTTTTTCAGCGACAGCGAAACCTGTCCGGCAATGGTATTGTGTGTAGACTGGATAAATGAAGTGGGCGGGAGCAGTCCTTCGGTTTTGAGTACGATCTCCAGGAATTTGTGGGTATCTGCCAGGCAGCCCAGTCCCGTCCCGAAAATTATCGCATCAACCGGCGGAAGATCGCGGAGCGAAACGGAAGTACAGGCAAGTGCCATTTTTAGTACCGGAGCAAGCCTGCGCAATTGGCCGGCGTCGATGAATGCCTTGTATTCAGGTTCCACGAGGGCCAATGCTCCGGAATGTTCAGCTAATGATGCACTGAAGCCGGGCTTGTTGAACGAGTCCTGGATAGAAATGGAGCATATGTTCCGGATATAATGCATAGGTTCAGCTCTTGGCGTTGGCACTTAGCTTTTAGCTGTTAAGGTTTGAAGAACTGAAGATCAGTGAAGTACAGTTTCCCCCGAATCCGAAGGAATTGGAAAGTACGGTTTTCACCGGTGCCGCAGAAAACGTTTGTTGCGGAATAAGCCCGGTTTCGCTTACCGGTTCGGTAAAATGCAGGTTCGGAAACAGGCACTGTTCCTGCAAAGCGAGGATCGAAAATACGGCTTCGACGGCACCTGCGGCAGCCAGCGTATGACCGGTAAAGCTTTTGGTCGAGCTGAACGGCGGAACGGTATCACCAAAGATCGTTTGCATCGCTACTGATTCGGTGAGGTCGTTGTTTTTTGTCCCGGTACCGTGTGCGTTGATGTAATCGATGCTGGAAGCCGGAATGCCGGAAACGGCAAGTGCCTTCTGCATGCTTTTTACAGCGCCGTCGGCAGTTGGCGAAGTAGCCGTCTGGTGGAACGCATCTGCGGCATTTCCCCATCCTGAGATCAGTGCCAGTGGCGTATTCCCGGTGATTTTAAGGCTTTCCTCACTTTCGAGCAGCAGGTAAGCCGCGCCTTCACCAAGGTTCAATCCGTTGCGGTGTTCGTCGAAAGGCCGGCAAAGTTCGAAATTATAGATCATCAGCGAGTTGAAGCCGCTGATGGTAAAGGCCGTAAGAGCATCGGATCCGCCGGCCACCACGCGATCGAGTTTCCCTGCGCGGATCAGTCTCGCCGCCTGCATAATGGCGTTTGCACCCGATGAACAGGCGGTGGAAATAGTGTTGACGTAGTAGTGAATGCCCAGGCTTTCGGCAATTACGGAGGTAGTTCCGCCGCTGTCGTGCAGTTTCAGCGCAGAGAAATCCTGCTGGGATTGCTCCAGGTGGCGGCGGTAAAACTGCTCGGTAACGTCCATTCCGCCAACCGAAGTCCCGGAGATCAGGCCGGTCCGGAGTTCAGGATGGTCGGTGGCGCTAACCAGGCATTGCTGCGCAGCCACGATCCCGAGCAACGACGTTCGCGAAGCGCGTTCGGGTTTGCGCTTGCAAAGTTTACTCAATTCGGCGTTGGTAGCGGGTACCGGTGCGGCAAGAAACGTTTGCTTCAGCCCGTCGAATTGAACAGGACGGATGCCGTGACGACCTTGTTGAAGTGCGTCAAGCTGCGCTGCCACCGACAATCCGAGTGCAGACACGATCCCAATTCCTGTTACATATACCTTCAATTTGTTAAGCTTTTTGGTGCTTCACAATGTATTCGGCCATCGAGTTGATGGACTGGAACACGGCTTTTCCTTCTTCAGGATTCTGCAATTTTACCTTGTAGTATTTCTCAAGCAGCACGATCAGTTCGAGCGCATCGATCGAATCCAGTCCCAGACCTTCGCCAAAAAGTGGTGCATCATCGGCAATGTCCGATGGATTTACGTCGGCAAGGTTAAGTTCTTCTATGAGTTGTTTCTTCAGGTTTTCCTTTAATTCAGTCATGTGTGGTGATGTATAGTTTTTCCAGGGCTGAAGCCAGCGATGGAATATCGTGTTGAGGGGTGAGCAGAACAAAGAATACGTCTCTTTTCTCCCGGATGTCAACCCATGCAAAGATGCACGCTTCGGCACCATTATTAAACAGCAGCACCAAATTTTCAGCAATCACAGTAAAGTCGGGCGCAGGTTGGAACAGGAACTGCTGCTCGCCGTACCATTTGTTGCGGATCGCCACTTCTCCCATCATGATATTGGGCAGCGTGTACACAAAATGCGAGGGACTGGCAGAACCGTTTACCGCATAGGATTGCTCGAATTTCAGGTCAGAAGAATCACAGGAAGAACAATTGCAGAATAATAAGGATACTTTGTCCTCATTATAGGTGCTCAACAGGGGATCATGTGCTTTCAGTAGTTCCACACCTAAAAAAGCACTTTTACTCAACTCGTCCATCTTGTGGAATTTCGGGTAATCGGTTTCAAGGTGACGGTAAATCGCTGTGAGTGAGTCGTCTGCGGTTATTGGAAGAAGTAACCGGCCGTTGAGGTATACGCCGGTGTTGGTTATCCGAACGTTTAAGGGTTTAGACGGTGGAGACGGTTTAGACAGTGGAGACAGTTTAGACAGTTGAGACGGTTTAGAGGGCTGATTCATGAGCGGGTGAGCAATAGGGAAGCGTTTCCTCCGCCAAATCCTGAGGCGGTTTTCAGCACAAATTCCAGTTGGGTGGCCAGGTTTTCACGGATCACGTTCAGCGGTTCTGCGGTGCCGGGTGTTTCGTAGCCAAGGGTTGCGGGGATGATGTCCTGGCGCAGGGACTGCATGGCCATTGCGGTTTCGATCACGCCGGCTGCGCCAAGGGTATGCCCGAAGTAGGCTTTCAGGCTGTTTACCGGGATTTCACTGAGCTTACTGCGGGTAAAGGCCACCGATTCCATGTCGTCGTTAAAGCGGGTGGCTGTTCCGTGAGCACAGGTATATGATGCTTTATTGAGGTTTATGTTCTTTTTAAGGAGTATTTGCGTAATGCTTCGGTGCAATCCTTCCCCCGTGCGCGATGGTCCTGAAATGTGATTAGCGTCGTTGGTCACGCTTCCACCGGCGTGGATCAGCGGCGGCTCGGCAAAAATGCTGCGTGAGGCCGAGAGTACAATCGCTCCGCAGGCTTCACCGAGGTTAATGCCGCTGCGGTGCGCGTCATATGGTTTGCACCGGCCGTCGGCAATGGCAAACAGCGACTGGAACCCGTAGATCACAAACGGACTGAGTACATCGCAACCCACTACTATCACGTGTTCACATAATCCTGCGGCAATGTATTCTGCGGCTTTGTTGAGTACCGACACGCCGGTAATGCAGGCATTGGAAAACACAAGCGGCGGATGGAACGACCGGCTGTGGCGTTGCACACTTTCCATTGCCCGTTGCATTGCACCTTCAATCCCATTGGTCAGATCGCCTTTGGTGGTCGAAAGCATCACCCGGGTTTTGGGTGAAGTAAGCAGTTCCGGATCAATGTCCAGGTTGGCAAAAGCATCACCAATAAGTTCATCAAAAGAACACGGTTGTGCAAATGCACCAAGATGTAAGGTCTCCTGGTTAAATCCCGCATTGGCTACCGGTCGTACCGCCGAATGACCGAGCAGCAGCTGTGCGAAATTCTCCTTCGCTCCCCTGCCCAGCGGAGTGCACAAGTATTCTGCTCCTATGTATACCGGGCGATTCACAGTCCTACGGCGGTTTTCCAGCTGGCGTAAAACTGCGGATTGGTGAGTTCCAGTCGGCGGTGCTGCGCATCAACAAATACCTGTACGGAAGTTGCTGTTGCACAGGTTATCCCGCTTTCAATTGAAATGATCTCGTAGTGGAAGGTCATTTTCGCGGCGCGCTGGTTCTGGAACCGGGTGCGTAAGGTAACGCGATCGCCGTAATAGATCGGTGACTTGTATTTTACATCGAGGCTGACAATCGGTGTAAAAAAACCACTGGCATAAATGTCGAGGTACTTCAGCCCGAATTTCTCGCCGAAAGCCTCGCGGCCGTCTTCGAAAAAACGCACGTAATTGCCGTGCCACACCACGCCCATCGCGTCGGTATCGCTAAATCGGATAGCCAGCTCCTGTTCAACGGATAATTCTTTGCTGATTAACAATTCTGGATTAATTAGGTTTCCTCATCTTCTGAGATCACTACTATTTTCATTTCGCATTCCAGCAGTATCGCGCCCAACGCAGTACTGGTCCCTTTTACCAGGATCACGTTCTGGAAACGGGTGATGGTTTCTGCCGTAGTGTCAAGTACTGAGCCGGTTGCGGGCAATTGGAACAGGGTAAGTTTTGAGATGGCACCGATAAAGCCGAGCTTCACCGCTCCGCCCTGCTGGCGGTCCAGGTAACCAAAGCCGGCGGCACAGGTCTGGGCAATGTTTTCGATCAACCCGGCTTCGCTGAAAGTCCCGTTTTCGCACAGGATATTATCCGGAAAAACCGTAAACCGGGAACGGATGCGTTCCGGGGTGGCTTCAAGCAGATCGCCTACCATCACAAACGGGGCACGGTGCGGGAT
>JAZKEZ010000180.1:0-6172 GCA_040386675.1 Bacteroidota bacterium | reverse complement strand
GCGATAATGTCTTCAGCGGTTGCGATCATTGACCGAGAAAGTTATAGTAATTGAACCACTGTTCGGGATATTGCCTGAACATTGATTCAAGTTCAGTTACATATGCTTTTGCCACTTCTTCGGGACTTTGCTTTTTGGTGATGGGAGTGGTGGCGCTCAGTCGGTAGGACCGGTCACCGGTTTTAACTGAGTACACAAACGTCACAGGGACATCAAATTTCGATGCAATCAGGAACGGGCCGTATGGAAAGTTCACCGTTTTGCCCATGAACTCAAGCGGAATGGAACGCGATCCGCCGGAGGTCCGGTCGGCATGAATAGCCACCAGTTCACGGTCGCTGAGTACATTTTTTATCCGGATGATGTGCGACAGGTCGTCTTTTACCGGGATGATGCTGAAGCCTGCGCCGCCGGTTTTCTGGTTCATGATCTGCTTGATCTTTTCGGCCTCGGCATCGAGCATCACCACGTTTATGCGCGATGAAACCCTGTTGCGGAGCAGGTTTCCGGCGGTTTCCCAGTTGCCGAGATGGGCACTGAGCATTACCGCGCCCTGGTCCTTAATGGCCAGCAGCAGGTCTTCGTTGATGAATTCGTAGCTGTACTGATTGGCTTTTCCCATGCGGAATGCCGCGCGGTCTACCAGCGTCTGACCGAACAACACGAGGTTTCTCCGGGCCAGTGTAGCGGCTTCCTGCTTGTTCAACCCGAGGGTTTGCTGATAAAATTGGATAAGGTCCGCGCCGATCTTCCCCACAAAGCGGAAGTAATAGGCAGTTACAAAATTGAGGACGAAATAAGAAAAACGAATTCCGAAAGTGCGGATCGCGAACAGGAAAAACCTGTAGCCTATCAACGGGCCAATGCTTTTACCGGTCCACTCAGCCATCGATTCAGTTACTCAACTTGTTCTCTACCAGCTGGTAAAAATCAGTGAAAGTAACCACCTCCTTAAAATCTTCGCCTGTAACTTTAAAACCGAAATTGTCTTCGATCACTACCACCAGGTCAACATAGTCGAGGCTGTCGAGGTCAAGGGTTTCCTTCAGGTTACTATCGTCCAGGATCAGGTTGCGATCAACCTCGAATTCTGCCGATAAAAAGTCCTTGGTAGTCTCTACGATCTTCTCCCGCGTCATGGAATGAAATTATTTTAGGGTCGCTAAATTAAGCTTTTATTGGTTATGAGGTTGACGGGTTGATTTGTTGGGTGTTTAACCGCAGAGGCACGGAGGCTGGCGTGGAAGGCGCAGATTTCGATAAACTCAATACAATGGATTTCGATAGTTGTGGAGATTGAGCTTTCCGAACTCCGGTGGTTGAGCTTGTCGAACTCCGGTGGTTGAGCTTGTCGAAACCCGTTTGATGAAGAAATCACATGCCTTCGACAAGCTCAGGCACCGCCGACTACCAGGTTTCGTCAAACTTAATCAGCTCTGTTTCGACAGGCTCAACCTACAGTTCCTGCATACCACCATTTTCCATTCTCCACTCTCCACTTTCAACTCCTCAAACAAATGCTTTCAAAAACCTGCGTCCAGCCGCCATACTTCCCGTAGTTCTTGCCCAATCTTACGATCACCATGTTCTTGTCCGGGTACACGTAGATGTACTGACCGAGAATTCCCTGAGCTTCGTATGCACCGAATTTCGGGAACAGCCACCACTGGTTGCGGTAAAAAGGTGCGCGGCCGTTGGCAGTACTGCTGGTGGTGCTTTCGCTGACCCATTGTTCGGGAACCAGTTGCTTACCGTTCCAGTTTCCTTTGTTGAGGTACAACCGGCCGATCTTGGCGAAATCACGCGCCACTGCATTTACGCAGCAAAAGGTTTTTTCAGTGCCGTTTTTCCGGTCAAGGCTCCAGGAAGCATCGTGTTCCATTTGCAACGGTGTCCAGAGTTTTTCCTGTAAGTAAGTGGTGATAGGTTTTCCTTTCAGACTGGCCTGCAGCACCATCCCAAGCAACTGCGAATCGCCGCTGCTGTAAGAGAATTCGGTTCCCGGAGCGTGCACCGGTTTCATCTCAGCGGTTTCCTTGTCCAGCCGACGGCCATAGTAGAAGCTGGCCGCATCGCCAAACGGGTTGAAGTAATTTTCATTGAAGCCGATGCCTGAAGTCATGTTCAGCAGATGATCGATGGTTACGTTCTCCAGGCCGTTTTTCTTCAGGTGAGGAAGGTAATTGGTGATGGGTTCGTCGACCGATTGGATAAGTCCGTCCTGTATTGCACAGCCGATCAGGATCGAGTTGATCGACTTCGCCATGGAAAACGAGGCAACGATATCGTTCTTTTTATATCCGTTGGTGTAGTATTCATACAGCATCGTGTCGTTCCGGATCACCAGGAAAGCCACGGTCTTGTTCTCCGTGAGGAATTCTTCGAACGACATTTTTTTCGACTTTCCCTTAGTGGTGATGGTGAGCGAATCGAAACGCAGCGCCTTTGCCGGTGAATGGAAAGTGAAGGCCTGGTCCGGGGCTTTTAACTCCCGGGAAGGGAAGATGCGGTGATCGGTGATGTTGGCGAAGTTGTAGTATACAAACCGCCCGACTTTACAGCCTGAAAGCAGGGTGATGAAGGAGAGGAAAAGGAGGATTCGGAAGGATTTCATTTGATGTTTAAAAAAATAATACTGTTAAAACTCTTTTTTTAAACCGCAGATTCTCAGAGGTTAACGCAGAGATCTCTGAGTCCTCCGTGAAAAAACTCTGTGCTTCTGTGGTTAAATAACCATTCCCCATTTCTAAGAACAGTGTAAAAAAAACTCAAATCCTCTTAAGTATCAACGACGAATTTGTCCCTCCAAACCCAAAGGAATTCGAAAGCAGCGTATCGATCTTCTGCGTTTTGGTTTCAGCCACCACATTGATTTTCGCCGATTGCTCGTCAGGATTTTCGAAGTTGAGGTTCGGTGCGATAAAATCGTTCTGCATCATCAGTAATGAATACACAATTTCACTGGCCCCGGCCATCCAGCATTCGTGACCGGTCATCGATTTGGTAGAACTTACCGGTACTTTTCCACCAAACAGGTTGTAAATGGCTTCAGCCTCGATACCGTCGCCAGCGGGTGTGGAAGTGGCGTGGGCATTGATGTAGTCGATGTCGGCGGCTTGCAGTCCGGATTGGCCCAATGCCATTTTCAGTGAACGGTCCTGTCCGTCGAGGTTGGGGTTCGAGATGTGATCGCCGTTGGATGAAAAACCGTAACCGACCACTTCTGCAAGGATGTTCGCACCGCGTTTCACCGCCGATTCATAACTCTCCAGGATCACGGTCGCCGATCCGCCACTGGGAACCAGTCCGTCGCGGTCGCGGTCGAAGGGGCGTGAAGCCTTGTGCGGCTCAGCGATGCGTGTAGAAAACGCAGCAAGTCCGTCGAAACTGCCCATTACGTATTCGTTGATCTCCTGAGCGCCACCGCAGATCACACGTTCCTGCAGTCCCTGGCGGATCATCAGGAATCCCATTCCGATGGAGTGGGAACCGGAAGCACAAGCTGCACTGAGCGTAAGGTTGATGCCTTTGAGTTTGTATATGGTAGACAGGTTCATGTTCACGGTGCAGTTCATGCTCTGGAATATGGCACCGCTGCCTACCAGCGTGGTGTCTTTCTTCTCACGGATCTTGTCTGTCGATTCGATGACCGCCGCAGCAGTGCTGTCGTTCCCGAATATGATCCCGGTTTCGTGCTTATCCATGTAATCGGCGTCCATTCCGGCCATGGCCAGTGCTTCGCGGGTCGACATATAGGCATACATCGCAGGTTGATGCATCCCGATGCGTTCGCGGCGAGAAAGGAAATCCTTCAGTTCGGGTTCTCTCACCATCCCCGTAAGCGGCGAACGGTAGCCGAGTGCTATGCGTTTCTCATCGATCCCGATCCCGCTTTTACCGTTATACAGCGATTCTCTTACCGATTCCAGGTTTTCGCCGATGCAGGAATAAATGCCGATACCTGTAATTACAACACGATGATTCATATCAGGAATAGATACCTCCGTTAATATTAATGACTTCTCCGGTAATGTAAGCTGATTTTTCTGATGCCAGGAAACTCACCAAGTGGGCCACTTCTTCGGCTTCTCCAAAGCGGTTGGCGGGAACCAGTTTCACCAGTTCTTCTTCGTTCAGACCGTGGGTCATGTCGCTTTTAATGAAACCGGGTGCCACAGCATTTACAGTTATACCGCGTTTGGCCACTTCCTGCGCCAATGCTTTTGTTCCTGCGATCATGGCACCTTTTGCCGCCGAGTAATTGAACTGACCGGGAACGCCTTTTAATCCTGAAAGCGACGCCACGTTGATGATCCTCCCGGATTTTTTGCGCAGCATTTTCGTGATCACGGCCTGGCTCACGTTAAACATCCCTTTTGCCGATGTATCGAGCACATCATCCCAGTCACTTTCCTTCATCCACATAAACAATCCGTCGCGCGTAATTCCAGCATTGTTTACCAAAATCTGGATGTACGATTCAGGATTTGCAGCTTCCCAGGCATCAATGGTTTGCTTTACAGCCGCAGTGTCCTTCACGTCAAAAGGCATCAGTTCACCCGTTCCGCCGGCAGCGATGACCTGTTGAAGCGTGTCGTTTGCGGCATCAGAATTTGAGGTGTAGTTGATGATCACGTGACATCCGTGGTCTTTGGCCAGCTGCACACAAATGGCCTTGCCGAGTCCCCGGGAACCACCCGTAACCAAAGCAGTTTTCATATCAGGTCGTTTTCTTTAACCAGGCTGATCACGGCTCTCATTTCTTCCGAAAGCGGCCGGTCGCCTGTAATGAATGTCAGTTGTTCTCTTACCTTCCGGTAGATTTTTTGGGTGGAACTGCCCAGTTTCTCTTTCGATGCCTCGTCGAGCAGATCGATGGCCTGGCAAAGCGCCATTAAATGGATACCCGTAACCTGGAACGCATTGTCGATCACCTTTCTCGCCTGGTTGGCGGCGTTGGTGCCCATACTCACAATGTCCTGGTTGTCGTTGTTGTTTGGTATGCTGTGTATGTACAGCGAGGTACTCAGCGCCTGGTTCTCAGCAGTTGTCGAGGTCGCAGTGAACTGCATGCCCTGGAACCCGAAATTCAGTCCGAGCGACCCGGAATTGAGGAACGGCGGGAATTTTTCGTTCAAACGGCTGTTCATCAGGTAGTTCAGCTGGCGTTCCATGAGCATACTCAGCTTGGTGATCACCAGCTTCAGCTTGTCCATCTCCAGCGAGACATAATCGCCGTGGAAGTTGCCGCCGTGAAACACATTTTCCAGTTCGCTGTCAACCACAGGATTATCATTGGTGCTATTGATCTCGTTTTCGATCACTTCGCAAGCCGATTCAATCGTGTCGTACACCGGACCCAGAATCTGAGGTACGCAGCGGAGCGAGTAATACGCCTGTATTTTCCGGCTGAACCGGCGGTTTTCGAATTCTTCTTTGTCGTTGAACAGTTCCTCACGCTTGCGGATAAGTCCGCTATCTGATAGGAATGTCCGCATTTCGGTGGCTATGTACCGTTGTCCGGGATGTTGTTTGGCGTTATTTAATCCTTCCGAGAAGGAATCGTCGTACGAATCGGTAATTTCATTGATGATGGCGGAGCAAGCCACCGCAAGGTTCAGCAGTCGGCGGGAGTAGATGAGGTTTACCGCCCCGATCCCGGTCATGCAGGAAGTACCGTTGATGATACCCAGTCCGTCGCGCAGCTTGAGTTTCAGCGGACTGAGGCCACAGGCGGTAAGCACGTCGCCGGCAGATTTGCGTTCGCCGTTGTGGTACACAAAGCCTTCACCAATAAGATTTAGTCCGAGATGCGCCAGCTGAACAAGGTCGCCACTCGCCCCCACGCCACCGTGTTCAGGAATTTCAGGAACGATGCGGTGATTGAGGAAACCGCGGAGTTTTTCGGTCACTTCAACGCTGATGCCCGAACGTCCCTGCAGGAAGTTCGCAAGACGTGCCACCAGTACCGCCCGTGCATAGGTTTCAGGAAGTGCATCGCCAAGTCCGGTGGAATGGCTGCGCACCAGGTTGTATTGCAGGTTGTTGAGTTCCTCGTCATCGATGCGGTACTGCACCATCGGGCCGAAACCGGTATTGATGCCGTAAATGATGCGCGTTGCTGAAAACTGCCCGAGAAAGGAGTACGTACGGTTCAGTGCCTGGTAATGCT
>JAZKEZ010000179.1:0-2876 GCA_040386675.1 Bacteroidota bacterium | reverse complement strand
CTTTCGCTTTGGTTTGTAGGCGGGATCTACCTGCTGCCTACGTTTTTCCGCAAGACCAAGAACCTGATGAACGAAGAAAGCCTCCTGCTTGCTTCACTCAGTTTCTGTTTTGCAATGGTGGTACTGGCCAGCAGTGCCGGTTTTTCTGCTGCACTCGGGGCTTTCGTAATGGGTTCGATCCTCGCTGAAACTCCTTATGCCGAAAAGATCGAACACCTCCTCGGGCCACTCAAGAATCTCTTCGGTGCGGTATTCTTTGTATCGGTGGGAATGCTCATAGATCCTGAATTGCTTTGGAAATATGCCATCCCGGTGGTCCTGCTCACGCTGGTGGTGATCATCGGGAAAAGCGTAAACGTTACGCTCGGATCACTGGCCAGCGGACAACCGTTGCGGCAGTCGGTTCAAAGCGGGATGAGTATGGCGCAGATCGGGGAATTTTCGTTCATTATTGCCGGACTTGGTCAGAGCCTGGGTGTAACCAGCGATTTCCTGTACCCGATCGCGGTCGGGGTTTCGGTGATCACTACTTTTTCTACTCCTTTTACCATGAAACTGGCCGATCCGCTGTACAATGTGCTGGAACGGAAATTACCGCGCAAATGGCTCGAAGTACTCAATCGCTACAGTTCCGGTGCACAGTCGATAACGGCTAAAAGTCAGTGGCAGCAGGCGTTCCGGAGTTATTTTTCTTTGGTCGCCATCAATACGGCACTCATTCTCGGTATTATCCTGCTTTCGTCGTTGTACCTGTTTCCGCTGATGCAACAGTATGTGGAAAGCCGGACGATTGCGCGCCTTATATCGGTATTAATCACTATGATGGCAATGGCCCCGTTCCTCTGGGCACTGGCCGTACGCAGGATAGACAGTGTGTCGTATCGGATGCTGTTGCTGGATAAAAAGTACAACCGCGGTCCGCTGGTGGTCATGTCGTTGATCCGTGTGCTGCTGGCCATTTTGCTCGTTGGTTTCCTGCTCGACCGTTACTATACGGTAAATGTGGCATTGGCCGGGGCTGTAGGCGCGATCATCATTGTGCTTATTATTTTCTCCAATCGCCTGAAGAGTTTTTATCACCGCATGGAAGATCGTTTCCTTCAGAATTTCAACGAAAAGGAACTCAATGAAACCTCACCGGTGGTCGAACTGCTGGTACCGTGGGATGCCCACCTTGCCAGTTACGAAGTGGTTCCCGAGCTTGAATTTGTTGGAAAAACACTTGAAGAACTCCATCTCAGGGAAGACATCGGGGTGAACATCGCCAGCATTACGCGCGGCGAACTGGTGATCCATGCTCCCAACCGCTACGAACGACTGTATCCCGGCGATCACATCGAGGTGATCGGTACGGATGTTCAACTGGATGATTTCAGCCGATTGCTTCAGAATTCGGTGCTGTCGACCCAGGAACGCGACCAGGTGAAAGACATTTCATTGCAGCAGATCCTGGTGGACAGTTATTTCCCGTTCCGAAATAAAACCATCCGCGAATCGCAGATCCGGGAGCTTACCAAAGGACTGATCGTGGGGATAGAACGAAACGGCGAGCGTATACTCAACCCGGAATCGACCACGGTTTTCGAATATGGAGATATGGTGTGGATGGTGGGGAGTAAGGCTGCAATCAATAGTGTGGTGAAAAAAGGCAAGTAATTTTTTAACCGCCGTGGCACCGAAGTAATCACAGAGGGCACAGAGAAACTCTCCCTGCGATCCCTGCGACATCTCCGTGCCTCTGCGGTTAAGAAAAAAAACTAGCGATTCTTAATATCAATCTTCACATTCGGCCCACCGGAACTCCCAAGCTTACTCAACTTATATTTCAAGCTGATCATAACATACCGTCCGATGATATTCGACCGGGTTTCCTGCAAATAATTCAGTTCGCTAACCCGCTGTATCCCGCTGTTTTGGTTCAGGATATCAAAGGCTTTAAGACTTACCGAAGCACGGTTGGCTTTCATAAAAAAGCGGCTCACCTCGGCCTGTAGCAGCGGAATGCTTACCGCATTGCTGAAACTTTGTGACTGGTAACGCGATACATCGGCTGTAAACGAAAAGTTCCAGTGGTCTGTCGGCGTATAGTTGAGGTCGGTGAATAGTCCGATACTGTAGTATTTGTTATTGAGGTCGGCCTGGATCGAGTACTGTGCCTCGGTGTATTTTACCAATGCTCCGACCGAAGCCGAGATCTTATCCGTATTCCGGTTTTTCAGTGTCAACTCTGCGCCGTGCGTATAATTCGTGTTGATATTGGTGAGTCCATTTACCGGGGTTAGCGACCGGTTGTAGGCTTCGTTGAAACCCAGTTCGATCATCAGTCCGAGTTTACGGATCGGTGTGCTGAAGTTCACATCCAGTTCGGCGCGGTAATCATCATCCACATTCACGTAAGTAATGCGTTGCGCAAGATTTTGGTCTACCGATCGCGCCATGTTGATCTTATCGTGAGTGTAGGTTCCGCTCAGGTTGGCAAAGATCGAAGTGAACGAGAACTGGTCGAACCACAACCAGTTGATCCCGCCGGTGTGTAGTTGTTCCGGACGCAGGAACTGGTTCCCGGAGAACAGCGACAGCGGGTTGGCGTTGTTTACCACCGGTTGCAGCTCACTGATGTTCGGGCTGTTCACGCTCGATTCATATCGCATCCCGATCCGTTTGCCCTGCATATACTCGTATTCCCAACGCAGTCGCGGTAACAGGATGTTGTAGGTGGTGCTAACACCTTGCGTATTCACCAGGTTGCTGTTTATGGTCCCGTTTTCCAGGGCCAGTGCCGCCGAAAACCTGGTTTTGTCGTTGTTTTTTTCAATGCTGATGGCGGGACGGGTGTAAAACACATTTCGTCTGAAATCGACTGAAAGGCTGTCGTT
>JAZKEZ010000178.1:0-3503 GCA_040386675.1 Bacteroidota bacterium | reverse complement strand
TTCGTAGCGGCGGTTATTGTCGTTGTTCCCGATCATTTTCCGTCTTACCTGGTCCTGTTGGTACATTTCCACAGTTAGCGTGCTGTAGTTTACCTGATCCCTGAGGTTAAGGTCGCGAACGTAAGTGTTATCAGCGTCTTCCTGTTTTTCGAGTACGGAATGCTGCACCTGTTGCTTATCGTTTAACCGGTCGCTCGTTTTCACTTGTGCCATTGCGCCGGTTCCGTAACCAGACAAGCGCTTTTGGGTAAGGCGGTTGGCCAGGAGCTGCAAACTCACATCATCTGCCTTGATCGTACGACTGTCGAGGTACACGACTTCTTTTCCAATGGCTTTCAGAATGGTGTCGAGGCTCGTTGCGGGCACCCGGAGTTGCAGCAACCCTACTACCCGGAAGGTGTGTATGGTCAGCACAGAATCATCGCTGATCTCTTTTACCTGCCTGTTCAGGCTTTCGCTTTTAAGATCGCTCAGGGTAATAAAACCTCCGGAACGAATCACGGCATCCTCAATAGCCGTTGTGGAACGCGCTACATCTTCCGACTGGAAACGGACGTCAGCAGTACGAAGAAACTTACGGGCGGTGTCTGCAACGGGTTCGGCTGCGCGACCCGAAACCGGCAGGTGCTGCTCAGTCGCATCATACGCGGTGGTTGCTTCTTCGGATGCGTTGTTACTGCACGCAGCAAGGCACAACAGTGCTGCTGCGAAAAGGATGGGGGCTTTCATGGTTTTTGGAAATTGTTGGATGGATTTCCGACAAAAACGAAAACGGGGTGGAGTAATTTTGTGTCCCAGGAAATATAATTCTACTTCCCCGGGAAATTCTTCGGATTCTCCTTCGTACCCCGGAAATAGATCACCAGTCCGTTCAGGAAATTGCGCAACACCTGGTCGCCGCAATTCTTGTAGTTCGGGTGATCTTCGGTGCGGAAAAACGCACTGAGTTCTGTTTTGGTGATCTCGTAGTCCACCAGTTTGAGAACCGTTACTATATCGTCGTCGCGCATTTGAAGGGCGACGCGGAGTTTTTTCAGGATATCGTTGTTGGTCAGTGCCATAAATTTCAGTCGTTAACGGGCACGAAGATATAAAATGTAGCCCCGCCGTTTTGTTCTCCGTCGGCCATCATGAATCCGAAGTGGTTTTCAACGATCTTTTTGCAGATGGCCAGTCCGATACCGGTTCCCTGGTACTCGCTCCGCCCGTGCAAACGCTGGAAAAGTTCGAAGATCCTGTTCTTGTACATCGGATCGAAACCGATACCGTTGTCGCTTACCGTAAACCGGTGATAATTCAGATTGGAATTTACTGCAGGGTGATCAATATCTTGTCCGGCAATTACATCTGCACTGATTCGGATCTCGGGATTCACATCGGGTTTGGAGAACTTGAGCGAATTGGAGATCAGGTTGGTAAACAGCTGCCGGAACTGGAACGCAATAACGCTCGCCACCGGAAGCGGATCAACAGTGATCACGGCATTCTTCTCGAGTATCTGCGGTTCCATGTCGCTGATCACATCTTCTGCCAGCTCATTTACGTTGGTCACTTCGAATATCCGTTCCGCGGTGTTAGTCCGTGAATAGGTCAGCAGGTCGTCGATGAGCAGCTGCATTCTTTTGGCAGCATTTTGCATCCTTCTGAAGTATTCCCCGGCTTCTTCGGTCAGTTTTTCCTTTTCGCTGATACGTGTGGCAAAGGTCTGGATCTTGCGGAGCGGTTCCTGTAAATCATGACTGGAAACGTAGGCAAACGAAGCGAGTTCCTGGTTCATCTGCTCCAGGTGATAATTGGCCTGCTGCAGATCCTTGGTACGCTCACTCACCTGTTTTTCGAGCTCTTTGGCAAAGATCTTCTGTTCGTGGATCTCGGTGCTGGTCCCTACCCAGATGTCAATTTCTCCCGCCGCATTCCGCTGGGCCACCGCACGGCTCAAATGCCAGCGGTAGGTTGCGTCTGAGTAGCGGTAGAAACGGTTCTCCATCAGGTATTCCTCACCGGTCCGGATGCATTCCATCCAGCGGTTCATGGCTTCATCGCGTTCTTCAGGATGAAGCATATTCACCCATCCGTCTTCCATGAGTTCATGGAAATTAAACCCGGTAAGATCGAATACCGAACTGTTGTAATAGTTCATTTTCCCGTTGGCGTCTGCGGTCCAGATCAGCTGTGGGATAGAGTTGGCCAGTACCCTGAACTTCTGCTCATTGCGTTCCAGTTCATTCTGGTACAAGCGGTCGTCGGTAATATCGCGGAGTGTTCCCAGTAAACGCACGGGGGTTTTGGCTTCGTCGTAAAAAACCCTTCCGCGCACCTCGACCCAGTGAACCGAGTCGTCTTCCCACTTGATCCGGCTGATGTAATGCAGTTCGCCTGTTTTATAGGCTTCTCGGTATGCCTGCTCACGAATGTGCTGGTCTTCAGGATGTATACGATTCCGTATTTCGTCGTGCGAAGGTGTTTGTTTCGGGCTGAATCCCAGTATCCTCAAGTATTTCGGCGAATAGACCATGGATGAATCGTTGGGATTCAATTCCCAGGTTCCCATCTCACTTGCCTCCACGATGATCTGAAGTTTTTCCTCGTTCTCGATCAGCTTGCGCTCCGCTTTTTTCTGAAGCGTAATGTCGCGGGCAATCTTCGAGATACCTACCACAGCTCCCTTGGAATTCTTGATCGGCGATATGGTAAGTGAAACATCCAGCAGTTCCCCCAGGCGATTCAGTCGGCGGGTCTCAAAATGCTCGATCCTTTCGCCGTCACGGATTTTCCGTAAAATGGTCGTCTCCTCGTCTTTCCGGTCATCGGGAATGAGTTGTTCGATCGACCTGCCCACCATTTCCCGTTGGGTGTAACCGAATACCTTCGCGGCACCTTCGTTCCAGCTGGTAATGATACCGTCCAGGTCTTTACTGATAATGATATCGTCTGAACTTTCTACGATGGCAGCCAGCCTGGCCGCATTGCTTTCCTGTATTTTCTGCTCGGTAACATCCATTGCTGTTCCTACCATTCGCACAGGAACCAGTTCTTCATTGTACTGTACTTTTCCCTGGGTTTTTATCCAGCGCGTACTCCCGTCAGGAAGCAGTAAACGGCATTCGTAAAAATAGATCCCGGTACGCATCGCCTCGTCGAACGCAGGAATCACTACCTCTGCAAGATCGGAAGGATGCATCCTTGAGCGCATCTCATCGTGTTCCAGTTTTACTCCGGGCTCATAACCGAATATCTCGGAGAACCTCGGTGAGTAGATCACATCACTGTTCAGCAGGTTAATGTCCCAGGTAGCCATTCCCGTGGCTTCAAGAGCAAGTCTCAGGCGGGATTCGGCATCTTCCACCTTCTGGCGGAATTCTACCTTCTCGGTCACGTCGTTTACCGTGATCATGATCCCGTTCACTTCACCATTGGAGTCTACCAATGGGGAGTATTCAAAATCGAGATAGAATTTCTTCATTCCATCGTTGCCCTTCACATAAGCCATCGATTCGTTTTCG
>JAZKEZ010000177.1:40641-48382 GCA_040386675.1 Bacteroidota bacterium | reverse complement strand
GCTCGGGATGACGACGATAACGCCGTCATCCCGAGCGCAGCGAGGGACCTCCTTATTTTATAAATACTGCTATTTCAGTACACTACTTCAATAACGTCACTTTCCCAAACTCCTCCACCTTCTTGCCCTTATTGGTCGTAAAGATCAGTCGGAAAACATAAGTGTCTGTTTTTACCAATTCTCCTTTATACAACCCGTTCCATCGGTCTTCCAGTGAATGGAAGGTGAAGATGGCTTCGCCCCAGCGGTTGTAGATCGATCCTTCCACATCCTTGATTCCCACGGTTACTGGGAAGAACAATTCGTTATAGCCGTCGTTGTCGGGTGTGAAACTGCTCGGTATATAGATGTAGTACTGTTCTTCCAGGCGGATGCGGGAATACAGGCTGTCTATACAACCGGTGTAGTGGCGGGTAAACAGGGCGACTTCGAGCGTTTGCTCCACCGGAGCGGTAGGAACAGTCAGCGTTTTCGCATTTCCTTCAGGATTCCCGTTTACAGCCCAGCCGGTTTGGCTCCAGCCCGAAGGCAGGTGGGTGGTGAGGATAAGCTGATCTCCAGGGATCGGATCCTGTGGTGAGAAATCAATTCGGCCGCCGGGCATTTCCAGGTTTACATTTCCAATATTCGCCGGGTTTGCAGACTGGCAGTTGTTCGCATCGCTTACTGAAACCGTATACACGCCTTCTGCCAATGCAGTCTTGTAGTTTGCCGTCATTCCTACACCATTGAATGCATAGCGGTAAGGCGAAGTTCCGCCTTGTACGGACCACACCAGTCGGCCGCGGCCTGAATGACAAGTATCCGGGAATGCGGTAACGACAAGCTGCGGCGGAGCAATCGTGTTGATCCGGAAGCTGATCAGGGTATCGCAGTACTGGTTTGATAATTTTACGGTATACGCCCCGGCTGCAAGGTTTGAGTATACCGGGCCTGAATAGCCGGTATTGTTCCAGTCGACGGTCGAGGTTGACGGATTCAGGTTAGCCAATCGTGCTTCCCCGTTTTGCTGATTGCACGATTCATTGCGAACCACCGTAAGCTCGCCATAAGGTGCATAACCGTATCCAACATTTACTGAATCGGTGATCGTGCAATTTCCGTCGGTGATCTGTACGGTGTATTTCCCGCCCGAAAGTTGCGAGATGTTATCGGTAGAACCGTTTGGTACACCCGGCCAGTTGTAAGTGTAGCTGCCAGATCCGCCTCTTACGGTAACTCTGGCCCAGCCATTTTGCCTGCCGCACCATTCCGGACCGGAGGTGATGGCGTTCACTACCGGTTTGGTTACTGTATTGATCAGCGTGGAATCCGTGATCGTACAGTAATTGTCGGAAACGCGGTACACTGCCCATCCACCGGGAAGTCCGCTGGCGCTGTCGCTTTGATTCAGTGGGAATGCGTTCCAGGCGTATCGGTACGGACCTGATCCGCCGGATGCCTTTATTTTAAGCGTAGCATTCGGAAGGGCGCAGGTAGCGGGTGTCTGCGAAACTGCGCTGAGCTGCATCAGTGGAACCACCGGAATTACCGCCACAGTGGTATCTGAGCAAAACTGGTCACTCACAATCGCCCTGAATGTTCCGCCCGGAAGATTTGCTGCCACCGGTCCGCTTTGTGCCGGAGAAGAATTCCAGTTGATCGAATAGCTTCCGGTCGTGCCGGATACCGAGGTATAGGCAATACCATTGTTCAATCCACAGTGTGCCGGAGTTACCGAATCGGTGACAATTACAGGTGGGGAAACGAACGAAATGTGTGCACTGTCGCGTGAAGAGCAGTATTGATCGTTGACCGTAAAGCGATACCAGCCGGAGTCCATTGCTGCCGGACTGAATCCGGATACACCGGGTTTGTCCCAGGTAATGGTAAACGGCGCGGTTCCACTTGAAGGTGAAACGGTGATCCTGCCGTCGTTCCGGTCGCAGTGTTCGGGTGTTGATGATGAACTTACCACAGGTTTGATCCGTTCGGGAATGATCACACTGATGGAGTCGCTGCATTCAAAATCGGTGTAACGGGCGACGTATGTTCCTGCGGCCAGAAGTGAGGCTGAAGTGCCGGTCTGCTCTGGTGTGGTATTCCAGCTGATGGCATACACACCACCGCCGCCGCTGATTGCGATCGTTGCGGTTCCGGTGGAGCTTCCGCAAGCCGCAGAATCAATCTGGGTCACCTGGGCGACCATGGGCGGATTGGTGGTCAGTACCACGCTGTCCGTGCCCCAGCATACACCGTCGAACACACTGTACACATATTTCCCGGCTGCAAGCGCATAAAGACTGTCGGTTCCGGCAACTCCGTTCCAGTACTGCGTATAGTTAGGTTTTGCCACCACCACATTTGCCTTTACCGAACCGTTGTTTAGTCCGCATTTTGGCTGATAGGCGTTCAGGTTTACCGTCGGTTTCGGACTTCCTTTGAGAACGGTGTCAAGCCCGGATTTACAGGTTCCGTCATCCACCAGTAAGCTATAACTTCCGGCAGGAATGCTGTCGAGTGTCTTAGTATTTCGTGTGGTGTCGCCGTTCCAGGTGTACGTGTAGGTTCCGCTTCCGCCGGAAACACTGGCCACGATCTTTCCATTCTTTTCGTCGCACTTCGGTTCGGTGACGAAGAAGAAGATCTTCGGGCCGTTTTTGCTGGATAGCGAAGCCACGGTCTGCGTGGTACACACGCCATCGGTGATCGATGCAGTGTATGAACCTGGGAACAGGCTGTCGATCGAAGCTCCGTATCTCGGTGGAACGGTGTTCCAGGTAATTTGCAGTGGTCCGCCGCCGCCTGTCGTAGTGACCACCAGTTTCCCGTTGTTTTTGTCGCAGTCGGGCTGGGTTTTGGTCACCGATGTGATCCTCGGTTGAGGAACGGTAACCAGCGTAAAGCTTTTGGCCACGGTACACACCGAATCTTTCACCTCAACCGAATAGGTTCCGGCTTTCAGGCTGTCGATGGAGCTTACATTGTTCTGCACCGGACTGGTCAGCCATTTTATGCTGAAGTTCCCGGTAGTCCTGAGTGAATCGAGCGTTGCGGTCCCGTTGTTCAGGTTACAGCTCAGGTCGGTTTTGTTCACGTTGAACCGCGGGCCGGGAACGTTGCCAATACTGAACGGCATGTTTTGCTGGCAGAATCCGTCGGAAACGGTCACGGTGTAGTTGCCCGGGGCCAGTTTGGTAGCCGAATTCCCGGTCTGTACGGGCGAAGTATTAAAGCGGTAGCTGTAGTTGCCGGTTCCGCCGCTTGCGCTTGCAGTGGCCGTACCTGTAGGTTTATCGCAGGTGGCTGTGACTGAAGCAACAGTAAATACGGGAGAATTGATCGAGTCGATAAAAGCAGAGTCTTTTACCGTACAGAATCCGTCGCTGACTGATACAAAGTACCAGCCTTTTGAAAGTCCTGAGATGTATGCGCTGTCGACCGGTGGTGTCGTGTTCCAGCGGAAGGTAAAGTTACCTCTCCCGCCGGTTGCAGTAACCGAGGCATTTCCGTTGGCGCTGCCAAAACAAGGGATGCCTGTTGAGGTAACCGAGGTTTTGATCTCTGCCGGGTTACGCAAGGTGGTGCTGGCAGAAGCCCGGCATCCGTTGCTGTCGGTTACCTGTAGGGCATATCCTCCCGGTGAAAGGTTGATGAGTGAATCTGCTGTTACTGCAGGGAAATTCTGCCAGGTGTATTTCAGCGGTGGAATCCCGTTGGTCACTGTGCTGCGTACCACGCCGTCTTTGCCATTGAAGCAACGCGGATCGACCGGGGTGAGTTCAAGCAGGACCTGCGGAGGTTCCACGAGAATTACCGTGTCGCGGGCCGTACATTTGTTACTGTCGGTCACTTCAACGATATAGGTTCCGGGCGACAAGCCGGTGCGGTCAGCAGTGGTAGGGCCGTCGGTCCATTTGTACTGGTACGGTTTCGTTCCGCCGGTGGCCAATGCGTGTGCCTCGCCGTTTGCTGCGCCGTAACAGGTGATGTCTTTCCGGGTGATGGAAACGGCCAGGCTATCGGGCTGTGTAATGGTAAAGAAGGCGGTGTCGCGGTATCCGTAATCATCTTCCACGAAAACCCAGTACTTCCCGGTGTCGAGATTGGATCGTTCGGGGCCTGATGCTCCGTCGTTCCAGTAATACACGTAGGGAGCCGTTCCGCCGGAGCCTTCTACTTTTATGTGACCGTTTTTAGCACCAAAACACTTGATATCCTGCTTCACACCGGTGATCTCTATCGGTGGGATGTTGAAGACCTTCAGCATTGATCCGCTTGCCGGGTATCCGTAAGAATTGTCTCTTCCGAAACCATACACGTTCACAAACAGGATGCTGTCGCCGGAAACCTTGTGAATGCCCATGGTTACCGGCATTTTGGTGATGTAGTAGTCGGTATTTCCTATTTTTTTGAAGATGTCTTGTCTCAGGATATAGCCATCAAAACCCACCCTGGCCTGTGCTGATTTCTTTACAATGTTGATGTAGTGCAGGGTAAGGTTTGGCGTGGTCGGTGTGGTAAAGGTGTAGTAGTTCCCCCATTGTACCTCGGGGATCATGTTCGAAATGAACGGATCGGTCGGACTTGACGGAACGGTACATTGTCCTCCGGTACACATCTGGACAGCCTGTATCGGCCGGTCGGCACGGATGTATACTTCTCCCTGGAACTTCACATCCCTGAAATCCCTCGGAGCGATGAGATAGGTGGTGCCGTTAAAATCGACAGAAGCGTTTACCGAATCGCCGTTGATGAGGCGGATCACATCGTCGCCGGGTTTGAATTCGAAATCGGTGGTGTAGAACTCCCTGCCCCAGGAGTGCGGCGGTAACAGCATTTCAAGGAGGTGATCGCAGCTTTCGCACTTGTCTGCCGAGGTCATTCCGGGAATGTATGCACACATACTTCCGCCGATGAGACCGATCTTTTTATCTGCGGTAACCTGTGTTCCGGTGAGGTCGTACGTGGTGCTGTATGTGGTAATTCCCAGCAGGCTGGTGGATTCTACTTTTGCCTTTACCAGGTAGGTCTCGCCGCGGTTCAGGGTTACGCGTATGGTATCGCCTTTGGGGTGATAGGCTGTGGGTTGACTGGGGACTATGGTGACCAGTGTATTGTCTTCAGTTCCTACAACGATAAATTCTGCCGGGGCGTTTATGAGCAATGGCGCGACTTCCAGCGGCTGATAGATGCCGGTGGGAGCGTAAACGGTGTAGCTCCGGCCAAGTGTTCGCCGGGGAACGGCCAGGTAGCCGTCGGTGCTGAGTGCCTGGCCTGAGTATCCGTAGACCGATATTTCATCGTCGGCGGTAACGTGAACCCCGGTGCGGCTCACTACTTCAGAAGGTTCTGTAGCGGTTACGGTGCCGTTTACCACCAGCGGAACGGGCACGCCGAGCACCTGGTTGGCCGTGATGGTAACCGTGGTGTCCCATCCGAGCAGCGGAACCCCGACGTGTGCAGTAGTGTTGTTGGTCGAGGTGATGAAAACGATCTGGTTGATGCCCTGGTTGGCGTAATTCTGCATAAAGGCAATCCAGAAATCATCGCCAGAGTAATCGAGTCCGCCGAATTTCGAGTCTTTTACGAATACGAGGTAGGTGATGGTGTCGTTCGCGGCGTACTTGTCGTCGGGATGCTGCGTCCACATCTTCAATACCCCGAACTGCGCGTCAGGAATTTCGAGTTTTTTGGCGTAAGTGTAATCCACATATTCTCCCGGGGCAAGTGGGAGGTTGTAGTCTTCGATCACCGGCGGGTCGCTGTTGAACTGGTAACCGAGTTTTACGCCGTTTACCGTGGGACAGCTGTAATTCTGGAACCTCACTTTTACATCGTGGGTTTGTCCGGCATCAACGAGATCGCCAGGCGAGAATATTTTGAACATACGCAGATCCGTGCTGTCGGCCGGTATTGCTGCAAAGTAGGTGAGCGGTCGTTTGGTGTAGAGTGCCGGTTGAACGCGCTCGGCCATGAGGCAGATCGGGTTCCCGGTGTTGTTCCAGTCGTGGTACGAAGTCTTCAGCGAATTGTCGGGAGTGCTCGATTTTACGGTAGCATTGAAGGATTTATCCTCCGGAAGGTTTTGAACGCAGATGTCGATGATGAAGTTCGAGGTGCCGTCCCAGCAAAAAGGCACGTCAAACACGTGTTCATTGAATCCGCTGGTTTCTACGAAGGTTTTCGGCCAGTATACTTCGGTAAATCCGCCGTCGGGTATCGGGTTCTGCATTTCGTTCCACGGAACCTGCTTCATGCGGATGGTGTAGTGCTGAAGCAATGCACGCTGCGGAATCGACACTTCAAAAAAGATAGAGCGGATGGCCATGGGTTTGCCGTGACTGAGTTCCTGCAATTCGGAACTGCGGAACAGGTAGGCGCTGCGATAGGCCGGAGCCTTGTTGGCATATGGGTTCGGATAGTCGGCGAGGATATTTATGGGAATGCCGATCCCGGGCAGAGGAATCCCGATCCCTACACCAGGCAAGCCCTGG
The DNA here is from genome assembly GCA_040386675.1 of Bacteroidota bacterium. Classification (GTDB taxonomy): domain Bacteria; phylum Bacteroidota; class Bacteroidia; order Flavobacteriales_D; family Luteibaculaceae; genus DASUEB01. The sequence goes on along the minus strand of JAZKEZ010000177.1, from coordinate 41,906 downwards.
CCGGTGGCACGATGCATTAAGAGCAACATCGCTAGTGTGCCAAACACGGAAAGTGTGAATCGTTTATATCGTAGAAATCTTCCCAAATGCCCTTTCTTATTATCCCTTACTAAATGTGGGTAAAATAGTACACGATGTCAATTTATTTAGCCCAACAGGAAACAGACGAAGATAAAGGCCGAAGGTTGCACGTTAAATGCGTACAATAATTCTCCCTTTCGCACCGCCTTTTAAGATAAGCGGGATATAACGTTCGTTGAGTTCCTGCAGATTGCATTCGGTGGTTCCCTGTGCCGGGAATTCGAATTTCCATTTGCCGGCCAGTTTGTTCCACACCTCCATTCTTACATCCATCGGGCATTCGGCGCTTTCCACTCCCAGCAGGTTGTTTCCTTTGATGATAAACGGGTAAACGGTGGTCGAGAAATCTGCTTTTTCAACCAGCCCGCAGGTGGCTACGTTCCCATTGTGTCCGCAGGCTTTGAGCACGGTGGCGAGGGTTACTCCGCCAACGGTATCGATTGCGCCGGCCCAGCGGGTTTTGAGAAACGGTTTTGCCGAGTCGTCGTACACTTCTGACCGGTGAATGATGCTATTCGCCCCAAGCATAGTTAGGAATTCGCTGCTTTCGGGTTTCCCGGTTGATGCGATCGATTCGTAGCCGGCCTGCTTCAACAAGGCGAGAGCCATACTGCCTACTCCGCCGGTTGCACCGGTCACGAGAATTGGTCCCATTCCCGGATGTTGTCCGCAGATCTCCATTTTGTGCAGGGCAAGTCCAGCGGTAAACCCGGCCGTTCCCAGGATCATGGCCTGCCTGAGGTCGATGCCTTCGGGAAGCGCGATCACCCAGGAAGCAGGAACGCTGATGTATTCTGAAAATCCTCCGAACGTATTCATTCCCAGGTCGTAGCTGGTCACCAGCACTTGTGTTCCTTCTGTAAATTTTCCTGTTGAATCGGATACAACTGTTCCTGATGCATCAATTCCCGGTGTATGTGGAAAATTACGGGTGATGCCTTTGTGACCGGTGGCGGAAAGTGCATCCTTGTAATTGAGTGCAGACCACGAAACTCTGATCAGTACTTCGTTTTGAGGAAGCTCGGAGAGATTGCGTTGTGTGATTTCGCGGGTGAAGGTTCCGTCGGCTTGCTCGGTGATGAGGAGAGAGGTGTAGGTGGTCATTTAATTTGCAAATGGGTAGATGAGTAAATGTAGGGGGAGCGTTGCTAATATGGGGGTTTCTCGCTGCTAATGAGGGGGTT
>JAZKEZ010000177.1:32468-40627 GCA_040386675.1 Bacteroidota bacterium | reverse complement strand
CCTCGCTGCGCTCGGAATGACGGGGGTGAAGTTGTAAATGAATTAGGTGCTGATGCCTTCCTGCCAGCAGCGGTAGACCAGCCAGCGGTTCAGGGCGTGTTTGCCTACATTCTCGATCCAGTCGTAATGAATGCGGCAGAACTCGGAGGTGATCTCTGCGAGTTCGTCGGGAGAGAGTTTTTCATCTTCAGTTACCTGGCTTTTTGCATACTCGAACAGGTCTTTTTGCATGCCGGTAAATTCGTGTACCAGCTGGCGGTAATCGGGGATGTCGCCGGTGGCGCAGTATTCACGTAATGCATATTCGTCGTTGTGCATCGAGTGACTGAATTTGTCGAGGAGGATGTTCTTGTTAATATGCAAATGAGATTAATGGGTAAATGGGTGAATGTGGGAATGGGTGAATGTGCGAATGTGTGAATGTGTGAATGTGCAAATGTGTGAATGTGGGAATGGGTAAATGTGAGAGTGTGCAAATGTGAGATGAATCCTTGAATCCATTTCCTCATTTGCAAATTTCCATATTTCCTCATTTGCACATTATTCCACCCAGACTTTGGTGCCTTCGCTGCAGTTGGAGCAAATGTCTATGGATTTGCGGGATGTAAGCAATGATTTCCGGAAATTTTTATAGTTGAGGTTTTGCCAGATGGAAGCAAAAGTATCTGTGCCGAGGTCGCCGAGCTGGTGAGAGGCGTCTTTGTCGAAACAGCAGGGCACCACTTTTCCGTCCCAAGTGATCACGCAGCTGTTCCACAGGCGCCAGCAGTGGTTCACCATCTTGTTTTTCAGTCGGTAGGTGCCGTCTTTGAGTTTCTGGTACCTCGAGTAAGTGCTGTTTTCGGGTATCAGCGGATTTCCATCCTTATAATCATATACCTGTGCGGTTTTGTAACGCACTTCGTCAACGCCGAGTTCTGCGGCCATTTTACGGATGTCGTCGGCCTGGTGTTCGTTGGGTTTTACGACCAGGAACTGGTAAATGATGTGCGGTGTCGGGGAGTTGAGGCGCTTTTTTGCGTCCACCAGGTTCTTAGTTCCCTCGATCACTTTTTGCAGCGAGCCGTGAACGCGGTATTGCTCGTAGACTTCCTGCGTGGTGCCATCAACAGAAATGATGATGCGCTGGAGGCCGCTCCGGATGGTTTTTTCAGCCGATTTCGGATTGAGAAAATGTCCGTTGGTTGAGGTGGAAGTATACATGCCGCGGTCTACCGCGTATCTCACCATGTCGAGAAACGAAGGGTTGATGTAGGGTTCACCCTGGAAATAAAAGGTGAGATAGGTGGTGCTGCGGTACAACTGGTCGATACAGTTCCGGAAGAAATCGCTTTTCAGGTTGCCGGTCGGACGGGAGAATTGCTTAAGTCCGCTGGGGCATTCCGGGCAGCCGAGATTACAGGCTGTAGTCGGCTCTATAGCAATACTGACGGGCAGTCCCCATTGCGAAGGCTTCCCCGTATATCTCGAAAAATAATAACTTGCCAGCACCTTCACACCGTTAAGTACCTTACGCAGGGTAAGGGTCTTTGCAAAATGTAATGCCGGCGTGATTGTCTTCATCTTTTTCAAAAATACGCAATGCAAAAGCGCCCGGGCTTCCTGATCGTTATAATTCTGTTATTCGTCTGCGGTGTGTCGTTTGGGCAGCATGAAGTAAAAGGGCGTGTGTTTGATGCCGAAACCGGTGAGGGCCTGCCTTTTGTTACGGTACATGGTCCGGATAAGACCGGTGCGGTGGCCGATATTGACGGTAGGTTCCGGTTGCCGGTAAAAGTCGTTCCGGTACAGCTTACGTTTTCGGTGATCGGTTATGAGGCGAAAACGCTGGAGGCTGCTGCTGACAAAGAAACCATCGTCAGGTTGAGACCTTCTGCCTCAGGTTTGCGAGAAGTGGTGATCCTTCCTTCAGAAAACCCGGCGTGGCGCATCATCCGACTGGCTTCTGCAAACCGCGACCGCAACAATCCCGAGAAAAATCACAGCTTCAGCTACAACAGCTACAATAAGATGTTCCTCACTATGGAACCGGAATTGAGATCAACCAAAACCGGGGAAACGGTGAAATTGCAGGATACTTCTGAGATGAAGCGCTTCCTGGACAACCAGTACCTGTTCTTTTCCGAGAGTTACGCCACGAGGAATTACCGGTCGAAATTGCAGGACAAGGAAACCATCACGGCGACAAAAATTGCCGGGTTCAAAAATCCGGGTTTCGGTATGCTGGCCTCCCAGTTCCAGTCTTTTTCATTCTACACGGAACTCATCACGATCAACAGTAAGAATTACCTCAATCCGCTTACTGCAAACAGCGAGAATCACTATCGTTTCGAGCTGATCGATACGGCGTATGCGGCGAGGGATACGGTGTTCCTGATCACTTTCGAACCGAAGCCGGGTAAGAATTTCGATGCGCTTAAGGGCACCTTGTTCATTAACAGCAATGGCTACGCGGTGCAGCAGGTGGTTGCCGAACCGGTGGTGCGCGTCAACGGCTTGTTTCACGCACGCATCCAGCAGCAATACCGGCAGGTGGGGTCGGTGTGGTTTCCCGAGCAGCTCAATACCTTCCTGAGTTATACGCAAAAGAATTCTGGGACGAGTGCTGATATTGTCGGCGAGATCCGGTCGTACATCAGTGAGATAAAAGTCGATCCCGGATTGCAGCGCAAAGATGTGGCCGGAGCGGACAATGACATTGCCGATGGCGCAGGACTTAAGGATTCGCTGTACTGGGCCTCGGTGCGCCAGGTGGAGCTGAATGCCAAGGAAAAAAACACCTACCGCGTTATCGATAGTGTGGGTGAAGCGGTAGGAATGGACAAAAAATTCAGGATCGCAGAATACCTGATTGACGGCCAGATCCCGGTGGGACCAGTGGGCATCCAATTTTCCGACCTGCTGCGGTTCAACGGGGTGGAAAAGGTCCGCGTGGGATTAGGACTGAGTACCAACAACCGCCTTTCGAAATGGTTTTCTATTGGCGGGGCGTTCGGTTATGGTATCCGCGACGAGCGCTTTAAGTACCGCGGCGACCTGAAGTTTTATCTGGTGAAAGATGGCGGACTGACGCTGGCTTTCCAGTATCTTGATGATCTTGATGAACCGGGAAGCGTGAATTTTGAGCGCAGCCAGGTTGGGATTGCTGCCAGCGAAAACCTGCGCCGGCTGATTGTGAACCGGATGGATGAGATCACCAACTACCAGGTGGGATTGAAAGGGCGACTGGGGAAATTCATAACGTTTGAGCCTTTCGTGCTGAGTCAGCAGCGGCGTATCAGCGGATACGATTACCAGTTTATAAGTGCTGCAGGAGAAGGCGTGAGCGTTTCGAGGGATAACTTCAACACCGTGCAGGCCGGGATGAATTTCCGGCTGGCGGTCGGTGAGAAATCCACCAAAGTATTTAACCGGGTAATGGCGCAGCCTTCAAAGTACCCGGTGTTACAGGCTCGCGTGGTGAACAACGGGCAGCTTGATCCGTCTGATTATCCGTTTACCTCGCTCTCGGTGCAGCTGGATCATCATTTCCCGGTGAAATTGCTCGGACAGCTTACCTACCGCATCAATGCTAGTTATGTGGATCACGTTGCGCCGTATCCGTTCCTGTTTAACGGGAAGTCGAACCTTTATGAAACCGGGGGAGCGCTGCTGGGGCTCAACCGTTCGATCAATTCTTTCGGGAGTTTTGAAACGATGCGGTTGAATGAATTCTTTTCGGATCGATATGTTTCGGTAACAGCGTATTACGATCTGAAATCGCTGTTGTTCCGGACCGAGAAATTTGCTCCGGGAGTGATGCTGGTAGGTAGTGCTTTGGTCGGTGACCTGCGATCGCCGCAATCGCACGGCGGGATGTTGTATACCGTACCGAAAAAGGGTTTTTACGAGACCGGACTGATGTTTACCAACCTGTTGAAGCTGAATTTTACTGCATTGGGTATGGGTGTTTTTTACCGGGTTGGACCTTATCGGTTGATGAAGGATAGTGAGAATCTGGCGGTGAAGCTGAATGCGGTGTTTAATCTGGAGTAGGCTTTTTTTTAACCGCAGAGGCACGGAGGATGGCGCAGAGGGCGCGAAGAAAAAAGCAAAAAAGGCCCGCTATCTGATGATAGCAAGGCCTTCGATGAGGGTCTTAAAAATGTCTTTAACTATATGTTCGGGATGTTAAAGTTCTGCGTCGATTTGTCTCTTTCAGACGATCAAAATTAGGATTTGTAAGACAAGTAGGATTCGTGTTTGAGCACCAATGAGCAATTGGGCCATATTAAAGTGTATTTGGACATTTTGGGCAGGAATTTGGCAGGGGGCAAAACCTGCTTTTTGCGCTAAAGGCTTGCCTGACAACGAAATTAACGCAACCGGTCGCTATAAGCCCTGGTCATTTTCCGGTGAATTTGGGCACCAATCAATGGAAAGTGAACGAATCGAGGATGCGTTCGGCGGTGGCTTGGTAGTGCTCGAATTTCTCATCTTCACAGATGAAGGTGAGGATAAAGGCATGTTCGTCTACAATCCAGTAGTACTGGACGTACTTCATGTAAAAATCTTCCTGGGTGCCGGTGTAAACGATCTTCTGGAAGCTGAGCTTCTTTCTTTTCAGGGTCTGATTGCTGATGATTTTGGAGTCCGGTAACATGGCTCCGATCTGCACCACAGTAACGTAGGTATAGCGTTCAAGCGTCACATTCTTCCCGCTAAGGTCTTCAACAATGAGGTTCACATTTTCGGAAAAGTCATCGTCGGGCTGATCGGGTGGGGAAGTGATGATGAAAGAAGCTCCGGGTACAGAGGTGTTGAGTGTCCAGTCGGCGGGATAGTCGATGGTATAACCGGTGCGTTCGTGCGTTTTCCAGGGTTCCTGGGCATACGCATGCTGCGCTGCAATTGCGGAGAAGTAAAGGATCAGTATGTACGCGAGTGGTTTCAATCGAGACAAAAGTAGCGTTGTTTAAAGTGCATTCCCCAAAATCGGGAATGAAATCTACAGCCTGAAAAATGCGGGCTAAGGGATCAAAATCGAAAAAAGAGATGAAAAGTGACCGGGGTAATTTTTCCCTTTTCGAGGTGGGACATCAAAAATTTAACATTCAGGAACATTCTGAAAACCAAGATATTTTGGCCGGCGTTCAAAAAAGTTGAGGCGTTATTAGACGAATAACGTTAAAATCTTCTAAATTCTCTCTGATTTCGGCGGGACGCAAACGCTAATTTCAACCAGATTTTAACCTGTATTCACCTTCTCTCAGTCATTATGAGGAAATTTTTACGCGTCCCCAACAGTCGGATTTTGGCCTGTACCCCAGGGTATATCCTTGCCTTTTTATTCACCGCTTTCTTGTTTGCTACGTATACCCCGGTGCGTGCCGAGGGTAGCAAAGAGCTGATCTCATTCGGTGGTTACCGGGCTTATCTCAACGCCACCAGTAATGTGCAGTCTGCCGCTCCGTTCCCGACTCCGGGTACGATGAAGGTATACGTACGTGCAGGCGAGCGGATTTACGTAGGTTCGAGCGCACAGGGTTACGGAAACGGGACCATTAATATGCGTGCTCCGAACGGAACCACCTATACCAGCGGAACTTCTACGTCGGTTGGGCGGATCACCAGCCGCGCACAGGAAGTTGCCGGTCCGTCGCCAAACGCAAGCGGTTACACGCCTTTCATACGCACCGTCCTGGCTGCTGAAGAAGGTGTGTGGGAGATTGACTTCGTGGCTCCGAATGCGGCCAGTACTTCCAATCCGCCGGTTATCCTGGCAAGCGACAACTGGACGCAGGGAACTTCTTTCTGGATCTCGGCCTTTGACGTTTCAGTACGTAATACCGGTAATACGGCATTTCTTTCGGGACGTGTATATACCAATATTTTCTGTGGAAACATGGGGAATTTCGAGATCGGTTTCAACGGAGTGTTCCGCATTCTTACCCGTGATGGATACGTATACAGCGTAAACAACAACGGAATGGCGGGTTTCAACTTCCAGTTTTTCGTGAACAACAAAGGTTTCCGCGATGCAAATGGTAACCCTACCTATAAAAGTCTGAACACCGCGAGCACCAGTCCTCCGGTAAAAGACCCCCGCGCAAATGACGACGCGACCAACATCACCCACAAGATCTTTTTCAACGAACCCAATGCCGACCTGCCCGAAAGTGCTCCGAGCGTGTCCGGGACGGTCTGGCTCAAGAATACACCGATCACGCCGACTACGACCTCTTATTCATTTACCGGGGGAGAAGGGACGCCAGGGATTGGCGGCACCAACCCGATTGGTGGTTTCATCAATTTTAATGCGAATCAGAACGGTGCCTATGTGATCCGTATTGATATCAACCGGAATGGTTCAACCTCAGATCCTATCGACCGTACACTGACAGGAAGTTCGGGTGCGGGACCGAATTCGGTTTACTGGGACGGGCTTGACGGACAAGGGAACAAGGTTCCTGCATCGTCGGTGAACATCCCGATCACCGTTAGCAATGTGCTTTACGGCGGAGAGGTCCACTTTCCGTTCTTCGACGTGGAAAGCAACGACAACGGGATCATCATTACCCGGACCAGCGGTTCGGGATCCCCGAATGACATTGTTTACTGGAACGACAGTAACATCACGGTTTCGGGAACACCATCATCACCACGTTCCGCACTTGGCGGATTGAGCAGTTCGGTAAACGGACACAAGTGGGGTTATGATTTCGGTAACGAAAAAGGAATGGACACCTGGGCGTATGTACTCAGTGCCCCGCTTACCAGCTCAGTATCTTTCACCCTGCGTGAGTCAGACCTGGAAGTGGTGAGCGTAACGCCATCGGCCATTTCGCTGTGTACCGGTCAGACGGTGAGTTATACCACAGTAGTGCGAAACAACGGGCCGAGCAATATTACCGGCGCAAACTACCGCTTTGTGTTCCCTACTGCGCTTACCGGGGTGACAGTGAGCAACACCTCAACCGGAACGGCAACGATCTCCGGGGCATCGACCTCATCTACCCAATACAACGCGACCCTCGCGATGAACAACGGTGCTACCTTAACCTACACCTTCAGCGGTACGGTAGCCTCGGTTCCTTCAGGCGGTTCGCTTGGCGTAACTTCTGCCGTAATGCGTGCAGCCGATTACACCGATCCGGATGCCACGCTTCCTGATACGGCAGCGCCGGTAGATCCGCAGATCGAGTGCGACGCGGCTCCGTCGGGAGTGGGTTGTAACAACATCAAAACCAACAGCATTACCATTACCGCAGCTCCGAGCACCGCAAATGCTGGTCCGGCGCAAACGGTGTGCGGTGTGACTTCGGTTACGCTGGCGGCCAATACTCCGACTTCCGGAACCGGAACGTGGAGCGTAGTGACCAGTGCAGGCGGAACACCTGTGTTTACCTTACCAAACAGTCCGACCACCACAGTAACCGGTCTTGTCCCCGGAACGTATGTGTTCCGTTGGACGATCGCGACCGGCGGTGCCTGTGTCCCGAGCAGCAGTACTGTGCAGATCGTAATCCAGGGTGCGCTTTCGAACAACGTGATCACCGCACCGGCTACCAGTACCTTCTGTTCGGGCGGAGACCCTGCAGTTATTGCCGGTGCAACCCCAACCGGCGGCGACGGAACTTACGCTTATCAGTGGCAGAGTTCTACTGATAATGTCACTTTTACGAATATCGGCGGAGCAACTTCAGCTTCTTACGATCCTCCGGTGATCTCGGTAACTACCTATTACCGCCGAAGCATCACTTCAGGGACCTGTACCACGCCTTCACTGAGCAATGTGGTGACCATCACCGTTCAGCCGGCACTTGCAGGCAACAGCATTACTGCTCCGGCCACCACTACTTTTTGTACCGAAACCGACCCTCCGGTGATCAACGGCAGTACGCCAACCGGCGGAAGCGGTACTTACCTGTACCAGTGGCAGCAATCGGCAGACGGAACCAACTTCACCAACATTGCGGGAGCGACCTCATCGACCTATGATCCGCCGCTGCTTTCTGCTACTACTTCTTTCCGCAGAACGGTGACCTCAGGTGCATGTACCACACCTTCGGTAAGTAACGCGGTGACCATCACCATCAACCCAAGCCTAACCGCGGGAGTAATCGGTAGCAACCAGATCTTCTGTGTAAGCGGCGATCCTGCTGCGTTTACCGTAGTAA
>JAZKEZ010000177.1:15311-32458 GCA_040386675.1 Bacteroidota bacterium | reverse complement strand
AACTCCTGCAAGCGGAGGAAACGGAACCTACAGCTACCAGTGGCAGCAATCGACCACCTCATCGACCACAGGATTTACCCCTATTGCGTCTGCAACCGGTGCGACTTACGATGCGCCTGTAGTTACCCAGACCACCTACTTCCGCAGGGTAGTAAGCTCATCAGTTTGTCCAGATGCGATCAGCAATACACTTACAATTACCGTTAATCCTGCACTTACCGCAGGAAGCATCGGTACTGCGCAAAGTTTCTGTGCCTCGGGCGATCCTGCTGCGTTTACCGAAACCGCAGCCGCTACCGGCGGAAACGGAAGCTATACGTACCAGTGGCAACAATCTACCACCAGTGCCAGCGCCGGGTTTACAGACATCTCAGGCGCAACTGCCAATGTATATGATGCACCGGTGATCTCGGTTACCACTTATTATAGAAGAGTGGTAAGTTCCTCGAACTGTTCGCCGGCCACCAGCAACGTGATCACGGTAACGGTTTTCCCAGCCATTGCCAACAACACCATTTCTCCTGACCAGACAATCTGTACCGGAACCGCTCCATCGACACTTGTTGGCAGCACGCCAACCGGCGGAAACGGGACCTATACTTACCAGTGGGAAAGTAGTACCACCGGGGCAGCTGGGTTCGCGGCCATCTCCGGAGCAACCGGAATCAATTACTCTCCGGTAACACTGACCACTACCACACTTTTCCGCAGAAGGGTAACTTCAGGATCGTGTACCAACGCCGTCAGCAATACCCTTACCGTTACTGTAAATGCGCAACCAACCGTGGCGAATGCAGGTCCTGACCAGGGTCCGTTGAATGCCACTTTTGTGACCCTTGCGGGAAATACACCGACCGTAGGAACCGGAACATGGACCAGGGTTTCAGGTCCAAATAACCCGACCATCCAGAATCCTAACCAGTCGAACACTACCGTTACCGGACTTGTTCCCGGAACCTATACGTTCCGCTGGACGATTGCCAATGCGCCGTGTCCGGTATCAACCGACGATGTGGATATTCGCATAAACGTTGCTCCGGTGGCCAACAACGACGCGATTACCACTCTTGAAGATGTGGCCGTGAACCTGTCGCTGCTTGCCAACGATACCGATGCCGACGGAACACTTGATGCTGCTTCTGTGGTGATCGTAACCCAGCCGGCGCACGGAACCGTGACGGTAAGCAACGGTGTTGCGCGCTATACTCCGGCAGCCGATTACAACGGCACCGATTCATTCACCTATACTGTAAAAGACAACCTGGGCACCGTGTCGAATATTGCGACTGCCACGATCACCATTACCCCGGTGAACGACCGTCCGCGGGCACAGAACGACCGACTTAATACCGATGAGGACGTTCCGTTGAACGTTCCTGCTCCCGGAGTACTTGCCAACGATGTTGATCCCGACGGAGATGTACTTACCGTGAGCCTGGTTTCAGGTGTGAGCCACGGAACGCTGACCCTGAACAGCAACGGGTCATTCTCTTATACCCCAACTTTAGATTATACCGGTTTCGATAATTTCACTTACCGCGTTTGTGATCCTTCAGGAGCCTGCGACACGGCGGTGGTAACCATCGAAGTGGGTAATATTAACGATGCGCCGGTAGCCAATAACGACAGCTACACGGTTGCAGAAGACAATACGCTTACCGTTGCAGCACCGGGTGTGTTGAGAAACGATACCGATGTAGACGGCGATGTGCTTACTGTGAGCCTGGTAACCAACGTGACCCGCGGTACACTTACCCTGAACAACAGCGGTGGCTTTGTATACGTGCCTAACGCGAATTACAACGGAACCGACCAGTTCACCTACCGCGCCTGCGACGGTTCGGGAGCCTGTGCAACTGCCGTGGCTACCATCACCATTACTCCGGTAAACGATAAACCGGTTGCCACCAACCGCAGTTACACCACCGACGAAGATGTTACCCTCACGGTTCCTGTAAATGGCGTGCTTGCGGGAGTGACCGATGTAGACGGAGATCCGTTAACAGCTTCGGTATTCTCCGGTCCTTCGCACGGAACGCTTACGCTGAACGCCAACGGAAGTTTCACGTATATACCTGCTGCAGATTACAACGGTGTTGACCAGTTTGTATACCGCGCCTGCGACAACGGTTCGCCTTCACTTTGCGATACTGCGAGAGTCACCATCACCATTAACCCGGTAAACGACGCGCCTGTTGCCGTTACCGATAACTATACCGTTGCCGAAGACAATGTGCTTACGGTAAGCGCTCCGGGCGTACTCGGAAATGATACCGATAAAGAAAACGATGTGCTTACCGCTACTTTGGTAAGCGGTCCGCTGCACGGAACCCTGAGCCTGAATGCGAACGGACGTTTTGTGTATACCCCGGTTGCGAATTACAACGGTCCCGACCAGTTTACCTACCGCGCCTGCGATCCCGGTAACCTGTGCAGCAATGCCGTGGTGAACATTAACGTGACTGCGGTAAATGATGCGCCAACTGCCGGAAACGACAGCTACTCGGTAGCAGAAGACAATACCCTTACGGTTGCTGCTCCCGGAGTACTGGCCAACGATGCCGATGTAGACGGTGATCCGCTTACCGTTACCCTGCTTGCCAACGTTACGCACGGAACACTTACGCTGAATTCCAATGGAAGTTTTGTATACGTTCCCGCTCCTGATTACAACGGAACCGACGGGTTTACCTACCGCGTTTGCGACCCTAGCGGAAGCTGCGCCACCGGTACGGTAACCCTTCAGGTGAATGCCGTAAACGACAAGCCTGTTGCCAACGATGATTCGTATACCACCAACGAAGACGTGGTGCTTACCATTGCTGCTCCGGGACTGATCGCCAACGATTTTGATGCCGACGGAGATCCGCTTACTGCTGCGCGAATTACTTTGCCAGCACACGGTACCGTTACCGTGAATGCCAACGGAGGCTTTGTGTACACCCCGGTTGCGAATTATAACGGTACCGACCAGTTCAACTATCGCGTTTGCGACGGAAGTGCATCGTGCGATACCGCTACCGTGTTTATCACCATTAACCCGGTGAATGATGCTCCGGTTGCCGGTCCGATGACCTTTGCCGCCACCGAAGACATTACGCTGAACATTCCTGCACCCGGAGTACTGGCCAACAGTTCTGATGTTGACGGGAACCCACTGAGCGCAAGCCTGGTAAGCGGTCCTGCCAATGGAACGATCGTGTTGAACAGCAACGGTTCATTTACCTACACTCCTGCGCCGAATTACAATGGCGTAGATGCTTTTGTGATCAACGTGTGTGATCCTTTCGGTGCCTGCGACCAGACCACCATTACACTAAACATAGCTGCGGTGAATGATGCGCCGATTGCCGTGAACGACACCTATACCCTGAATGAAGATGCGGTCCTTACGATCGCTAATCCGGGAGTACTGGCCAACGACAGCGATCCTGACGGTGATGCCATGACGGTAAATGTGGTGACCACTACCAAGCACGGAAGCATCAATCTGAATGCAGCCGGAGGTTTTGTATATACCCCGGATGCCGACTACAACGGAACTGATAGCCTGGTGTACCGCGTGTGCGATATTTTCTCGGCCTGCAACACCGCTACGGTTTACTTTACGATCAATGCTGTGAATGATGCACCGCGCGCCACCGCCGATGTGTTTACCATTGACGAAGACAATGTGCTTACCCGTACCGCTCCAGGATTGCTCTTCAACGATTTCGATCCTGAAGGCAATGCGATGACCGCTTCGCTGTTTACGGCTCCGGCCAACGGAACCGCAGTGGTGAATGCCGATGGAAGCTTTACCTACACACCTAACCTGAATTTTAACGGTACCGATGTGTTTGTGTACCGCGTTTGCGACAATGCAACACCGTCGCTGTGCGCCACCCAGAATGTGACTATTACGGTAAACCCGGTAAATGACAAGCCGGTTGCCGTACCGAATACCTATACTACTGCCGAGGATAATGTGCTTGTAATAGCTGCCCCGGGACTTCTCGGAAACGACAGCGATCCTGAGGGAGATCCGATCACGGCATCAGTATATACCCAGCCGCTGTTCGGAACGGTGACCATCAATCCGAACGGAAGTTTCTTGTTTACCCCTTCTCTTGATTTTAACGGAACCGACCGCTTTGTATACCAGGTGTGTGACAACTCCGGTGCCTGCGATACTGCCGGGGTGACCATTACAGTAACACCGGTAAATGATGCACCGCGTCCGAAAGACGACAATTTCAGTACTGCTGAAGATGTTCCGCTGGTGATCACTGCTCCAGGAGTACTGTTCAATGATTCTGATCCTGAAGGTGATGGGTTCTCTGCATTCCTGGTAAGCGGTCCGCTGCACGGAACAGCTACGATAGATCCGTCAGGCTCTTTTGTCTACACTCCTGCACCAAACTTTGTAGGGATTGACAGTCTTGTGTACCGCGCTACCGACATTTTCGGAGCTTCAGGAACTGCTATCGTGCGAATCGTGGTAACTCCTGTAAACGATGATCCTACAGCGGTAACTGATAATTATACCCTGGCCGAAGACAGTCCGCTTACCGTTCCTGCACCTGGTGTGCTGGGCAACGACAGTGATGTAGACGGCGATCCGATCCAGGTAAACTCCATTACCACACAACCGCTTCACGGAACGGTAAGTATCAATCCTGACGGAAGTTTCACCTATTCACCCAATACCAATTACAACGGTACCGACAGTTTCGTATACCGCGTGACTGACGGGCAGGGAGGAAGTGCCAACGGGACTGTAAACCTCACTATCACTCCTGTAAACGATAACCCTACTCCACAGGGTGTGACTTACACCGTGATGGAAGATACCCCGTACTCGCTGCCTGCGCCCGGACTGATGTTTAACGACACCGATCCTGACGGAGATCCGCTGACGGCCACACTGACCACGCCTCCGGCAAACGGAACTGCGGTGGTGAATCCTGACGGAAGCTTTACCTATACCCCTAACCCGAACTTTACCGGAACCGACTCTTTCGTGTACACCGTAAACGACGGCAACGGCGGAACAGCCACTGCAACCGCAACCTTTATTGTTACCCCGGTAAACGACCAGCCTGTAGCGGTTGACGATAACTATTCGGTGAACGAAGACAATACACTGACCATTCCGGCTCCGGGAATCCTGGCCAACGATACCGATGTAGACGGAGATGTACTTACCGTAACTGCGGTACCAGTACAGCCGTTCCACGGAACATTCAGCTTTACGCCTTCGGGAGGATTTGTGTATACCCCGGCACTGAATTTTAACGGAACCGACAATTTCACCTATATCATTTCTGACGGTAACGGAGGGTCTGATACCGCCCTGGTGACCATCACCGTGATCCCGGTAAATGATCCGCCGGTGGCCAACAACGATGAGTTTAGTGTAACCACCAACGTTACCCTGACTATTCCTGCTCCGGGTGTGATCTTTAATGATAGCGAATTCGATGGGGAAACCCTGTCGGTAGTTCCTATTGTTGCACAGGTAGGTCCCGGCGGCGGAACACTTACGCTGAACGCAGACGGATCGCTTACGTATGTGCCGGTTACCAACCTGAGCTACGACGATGTGTTCACCTACACACTGCGCGATGCTTCAGGCAACACGGCAACTGCAACGGCAACCTTCCACGTAGGACAGGGTAACGATGATCCGATTGCAGCCAACGATTCATACACCACCGCAGAAGATACGCCGCTGAACGTGGCACCTCGCGGAGTACTGATCAATGATGTGGATCCTGATGATGCAGTCGGAACCAGCTCTCTTGCTGCGATTTTGGTAAGTGGAACGAGCAACGGTCAGCTCACCCTGAACCCGAATGGTTCATTCAGCTATGTGCCGAATCAGGATTTCTTCGGAACCGACAGCTTTACCTACAATGCAACCGATGCAAACGGAGCCACCGACCTGGCAACCGTAACCATCACGGTGACCTCAGTAAATGATGCGCCGGTAGCCGGTGACAATACCGTAACAGGAACTGAAGATGTAGTGCTTACCATCGACATTACCAACAACGACAGCGACGTAGACGGCACACTGAACCTGGCTTCAGTAGATCTTGACCCGACCACTCCTGCAGAAGATAAAACAGTGACCATCACCGGTCAGGGTACGTATACCGTTGACAATAACGCGATCGTGACCTTTACTCCGGTACTGAACTTCAACGGATCGGCAACACCAATCCAATACACCATTAAAGACAACAATGGTGCGCTGAGCAACATGGCGACCATCAGTATTATCCTTACACCGGTTAATGATGCACCATTTGCGAACCCGGATTCGTATACCATTGCCGAAGACGGATTCCTGAGCATCGGTGTAGCCAACGGTGTACTTGCCAACGACGGTGACGTAGACGGCGATCCGATCGTATCGGTGCTTGCCGGTCCGGCCAACGGAACGCTGGTGCTGAGTGCCGACGGTTCGTTCACCTACCAGCCGAATCCAAACTTTAATGGAACAGATTCATTCGTGTACCGCGCCTGCGATGCTTCCGGAGCGTGCAGTCCACCGGTTACCGTAACCTTTACCGTAACTGCGGTGAATGATGATCCGGTTGCCGTAAACGATGTGCTGATCATTGCTGAAGATACCCCCGGTACCGGCAATGTGTCCCTGAATGATTCTGATGTGGATGGTGATCCGCTGACTTACGCACTTATCGGTTCTCCAATCTCGGGAACCGTGAGCTTCGCTGTTACCGGCGTGTACACTTACACCCCGGGTGCCTTTTTTAACGGTTCCGACCAGTTTGCGTATCGTGTTTGCGACAATTCAGGCGCCTGCGATACCGGTTACGTATTTATTACCGTAACACCGGTGAACAATCCGCCACAGGCGTACGATGATATTTACTACGTGAATGAAGATACCGAGTTGTTTATCGACGAGGTGGAAGGTGCACTGAGAAACGACATCGATCCTGACGGTGAGCTGATCATTTCGACCCTGGTATCTACCAGCAATGGAACGCTGGTGCTTCAGCCTACAGGCGCATTCCGGTACCTGCCAAATCCGAATTTCTTCGGAACCGATAGTTTTGTGTACCAGGCCTGCGACAGTGCCGGAGCGTGCGATACCGCAACCGTTACACTGGTCATTGCACCGGTTAATGATGCTCCGGTAGCTGTAGATGATGCCTTCTCGATTGCAGAAGACTACACGATCACCGCAAGCTACTCGGCCACTATCCTGGTAAATGATTTTGATGTGGATGGCGATTCGCTGTACGTTACTCCGATCGGGACCTTTACCAAAGGAACCCTTGTAGACAACGGCAACGGAACCTTCAGCTATACCGCAGCTCCAAACTTTAACGGAACCGATTCTATCCAGTACCAGATCTGCGATATTTCAGGTGCCTGCGATACGGCTTTCGTGCGACTGATCATATTGCCGGTAAACGATGCACCGGTGGTAACGGGCGAAACCTTTAATGTGAGTGAAGATACCCCGCTCAGTATCAATGCGCCCGGACTTCTGGCCAACGATACCGATGTAGACGGCGATCCGCTGGTGGCCAACCTGGTTACCGGTCCGCGTCACGGAACCGCTACGATCACTTCTTCGGGAGCACTGGTGTACAACCCGGATCCGAATTACAACGGTTCCGACAGCCTGATCTACGAAGTGTGCGATCCTTCGGCATCCTGTGTCCAGGCAACGGTTTACTTCAACGTAACTGCTGTGAATGACGCGCCTACTGCTCTTGCTGATAACTATACGATAGCTGAAGACGGTGTATTGGTGCAACCGGCTCCAGGCGTATTGTTCAATGATTTTGACGTGGACGGCGATCCGATTGCTGCTTCGGTAGTAACGCCACCGGCCAACGGAACACTGGTACTGAACCCGAACGGAAGCTTTACCTATACACCAAACCCGAACTTTAACGGCACCGACCAGTTTGTGTACCAGGTATGCGACAACGGTACCCCGGTGGCTTGTGCCAGCCAGACCGTTACCCTCAACGTAACTGCGGTGAATGATGCACCGGTTGCAGTTGCAGATGTGCTTACCGCAACAGAAGACCAGTTGCTTACCATCCTGCCTCCGGGACTACTCGCCAACGACTACGATGCCGACGGCGACCCGTTGACTTCGAGCGTGTTTACTCCTCCGGCACACGGTACGCTGGTGCTGAATCCTGACGGAAGCTTTACTTATACTCCTGCCGCCAATTACAACGGTTCTGACCGTTTTGTATACCAGGTGTGCGACAACAGCGGAGCCTGCGATACGGCTTCTGTGGTGATCAACGTAACTGCGGTGAATGATGCGCCGGTTGCAGGTACAGACATGTATACCGTGAATGAAGACAACCAGCTGGTTGTTCCGGCTCCGGGCATCCTGTTCAACGACATCGATGTGGATGGTGATGCGCTAACCGCAGTATTGCTGAGCGGTCCGCGCCACGGAACGGCGACTATCAGCCCTGCCGGCGGACTGGTTTACACTCCTGCTGCCAATTTCAACGGTATGGATACCATTTTCTACACCGTAAAAGACGGAAACGGGGGAATCAGTACAGGAACCATTCTCATTACTGTGGTTTCTGTAAATGACAACCCGAACGGAACTTCTGATGCATATTCGGTACTTGAAGACAACATCCGTACGGTTGCTGCCCCGGGTGTACTCGGAAACGATACCGATCCTGATGGTGACGTGTTGAGCGTACAGGGCATTGTCCTACAGCCGGCTCACGGAACGGTGGTTATTCAAACTGACGGTTCGTTTGTGTACACGCCTGTGGCCAACTATTTCGGTACCGATTTGTTCATCTATCGTGTGATTGATGGAAACGGCGGTGCAGATACCGTGCTGGTGAATTTCACCGTAATACCGGTTAATGATGCGCCTAATGCGGTTGCCGACAACTACACGGCTACCGAAGACACCCCGCTCAGTATTGCGGCACCTGGTGTGTTGTTCAATGATATTGATGTGGATGGCGACGTGCTATCGGCAGTAGTTAGTGTCCAGCCGCTTCACGGCACACTCTCACTCGCTCCGAACGGCAGCTTTACTTATACTCCGGCTGCCGACTTTAACGGAACCGACAGCTTTACTTACCTGGCCACCGACGGCTTCGGAGGAAGTACTCCTGCAGTGGTGACGATCACCGTACTGCCGGTAAATGATGCGCCGGTGGGCCGCGACGACAGCTACACAGTTGCAGAGGATACCCCGCTTACGATTGCTGCGCCGGGAGTACTGGCCAACGATACCGATGTGGATGGCGATGTGCTTACCCTTGGTACAGTAACCACCCAGCCGCTTCACGGTGTACTCACCACGAATGCAAACGGAAGCTTTACTTATGTAGCCAACCCGAACTACTTCGGTCCGGATAACTTCGTGTATATCGTACTTGATGGCAAAGGCGGATCTTCATCGGCAACGGTGAACATCAACGTAAGCCCGGTAAACGATCCTCCGGTAGCGCGCGACGATCTGTTTATCGTGCAAACCAGCACGACACTCGTTATAGGTGCACCCGGTGTATTGTTCAACGACATGGAATACGACGGGGAGAACTTCACCGCGGTTTCTACGGCACCGATCACCGGGGCTAACGGCGGAATGCTGACCCTTAGTCCGAACGGTTCATTTACCTACGTTCCTGCCCCGGGTCTCAGCTACACCGAAACCTTCCCGTATACCATTGTTGATGCTTCCGGAAGTTCGGCAAGTGCCATCATCACCTTTATTGTTGGTCCAGGAAACGACGTTCCGGTAGCTGCCAACGATACCTTTACCACTACCGAAGATGTAACACTGACGATCGCTGCGCCGGGTGTGCTGGCCAACGATACCGATGCCGACGATCCTGCGGGTCAGAACAACCTGGCTGCGATCCTGGTTTCCGGACCATCGCTTGGAACATTACTGCTGAATGCAGACGGTTCGTTTACCTATGTTCCGAACCACGATGCGAACGGTACCGACACCTTCACGTACAATGCTACTGATGCCAACGGCGCTACCAGCCTGGCTGCGGTAACCATCAATATTACCCCGGTAAATGATGCGCCTGTAGCCAATGATGATGCAGCCACTACCGATGAAGATGTTGCGGTAATGTTCAGCATTACTTCTAACGATACGGATGTGGAAGGTCCTGTAAATGGAGCAACGGTAGATCTTAACCCGTCTACTCCGGCAGAAGACAAGACCCTGAGCGTTGCGGGACAAGGCGTGTACACCGCAGATGCTGCAGGAATGGTGACCTTTACACCGGCTGCCAATTACCACGGTACAACCACACCGGTTGCCTATACCGTTAAAGATGCCGGCGGACTGTTGAGCAACATCGCCTACATCACGGTTACTGTGAATGAAGTGAACGATGCTCCGGTTGCAGGTGACGATAACTACACCGTGATCGAAGACAATACACTGCTGGTAAACGCAGCAAATGGTGTGCTGGCCAACGACTCCGATCCGGATGGTGAGGCAATTGTCTCTATCCTGAGTACCACTGCCAATGGAACATTACTGCTGAACATGGACGGTTCGTTCGAATACCATCCGAACCTGAACTTCAACGGGATTGATTCGTTTACCTACCAGGCTTGCGATCTGGGCGGAGCCTGCAGTACACCGGCTACAGTGACCATTACGGTAACTCCGGTAAATGATGCTCCTGTTGCAGTGAATGATACGGTAACCACGGCCCAAAATGTAGCGGTAAGCGGACATGCATCTACCAACGATCTTGATCCTGAAGGCGGAGCACTGACGTATACCGTAAGTGTGGCTCCGGCCAACGGAAGTGTTGTACTGAATACCAACGGAACATTTACGTATAACCCTGCGCTGAATTTCAACGGAAGCGATCATTTTACCTATTCGGTGTGCGACAACGGCGGTTTATGTGCAACTGCAGTTGTGGTGATCAATGTAACCGCGGTCAACCAGCCGCCGGTTGCCAATCCTGACACCTATACCATCAGTGAAAACCAGCAACTGTCGAGAACGGCGGTTGGCGGGTTACTTGCTAACGACAACGATCCCGACGGTCCTGTACAAGCCAGTTTGGTAAGCGGTCCGGCCAACGGAACACTTACACTGAACCCCGACGGATCATTCCTGTACATTCCGAATACCGGATTTAACGGAACCGACAACTTTATCTACCGTGCCTGCGATGCATCCGGAGCCTGTGATACGGCACTGGTGACCATCAACATTACACCGGTAAATGATGTTCCGGTAGCGAGAAACGATTTCTTCACCATAGTGGAAGACGGAATGTTCACCTACAATCCGCAAGTCGCGCTGGTGAACCCGAACGACACCGATGCTGACGGCGATCCGCTTACCCTGACCTTTATCGGAGGTCCGGCAAACGGCATCAACTTCAACAACGGCAACGGAACCTATACTTACCGTCCGAACCCTAACTTCAACGGAACCGATAGCATTCCTTACCGCGTTTGCGATCCTTCGGGAGCCTGCGATACCGCTTATGCGATCTTCACTATACAACCGGTAAATGATGCTCCTGTTGCGGTAGATGATAGCTATTTCACCCTTGAGAACCAGGACCTGACGGTAGTTGCTCCGGGTGTACTGGGCAACGACAGCGACGTAGACGGCGACATCATTGTATCAGCACTGGTGACAACTACCAACGGTACACTTGCGCTGAACTCCAACGGTTCGTTCACCTATGCGCCAAACCCAGGATTTGCGGGAACCGACAGCTTTACTTACAGTGCCTGCGATATCTTCGGGGCCTGCGATACGGCGACGGTAACCATAGATGTGCTTCCGGTGAATCATGCGCCAATTGCGGTAAGCGATTCAGTGTTTACCTTCAACGATGTGCCGGTAAGCGGAAGAGCGCTTGATAACGACAGCGATCCCGACGGAGATCTGATCACTGCTTCGCTCATCAGCGGTCCGGCAAACGGAACACTGGTATTCAACAACGACGGTACATTTACTTATACACCAAATACATCGTTCATTGGAACCGACCTGTTCTTCTACTCGCTGTGCGACAACGGTACGCCGAGCCTGTGCGATACCGGTGCGGTATTCATCCAGGTGAACTTTACCACGATCAACCAGCCTCCGGTTGCGGTAAACGATACTTACACGACTACATCGGGTGTTACCCTTACGGTAGCCGCTCCGGGTGTGATCGCCAACGACAGCGATGCCGATAAAGCACTGCTGGTGGCTACCGTAGTTTCGGGAACTACCAACGGAACACTGGTGCTGAATGCCAACGGCTCGTTCACGTATACTCCTGCACCCGGATTTGTTGGGGCCGACAGTTTTATATACAGCATCTGCGACACGTCCGGATTGTGCGATACCGCAACGGTATTCATCAACGTACTCGGCGCGAACCGTGCGCCAATTGCGGTAAACGATGTGTACACCACTGCTGAAGATCAGACCCTGAACGTTGCAGTACCCGGATTCCTGTCGAACGACAGCGAACCTGACGGTGATCCGCTATCCATAAGCCTGCTCAACTTCCCGGGTCAGGGAACCCTTATCCTTGTTGGTAAAGGCGGATTCAGGTACATTCCTAATCCAGGGTATACCGGTCAGGATTCATTCCAGTACCGCATTTGCGACAACCGCACTCCGCAGTTGTGCAGCCAGGCTACTGTAGTGATCAACGTGAATCCGAGAAACGACCAGCCGCGTGCTATGCGTGATGAGTACATGGTAAGCAAGAACAGCACTATTGTCATCGGCGCACCGGGAGTTCAGTTCAACGACAATGATCCCGACGGAGATGTGCTGAATACTTCGATCGTGACCAATGCCCTGCACGGAACCATGGTGCTGCAGTCGAACGGTGCATTTACCTACACTCCGAATACCAATTTTGTAGGAAAAGACAGTGCGCTGTACAAACTGTGCGATCCGACAGGATTGTGCGACCAGGCCTATGCCGTATTCATTGTGTCAGAAAACGTGACCAACCAGCCTCCGGTAGCGCTAAACGATACGATCTATGTAGCAGAAGACCAGGTGCTCACGTTTACCCGCACTACTCTGCTGGCTAACGACAGCGATCCTGATGGTGATGCGCTCCAGTTTACGCGTCTTACTACCACGACCAATGGAACGCTGACCGAATCGGGTATCAACTTTACCTATACCCCGGCTGCCAACTTCAACGGTACCGATCGTTTCAACTACCGCATCTGTGATCCGTTTGCCCTGTGCGACGACGCAATGGTAGTCATCGTGGTGACTCCGGTAAACGACAAGCCACTGGCACAGGATGATCATTACCAGACCAACAAAAACACAGCGCTGAACCAGGCCGCCCCGGGTGTACTGGTGAACGATTCTGATATCGACGGCGGTCCGCTTGCGGCCTCTCTGATCACCAATCCATCGAACGGAACAATGACCGTGAATGCGAACGGTTCGTTTACCTACACTCCGAACAGCAATTTCGTGGGAGTGGATTCGTGTCTGTACCGCGCCTGCGACGGACTGATCTGTGATACTGCAATGATCCGGATCACCGTACTGGAAACCGATACCGCGGTAAACCGTCCTCCGGTAGCGGTAAACGATACGTACGCCACCCCGGTAAATACGACCCTGACCCAGGGTGCCCCGGGTGTACTACTGAACGACAGCGATCCTGATGGAAATGCACTGAGTGCGGCTCTGCTGATCCAGCCTGCTCACGGTACGGTTATACTCAACAGTTCAGGTTCATTCAGTTACATTCCGGAAACCAATTACATCGGTACTGACCAGTTTACCTACAATGCCTGTGATGGCGGCGGACTGTGTGATTCGGCAACGGTATTTATTACCATCACGCCGCTGCAGGGCAGGATCGGAGTGGCCAAAACCGCTACCATCACCCCGTCGAACGGAGGATACCTGGTGAACTTCTCGATCGTGATCCGCAACTACGGAAATAGTGCTGTGAGCAACGTGCGCCTTACCGACAACCTGGTTCCGGTGTTCCCATTCCCGGTTACTTACAGCGTGGTGCAGGCACCAGCAAGCAACGGTGCGCTCCAGGGCAACCCGGCTTACAACGGTGCCGGCGATGTGGAACTGCTTACCGGTACCGGCACACTTGCTCCGGGACAGTCGGAAACAGTGACCTTCGCAGTACAGCTTACATTAAGCGGAACCAACAGCACCTTCTCGAACACCGCGCTTGGGTATGCTTCATTGCCAGGAGGAACGCAGCTTGCAGACCGCTCGCAAAACGGTACCAATCCTGATCCTGACGGCGACGGAAACCCGAACAACAACAGCGAACCGACACCGATGGTGATTTACCAGGCCGGAAGGATCGGACTTGCCAAGGCGGTTTCGGCTCCGAAACGTGAACTGGACGGTTCGTACACCGTAACGTATACACTGGTAGTGAAAAACTTCGGTCCGGTGCCGTTGCAGAACGTACAGGTAAACGACCTGCTTACTGAAACTTTCCCAGGACCTGCAACCTTCGTGGTGCGAGGGAACATCAGGGCAACCGGTGAGTTGAGAGCTAACCAGTCGTTCGATGGAAGAACGTCGGCACAGCTGCTTCAAACCACCAGCACCCTGTCTACCGGTCGCACGGATACCGTACAATTCACGGTAAACGTGGTTCCGAACCAGGACGGTGATGTGACTTACGAGAACAATGCAGAGGCAGTGGCCACCGTGTTCGGTGCAGAGGTCCGCGATCTTTCGGTAAACGGATTGAATCCGGATACCGACGGAAACGGAGCGCCTGATGAGTCGGGTCCGACACCGGTAACCTTTACTGCAAATACCATTTACATCCCCGGTGGATTCTCTCCTGACGGCGATGGTGTGAATGATGTGTTCGTGTTACGCAACTACGGTAACCAGACCATCGACCTCGAAATGTTCAACCGTTGGGGTAACGTGGTTTACAAAAACCCTGACTACAACAACGACTGGAACGGAACCTGTAACACAGGCATCTACCTGGGCGACGACCTTCCGGACGGAACGTACTATTATGTGATCAAACTGAGTGGTGGCGATAGCTACGTAGGATTTATCACCATTAACCGATAAAAGCAGAAACCATGAAAAAATTATATTTTCTATTGCTGATCCTCGTAGCCGGCTCGGTTTCAGCTCAACAAGACGCAATGTTTTCGCAATATATGTTCAACACCCTGGCCATCAATCCCGCTTATGCGGGAAGCCGGGACGTGTTGAGCGTAACCGCACTGAACCGTACCCAATGGTCGGGAATTGCCGGTGCACCGCGTACCCAGACGCTTTCCATGCACTCTCCGGTTGCGAAGAAGAACATCGGACTCGGGTTGCAGATCTTTAACGATAAGATCGGGATCACCCGGACAACCGGTGCATTCCTGAGTTATTCCTATCGCCTGAAGATGGGCAACGGTTCGCTTGCACTGGGTATCCAGGGAGGAGTGGCAAATTTCCGAGCCGACTATTCTACGGTTGATGTAAGTGGTGATGCCCCGGCGGGCGATCCTTCGTTCAGTCAGCGGGTGAACAAAATGCTCCCGAATTTCGGTGCGGGATTGTACTACAGTGCCAAAAAATTCTACGTCGGACTTTCGGTGCCTCATATGCTGAACAATACGCTGAATGAGAACCAGGTGAGAGTGAGCAATTCTTTTGTGGGCAGACAGTATATGCAGTTTTTCCTGGCGGGAGGATATTCATTCGATCTTAGTCCCGATTTGTGCCTGAAACCGTCTGCATTGGTGAAGGCCGTGAAAGGAGCACCACTTCAGCTGGATTTTAGCGCAAACCTCTGGATAAAAGACCGGGTTGGAGTAGGAGCCTCTTACCGTTCAGGCTCAGACCTCATTCTTTTGTTTGAGATCCAGGCTACGCAGCAACTGCGTTTCGGTTATGCTTACGATTTTGGTCTGAATGCACTTGCCGATTACCACAACGGTAGTCATGAGCTGATGTTGAGGTATGAATTTGGCGCATCAAAAGACCGCATACTCGGTCCGAGATCATTCTGAAAAACCGGTAAAAAGACAGCACAATGAGAACACTGAAACATTTCATGGGACTGATCGCCTTGCTGGTATCAGTTGCCGTATACGGGCAAGCCGGGACCGCAGATAAAGCCTGGCAGAAACGCCGTTACCAGGATGCAGCCGACCTGTACCTGAAAGAATACAAAGCCGACTCAACCAATATCATTGCGATCCAGCGACTGGCCATGACCAACCAGTATCTGGGCAATTTCGAGGAAGCAGAAGGCTGGTACAGTCTCTGGATCCAGGAAGAACCCGGCGGATCGCCTGAGCGCACCCTGAATTATGCGCAGTTGCTGGCCTCGAACAAAAAATACGAACTGTCGAGAACCTGGTACCGCAAGTACGCACAGGAAAAGCCCGACGATACCCGCGGGATGTTGTTTGACAAGGCCTATGGAGATATGGGTGCATTTTTTCGCGATTCACTGAGCTGGAAGATCAATTACCTTTCGCTCAATACCACCGCTGACGAATATGCGCCGATGAAGTTCAACGATGCGCTCATCTTTACGTCCAACCGTATTAAATCGGTGTTCCTGAAACTGAACAACGAAATGAAACGCGAACCGTTCAGCGACCTGTACATCGTTTACAAACCCGAAACGATCGAAGGCATGCAGGTTCCGCAAAGCACCGATACCATGGAAGTGAGCCGCAAACGCAAGCCGCTCGATGCGCCGGTAGCCAGCAGCGACAATCGTCCGCTGTATACCTTTAACAACCGTTTCCTTTATTCCGGGAATCCATACTTCGGTAAGGTAACCCCGGCCAATAAATTGAGCAGCGTGGTAAATACGAGGCTGTATGAGGGATGCAGTACCTACAATCCCTCAACCGGCATGCTGGTCTACAGCACCTCGAACCTTGCAGCCGACAGTCTTTACTCTGATGAGCAATTGAGCGGAAACCAACAGCTCAAACTCGTAATGGTGAAATACATGAGCGGGGAATGGGTGAAGAAGCAGGATTTCGATTTTATCCGTTCCGACTACAGCGTTACCCATCCTGCATTTTCGCAGGACGGATCGGTGTTGTTTTTTGTTTCCGATATGCCCGGCGGCTTCGGGGGAACCGATATTTACTACAGCGTGATGAAAGACTCCATCTGGTCTCAGCCG
>JAZKEZ010000177.1:12405-15301 GCA_040386675.1 Bacteroidota bacterium | reverse complement strand
AAAGAGAAAATGAAAATCATAATATACACAAAGGAAACGAGATCTTTCCTTACGCGGCCAATAACCTGCTCTATTTCTCAACCGACGGCCTCCCGGGTCTTGGTGGTGCCGATCTGTTTTCGGTGAGCCTTTCCGGAACAAAGACCACCGGCACGCCTAAAAATCTTGGCTACCCGATCAACTCAAGTTCCGACGATTTCGGGATCATGTTTGATACCTCGAGTAAAGGTTACTTCAGCTCGAATCGCCTGGGAAGCGATGATGTATTTGCCTTCGAAAAGTGAAAAAAAGCCCTGCATGATCAGGGCTTTTTTTATTGACCTGAAGACGGTAGCCTGGTTTTGGCTGTTTTGCCCGCCATCAATTGTCAATTTTCCATTGTCAATTCTCAATTCTTATTGTTTACCTTGCGCAGCCTAAATGCACTCGCTACATGTGGTTTACCATATCACGGATCATTCTTAGAAACAGGGTAATCATTATCGCTCTTTTAACCCTGATCACGGCTTTCATGGCCTGGGAAGCGCGAACCGTAAAACTTCATTACAAGTTTGGCGGTATCCTGCCTACCAAAGACAGCGCGTATATCGCCTACCAGAACTTTATCGAAACCTTCGCCGAAGACGGTAATGTGATGGTGCTGGGGACGAACGACAAAACGCTCTACAACCTTAATAACTTCAATGCGTGGTACGATCTGGGTGAAGACCTGAAGGCACTTACCGTTGAAATTGATTCCGGTGACGGGCGCAAATTCCAGGTGCAGATCGTCGATTCGGTATTCTCCGTGGCCAACATCTACCGACTGAAGCGCGACGACGAAAAGCGCCGCTTCATCCTCGACAAAGTGATCAAAGAAAAGCCGGTCACCCAGGAAGGACTGGATACGCTGATCCGGAACGTGAAGTCACTGCCGTTCTACGACGAGTTGCTTTACAACGACAACAACAACTCCAGCATGATGCTGTTGTTCGTCAACAACAAGCTGTTTTCTTCAGAACACCGCGTAAAAGCCCTCAACCTGGTGAAAGACAGGGTGGAACTCTTTTCGCAGAAACACATCAAGATACATTACTCCGGTCTGCCGTTTATCCGTACACTGGTGGCCCAGAAAACCAAGAGCGAGATCTCACTGTTCTCTATTCTGGCCGGCGTGGTTTCTGCCGTTTCGCTGTTCTGGTTCTTCCGTTCGTTACAGGTAACCCTTTACAGCATGCTCATTGTTGGGGTGTGCGTGATCTGGGGGGTTGGGACCATCGGCCTGTTCGGTTACAAGATCACTGCGGTAATGGGTCTGATCCCGCCGCTGATCATCGTTCTCGGTATTCCCAACTGCGTATTCCTGATCAACGAATACCACCTCGAATACATCGTACACAAGAATAAAGTGAAAGCACTGGCACGGATGATCACCAAGATCGGTCTGGCCAACTTCCTCACCAACTTCAATACTGCTGTAGGTTTTGCAGCATTTATCTTCGTTTCCAGTCCGGTACTGCGCGAATTCGGGGTGATCTCGACCATCGCCAGTATGGTGGTGTTCCTGGTGTCGCTGCTGCTCATTCCTATTATTTTCAGTTACCTGGCAGATCCGCAGCCAAAGCACACCAGTCACCTGGAAAAACGCTGGATCACCCTGTGGACCGAACGACTGGTCTACATCGTAAACCACAAACGTCCGGCCATTTACATCACTACCATTGCGATCTGCATCCTGGGTGTGATCGGTCTCTTTAAGATCAAATCCACCGGGTATATGGTCGATGATCTTCCGCAAAACGACCCTATCCTCGTCGATCTTAAGTTCTTCGAGAAGAATTTCAATGGCGTAATGCCTTTCGAGATCCTGATCGATACCAAAAAGAAGAACGGGGCCACGAAAGACAATACGCTGCGTAAGATCGAAAAGGCGCAGGAACTCCTGAAGGAATATCCGGCCATTTCTAAATCGCTGTCTATTGTTGATGCCGTGAAATTCGGTCGCCAGGCGTTCTACAACGGCGATCCGGCTGAATACAAACTGATCCAGAGCGAGGAGAAAAGCTTTATCGGGCCGTACATCACCGGAACCGGTAATTCAGCCAAAAAAGGAGGGAACCTGCTGAAGGCCTTTGTCGACAAGGACAAGCAGAAAACCCGTATCACCACTCATATCGCCGATCTCGGAACGGTAAAACTCAACACTCTTATCGAGGAGTTAAAGCCAAGGCTCGACAGCATTTTCCCTGCCGATAAATACACGGTAACCCTCACCGGGACCAGCGTGGTTTTCCTCGAAGGAACCAATTACCTGATCAGTGACCTGGTAGAATCCGTGGTGCTGGCCATTGTCGGTATCGCGCTGCTCATGGCCTTCCTGTTCAGTTCGTTCCGGATGATCATGGTCTCGTTCATTCCAAACTTTATCCCGCTTATCCTTACCGCGGCGATCATGGGGTATTGGGGAATTACGATCAAACCGTCTACCATTCTCGTGTTCGGTATCGCATTCGGTATCGCCATCGACAACACCATTCACTACCTCGCCAAGTATCGCTACGAGCTGAAACGAAACGGCTGGAACATCGGTTTGGCGGTTGATGAAGCCCTGCGCGATGCCTGGGTAAGTATTTTCTATACCTCGGTGATCCTGTTCTTCGGATTCTCTGTGTTTGCTGCCTCAGAATTCGGCGGAACCATTGCCCTGGGAATCCTTACGGCAACCACCATCGTAGTTGCTATGTTTACCAATATCTTCCTGTTGCCGGCCATCCTGCTTTCGCTCGACCGTGCCGCAACCACCAAAGCTTTCCGTGCGGAACCGCTGCTGGTGATCTACGATGAGGAAGACGACATTGATTACAAAGGACTGGAGGTAGAAAAACCCTCAAAAAAGACAGAAGAATGAAAGGAATAA
>JAZKEZ010000177.1:11526-12395 GCA_040386675.1 Bacteroidota bacterium | reverse complement strand
ACTGGCCGGTGGTTCAGGAACCCGGCTTCACCCGCTTACTTACGCCGTAAGCAAGCAAATGATGCCCGTTTACGACAAGCCGATGATCTACTATCCGCTGTCTACACTGATCAGCGCCGGGATTCGCGAAATCCTTATCATCACCACACCGCACGACCAGGATGGCTTTAAAAAGCTGCTGGGCGACGGTTCAAAACTGGGCTGCCGTTTTGTATATGAGAAACAGGAAGTTCCCAACGGACTTGCCCAGGCTTTCGTGATCGGCGAGGAATTCATCGGAAACGATAAAGTAGCGCTCATTCTTGGCGACAATATTTTCTACGGTTCCAGTATGGGCCAGTTGCTGCGTTCCAACAGCGATCCGGATGGCGGAGTGGTTTTCGCTTATCACGTTTCAGATCCTGAACGCTATGGTGTAGTAGATTTTGATGCCAACGGAAAAGCCATCAGCATCGAAGAAAAACCACTGAAACCGAAATCGAATTATGCCGTTCCCGGCTTGTATTTCTACGACAATTCGGTAATTGAAATTGCCAAAAACCTGAAGCCAAGCGCAAGAGGTGAGTACGAGATCACCGATGTAAATGCGGCATATCTCTCTCAAAATAAACTCAAGGTGGCGATCCTTGATCGCGGCACCGCCTGGCTGGATACCGGTACGTTCGTATCGCTGATGCAGGCCGGGCAATATGTCCAGGTGATCGAAGAACGCCAGGGACTTAAGATCGGTTGTATCGAAGAAGAAGCCTTTAACCAGGGCTTTATTTCGGGTGAACAGCTGCTTGAAATTGCTGCCCCGCTGGAAAAAAGTGGTTACGGTATCTATCTAAAATCGTTGGTTAAAGGTTGATGCTTGACTTTTCAGAGAT
>JAZKEZ010000177.1:0-11516 GCA_040386675.1 Bacteroidota bacterium | reverse complement strand
GAAGGGGCATTGAACGGGATCGGACTCCCTGCGCATCCGTCCAACCTGTATGAACCTGTAAAATACATGCTGGACATTGGCGGCAAACGCATCCGTCCGGCAGCTGTACTCCTTTCCAATCAATGCTTTGGTGGTGATGTGGAGAAGGCCTTGCCCGCAGCACTTGCCGTTGAGGTGTTCCACAATTTTACGCTGATGCACGATGACATTATGGATCGTGCGCCATTGCGGAGAGGAATGGTCACCGTTCACGAAAAATGGAACCCGACCATCGCGATCTTAAGCGGAGATGCCATGATGGTAAAGGCTTACGAACTGATCGAAAACGTAGATACTGCATTTATGCTGCCGGTATTCAGAGTGTTTAATCGCACCGCGCTTGAAGTGTGCGAAGGTCAGCAGCTGGACATGGACTTCGAATCGGCAGAGACCGTTGCAGTAAGCGAATACATAGAGATGATCCGTCTGAAAACCGCGGTATTGCTCGCTGCCAGCCTGAAGATCGGTGCAATTACAGCCGGAGCATCGGAACACGACCAGCAACTCATCTACCGTTTCGGTGAATCGCTCGGACTGGCTTTCCAGTTGCAGGATGATCTGCTCGATTGCTTTGCCGATGCAGGGAAATTCGGGAAACAGGTAGGCGGAGATATCATGGACAACAAGAAAACCTTCCTGATGATCCGTGCCCGCGAACTGGCGGATGAAACGCAGTTACAGCAACTCAATGAACTGGTTTCAGGCAATGATCCGCGGAAAGTAGAACAGGTACTTGCCCTTTATCTTGAATTGGGGATCGATGAGCTTACCCGTGCTGAAATTCAGCATTATACTACCCAGGCCTTATCAGCACTGGAAAGCATAACCACAGCCGGTGTTGAATTAACCCCGCTTTACCAGCTCGCCGAACTGCTGATGGTCAGGGAGAGCTGAGCGCTTCCTTTAATGCCGGTTCAACTTCAGGATACTTGAAGACAAAACCTGTACTCCTGATCTTCTGATTTTCTGCGCGGTTTCCATAGAGTAATACCACTGCAAGTTCGCCAAACAGCAACTTCATCACCCATCCCGGGATATTCGGCAGCCACAGCGGCTTTTTCAGAATAGCTGCAAGTTTTTTGGTAAAGCCTTCATTGGTGATGTGTTCGCTGCTTACCGCGTTATACGGTCCTGCAAGCGGGTTTTCCAGTGCGTGGATGTACATGCGGCACAGATCGTCGATGTGGATCCACGGGAACCATTGTCTGCCACTGCCCAAAGGTGCGCCGGCATACAGTTTCACGGGTTTTGCCAGTCGTTCGAGTGCCCCGCCTTTTTTGCTGAGTACGGTGGCGGTTCTCAGCATTACCACGCGGGTATCGGGAGGGAATTTCAACGCTTCCTGTTCCCATTTTACGCACACTGCCGACAGGAAGTCTTTTCCCGCGGGATCTTCTTCCCGGTTGATGTGTTCCGGATCACGCATTCCGTAGTAATTAATGCCTGACGCAGATACCAGTGTTTTGATGCGGATGGACTGTTCGCTAAGCTTCTGGTAAAGCAGGTGCAGCGTGTCGACACGGCTGGAAACGATCACCCTTTTCCGCGATTCGGTCCAGCGCTGATCGGCAATTCCCGAACCGGCCAGGTGAATGACGTGATCTACGTCCTGCAAGGCAGCGGGGTCTATGTAATTTCTGCGTACGCTCCAGGCAAAACTGGGGAAACGCTCGTTACCCTGCGGGTGCCTTACCAGGTGCCTCACCGAATATCCTTTTTTATTGAGCATTTCAGACAGTCGCGAACCGATCATCCCCGAACCGCCTGTAATCAGGACCGTTTCCATAGTGTGGTTTTGGATGAATGTAGTAAAACATGACCAGTGAGAAGGGAATGTTGCCCATTTTAACATCTGGTTTAATTTGTTAATTTTACCCGCATTTTAAAAATTCCTCATGATAAAGGTGACCCTCCCTTTTTGGATAATACTCGTATTGTCCTCACTCCTGGCGTTTCCGGCACTGGCGCAGACCACCATCTATGTGAACGCACAGGCCTCTGGTGCTGCCGATGGGACCACTCCTTCCTCCGCCTACAAGACTATTGTTGAAGCAGTTAAACAGGCAAACGCCACTTCGGGTACAGGCAGGATCAACATAAAGATTGCTGCGGGAACCTACTACCCGTTATATAACTTAACCGCTTTCGGTTCGCATGATTCGGCCATTTGCGTGGGCAGAAGCAACCTGTTCATTGAAGGCGGCTATGCTGCCAACTTCCTGGGTACTCCTGATACGACTGCAAACCCTGTAATCCTTACCGGTAATCGCGGGTCTGGCCTCAACAACTTTCACCTGATGGTGATTCATCAGCAGGGCGACGACAGTATCAGTGTGAGTAATATCACGTTCAGAAATGCAACCGGGAGCAACGGGACGTCAGTTTACCCGCAGATTTCAGTGCCTGCCTTCGGCAGATCTGTTGGAGGCGTTTATGTATTGACCACCGGCTCGAACCGCGTGGTAACGTTTACCAATTGTACATTTCATTCAAGTGTAAATGTATCAGGTGGAGGGATTTACAATGAGGGAGCAATACTTAGCGTAAAAGGATCCAGGTTTTTTGGAAACCTGCCGGGAACGCTTTCCGGTGCGGCAATAGTGGTGAATAAAGGCAGGTTGATCGCTGAGAATTCAACTTTTTCCGGCAATAGGGCCGAAGCGGTCGTAATTACGGGTACGGCAGATTCATCCCAATTCAAGACTTGTACATTTACAAGTAATACGGCAGGTACACTGGGAGGTGCCATAAATTCTGCCAGGCCGTTAAAAGCGGAAAATTGTGTGTTCACCCAAAACGCTTCCACTCAAGGGGGTGCTGTGTATGTTACTGAACACGCTGAGTTTACCGGCTGTTCTTTCAATGGAAATACGGCCTCAAGCCAGGGTGGCGCTATAAAAATGTTGCTCTCGGCTAAGATCAGTCAGTGCAGTTTCTCTGGCAATACTGCTACCTCATCTCATGGTGGAGCTGTGCATGCCGCGGGAAAAATGGAAGTTGATAACAGCTCATTTACCACGAATACATCAATTCAGGGTGGGGGAATTTATATTTCTACCGGTGATATCCTGACAGCCACTTCGTGCACGTTTAACGGCAACCGGGCCGTGGGCGGATCCTCTTCTGCCGACGGTGGTGCCATTCGTTCCGGAGGTGCTGTCCGCCTGTATTCCAGCAGGTTTACCAATAACACAGGAGCAGGAGGGGCAGCCCTGTTGGTTGCCGGAGGCGCATTGGAGAACTGCACATTCGTTGGTAACAATTACGCGGGGGTCAGCGGTAAGATCGTGACCATGTTTGGAAACAGTGTTCTGAAAAGCTGCAACTTCAAAGGAAATTGGTGCAATACCACCAATTCAATCGGCGATCTGCTTTACTTCGCCAACGGGACTTCGGAATTGTACAATTGTGAGCTTTCGGGTAATAAAATTTCAACCGCGATCACACTTTCTCAGTCAGATCCAAGCCACCTGCTGAAGCTTTACAATTGTGCCATCATCGGGAATGATGGCCGGGCCATATCCTCTGCGGCTTACACCAATACTATTACTGTAAACAATTCAATAATCTGGGGAAATACCACCAAGACCCTGAATGCAGGTTTACTGGCCAGAAACAGCTACCTGGAACAAACGGGTAACACTACCTATCCTGCCGTGTCGCCGTATTACAATTACAATGAGGTTCCGCTCATATCACCGGCGATACCTGCAAGCGGTTCGCTCGATTCCACAAGGCATTATCTGCCTGTACCCTGCTCCGGTCTTACCGACAACGGGATTGGAGCCCTCTATCCGAATGCAGTCGCAGGCAACACCGATCTTTCAGGAAACAACAGGATTGTGCGCCGCCTTGATATCGGTCCGTACGAATACCAGTATGTGTCTGATGAGCTTGCCCTTGGCGCGCTGCCGGATACCGTCGTTTTAGGTGTTCCGAAAGGATATGGCGATAGTTTAATAGACCCTTTACTTACGTTAACCGTAGCTGGAGGTTCGGGGAACTTCCAGTACGAATGGGAGAGAACTACAGGCCTGAACTCGAAGTTTGCTGTATACGTAAACACCGCTTCTCCTTCGTTGCCACCACTTCCCGTATCGGAAACCGCACAGTTCTACCGGTTAAAGGTTACTGATGGAGTCTGCGTTAAAACATCAGGAGCAACACGGGTAAGTTTTGCCAGGTGTCCGGAAGTGACCGCTCAACCTGTGTCGCGTTCTGCACCTGCTGGAAATTCGGCAACGCTATCTGTAACTGCCACCGGTGCCGCAACCCTGCTGTACAACTGGCAATCATTCAACGAAGCAGGCCAGGTGTGGCAATCAACCGGTAATACAGCCAGTTCGCTCTCTGTCACTTCACCGTCACCCGGCCAGATCAAATACCGCTGTATTGTTTCATCGTCTGCGCTCGCCTGTATGGATACTTCCAGCGAAGCAACCGTTACGTTCTATGCCTGTAGTACACCTGTGATCAGTTACCTATCTGCCGATACTACGATCGAAAAGGGAAGTACGCTGAATCTGGCGGTAAGTGGCGCGGGACCTGATTTAGAATACCAGTGGCAAAAAAACCAGGTGAACATTGCCAGTGCAACTTCTGCTTCGCTGGCCATCACCAATTATGCTGATGCTCTGTCGGTATTCAGAGTATTGGTAAAACAGGGAACCTGTACCACGACCTCTGCCGATATTACGGTTAAAACCGTTTGTCCTTCAGCATTGATCCAGATCCAGCCGCTGAACCGGGTGGTAAACGAGAATACATCCACCGCAATTTCCTGTGCCGCCAATGCGTCGATGAATCCAGGGTACCAGTGGCAGAACCTTGCAGGCAGCAGCTGGGTTGATATGGTAACTACAGCTAATTATTCGCTGGGTGTGGTAACCACTGGACAGGGAACCCGCTACTACCGCTGTGTGGTAAGCGGTTATGGCATCTGCCGGGATACCTCACGAGTGGTACTGGTTAAAGTGGGTACACCGTGTACAGATCCTGATATTTCTGCTCATCCGCAAGTATCGACTGATGTTGCTCCGGGAGCCACGGTTACTTTAACAGGATCAGCCACTTCAAACCCTAACGGACGAACGCTGAGTTATTCCTGGGTGGAAGGACGTGCAGACAATCCTGAATGGGTTTTTGCAGCTGCAGCCAACAACGCGTCTTATTCACCATCCACGTCAACACCGGGAAGCAGGTATTACCGCTTGCTGGCAAAAGACGGGGAATGTTACCGCATGTCCAATTACGCAGTGGTAAACGTATGTACGCCGCCGCAACTCATTACCGATCTTCCCGCAGAAGCAGAAGTTGGTGAGACCGAAGCCACACAGCTTTCAGTTCAGGTTACCGGAACCGGATTGGCTTATCGCTGGCTGATCAGCAACAGCGGAGGCGGATGGGATCTTATCGCCAATACTGACGGATTCTCGGGAGCAGCTACAACAATACTTACCATTCCTGCAAACCCTGCCCTGATCGGGAAAAAAATTAAATGTGAAGTGGTCTTCGGTCAGTGCGTTACCACCAGCTCGCAGACCTCACTCATCGAACCGAGAAAAGTGGCTGTAAAAGCAGTCTTGACCGCCTGTCCGGAAAAAGCATCAGGAGTGGAGATCCAGCTTGAATTGAGCGGGAACTTTGGTTCATCGCCGGTTTTTAACGTGTACAAAGGAGATACGCTGCTGGGTTCATCACAACTCTACAACAACGTTAGCGGTCGCTATCACCTTACCTTACAGGATGCGCTTGCAGTCGGAGCTCACAAGATCAAAGTGGTGGATACCACAACCAATACCGGCAGCCCGGATTTTGATTTCCAACTTACGCCCTACGCGGTTCCCGGTATCCAACTCAACGGCCAGGCAGTAGCTATAGGCGGCAACTTCGCCACCTGTCCGGGAAGTACCATACAGGTGAATTTATCGGTTAACGCGGATTCTTATTTTGGAAGCAATGCATACCCCGGTGCCACATATCAGATTAACAGTAGCGATACCGTTACTGCCGCTCCGTTGAATATATTCACCTTTAATTCAACCGGTTGTATCAGTGCGACACCGTATAAAGTATTCCTTACTTTTAAGGATTCTCTTGCGCCTGCAGTATGGCTCAGTACTCCGGCAAATGCCGTGATACCGGTAGGCGACACCTCGGTACAGTACGATCTTACCACCATAATCGATTCCATTTCCGACAATTGTTCATCATCAGGCATGCTTACTAAGACGTGGTTTACCGGTGCAGGAGTGGTGGTGAATGCCCCGTCGGCCTACCCGCTTATCACAGGTAACAATGCATTCCTGTTGAAGGTTGAAGATGCAGCAGGGAATGTCGTACAGCGTTCAGTTACGATCAAAACGGTGTCAACTCCGAAATTTGCGTTAAGCTCTCCGGCACGTAGTACCAATGGAATTGGCGGTACAACGGTAGATATCACTGTTACCGGTACGGGAAGCAGCCTGTTAAGAGAATATTCTGCTATTAGCGGAACCATTGATTTTGGTGGTTTTGCCAAACAGGCATCGATGAGCCTCCTGGTAGATGGGACAGCGTTTACATCAAGTTTTAATAATGGGGTGCTTAGTTACTCGGCAACAGGCGTAAAAGCTGAAGAAAATGCGGCATTGTTTGCCATTACCATCATTCCGGCAATAGCGAAATCCGATACTGATGAAGTATACACACCGGCCATTACTGCGAATTGGTTAACTACTGATGGCTTTACCGCGTTGATCACTTCTGCGCTTGGTAAAACAACCCTTGAGGGACTTGCGGTAGTAAGCGGTGAATTGAAAACACCGGAAAATCAGCCGTTTAACGGTCATACACAGATTACCTGCAGCGGTTGTGTCAATTCATCCGGCATTAGCAACAGCGTGACGCTTACCGATGGAAATACCTATAAGTTCAGGGCAGTACCGGGTGAGTCGATAGCTATTGTGGTAAAAGACCTCAGTGGTACTTCTCCCGACTATATCACTACCGGTCACGTCATGGCCAACCGGCAGTTTGTACTGGGTACATCTCAACTTTCACCCGAAACCCAGCCTGCAGCAGATGTGGATAATTCGGGCAGGGTAAACACACTCGACGTGCTTCACCAACGCGAAGTGCTGGTTGGTACCAGGACAAAATTCAAGAACATTTTCGATGATGCCAGTTCATATAACTACTTGGTTAACGGAGGGCGCGTTACGGGATTTGTAACCGAAAAGAAAACCCACTCTTTTGATGTCGTAGTGTATAAAATCGGCGAGGTTAATCTGAAGTCTGGCGGTGTTGATGAATTCATTTTACGGAAAATGAAGGTGTATATGCCAGAAATTACCTGTAAAAAGTCTGAATTGATCAGGGTTCCGGTCATTGCCTCTTCGGTGAAAGATATTGCCGGTTACCAGTTCTCTGTAGAGTGGGAGCCTTCTTCTTTTGAATTCAGAAACATCACCCCGGGCAAACACAGCCTGTTTCCCGGAAAGACAAAGATCAGCCAGGGAATACTCCAGGCTTCTTATCTTGAAGAATCGGCTAAAAATATGAGTGTTGCTGCCGGAGATACCTTGTTCTGGATGGAGTTCGCGGTCTTGCCGGGTGCTACGTACAGTAACCGCATTGCAGTGAATTCTGTGGCAACGGCTGCCAGGGCATACGACGAAAAGACGCGGGCCATGGAGCTGGTTTGTCCTGATGCTGTGGTTTACGTGAGCGATGCTGCCAGTATCAGCGAATCAAACGAGCGCTACAAGGTTTTTGCCGCTGTTCCGAATCCATTCACTGATCACACCTCAGTAAGTTTCGAGTTAACCAACGACCAACAGCTGACCTTTACGGTATACAGTACTCTTGGTACAATGGTAAGCGAATCCGGCTTTTATACGGCAGGACTTCATACCTGGAGGCTTTCATCTACTGATGAGCTCGCCGTGGGAATGTATTACATCACTATAAGAGGTGAGGGTATAGATGAAACGCTGAAGGTGATCAAAGAGTAATTTCATAAGAGGATCTCCCAACTTCTGTGATTACCTCTGTGCCTCTGTGGTTAAGATTTAACGGTGCAGCTCTA
The DNA here is from genome assembly GCA_040386675.1 of Bacteroidota bacterium. Lineage (GTDB taxonomy): Bacteria > Bacteroidota > Bacteroidia > Flavobacteriales_D > Luteibaculaceae > DASUEB01. The sequence goes on along the minus strand of JAZKEZ010000177.1, from coordinate 3,409 downwards.
CAAACGCCGCCGTTCCATCTACCAGCTCCAACACCTCTTCCCGCGGCAACCGCGTTGGCTTGTCGCTCAAATAGGCGTTGTACGATGAAAAAGTCCAGTCGGAAGGAGCAGGGCAGAGGCCTCGCTTTACAGGAAGCAGGTGAGTATTGGCCAGTGCGTGTGGTAAGTCTTCCTGCATAACTTCCGCAATGGTTATCGATCCTCCCGGAAAATAGGAGCGGATAAAGGCAGCAATTTTGTTCTTCACCAGTGTGGACATCAGCAGCATTCCGCCGGCTTCGTCAAAAACCTTGTAGTCCTTTTTGATCAGTTGCTGCGCTCTCAGGTAAGTTTCCCAATCCGTTTCTCCTGTTGTTCTGAACAACAGGATAGTTTGTGAAGGAAGCAAGGCAAAGGCGTATAGAGCAAGTAATCCGGAAAGTTCGGTATTGAAGGCAGCCAGGAAGTTCTTGCAGCTTTCCGCATCCGGGAAAACCATTTTGGCCGAACTGCAATGAGCGGTATAGAGGTTTTCCGGTTTCATAATCAGGCTTCCGGTGCAAGGCGGAGAACAACTCCCTCCAGTTCGTCGGTAATGTGCAGCTGGCAGCCCAGACGGCTATTTTTCTTTACGAAGAGTGCCTGGTCGAGCATGTCGAGTTCAGCATCGCTTTGCTCTGGCAGGTCGTGGTTGCTTTCGAGGTAACACTGGCACGAAGCGCAAAGTGCCATTCCACCGCAGGTTCCTTCCACCGGGAGTTCGTAAGCTTTACACAGCTCCATCACGTTCATGTTCATATCCGTTGGAGCCTCAAGCACGTGAGGAACGTCTTCGCGATCGATAATGGTGATAGTTACTGAGCTCATGCCAAAAAAATTTCTGCAAAATTAGCTAAAACAATCTATTTCAGCTTTAGTAAGGTGCTGCGCTATTAAGCGAAGCGGTCAAGGTATTTGAAATTGTAACAGAACAGGATGCGTTTGGCTTTGCCGTCTGCCTGGTCCACCATGATGCCGTGCAGCATAATTCCCTCTTCTTCATCAGGGATACGTGGGAACTCAGCACCTTCAAAATAGATCACGGGGCAACCCACCGAACATCCGGAACAGGTGTCGAATTCAAATTTCAGCTTGCGTTTCGCCGGATTTTCTTCTCTGATCTCTGCAAATCTCGCCTGCAACCAGCTCAGGTAGTCCGTCCGGTCTTTTAGGATCAGGTCGTCCCCATATTCATCCTGTACCGCAAATTCACCAGTTGGGGCGATCAGCTGGTTCAGTGCCGGAATATCAAAATTGGCGAATGCGAAAGCAAATCGTTTGGCAAACTGTGAGTTATCCTGTTTTTGTGTCATCGGTAGTTTCCTGAAAAAGCAAAGGTCGTGTTTTAGCGCAAAGTTGCCAGTGAGACTTAGTATTTAGGCCAGGTCTAAATTGTAGAACTACCGGATTTCACTGCCAATCGTCCCGACCCGGAATGAGTATTCGGACAAATCCGGGCCACTTTTTGGGAGCAACCTATATTTAAGATTCCTGTCTACTTTTACGTTTTGCAACCCTCAAAATTAAAAACATGTCTAACATCCCATCCCGGTTAAAGACAGGAGTCGTGTCCCTGTTGATAATCTTCCTTTCGTTTTGCGGCCTGCAGCCTGTCGCACAAACCATTTCATTCAACAATCCAGGACTTGAAGGTGCCGCAGGTTCTGCCGGTGCTGCACCTCCGGGATGGACGGTTTGCGCATCATCACCGGATATTCAGCCCAATGTGTTTTGCGTGGTCACTCCTCCCTTCGAAGGCGCAAGCTATGCAGGTTTTGCCCAGGGTGAGTACATTGGTCAGCAACTGCCGAATCCGATCGTAAAGGATGTACAGTATTCATTTTCAGTATATCTCTGTCACAGCGCTGATTACGCATCAACCCAGGCATTGGGCGCCTGTCCGGATAAAGGCATTCGCGGCGGTGCCGGAACATTAAAGATCTGGGCCGGAAATTCAAGCTGCCAGACGGCAGAATTGCTGTGGACCTCACCTAGCATCACTCCAACTACCTGGACTCAGTACACCGTGACCTTTACGGCCAGGAACAACAGTTACAACTTCATCATGTTCCAGAATGATGTGGCCAGTTCCAACATTCTTTTAGACAAGATCGATCCGATCATAAAACCAACGGTAACCTGTATGCCGCCGGTAAAACTATCGGCTTCTGCAGTGCCTACGGCGTGTCCGGGAGTTAACGACGGTGTGGTTCAGGCAGGTGCCGTAACCGACGGTAAGGCGCCGTTCAATTACTCCATCGACGGTACAACTTTCCAGGCAGGAACTTCATTTCCGGGTCTGCCTCCGGGAACATATAAAGTATTTGTAAAAGATGCCGAGGGCTGTAAAGATTCGGTAATGGTAACTGTTGTCCAGGGTGTTCAGCCAACCATAACCGGAACGGTGGTCAATGTAAGCTGCCCGGGAAAAGCAGATGGAAGTATAACGGCAAACACGCCGTCGGGTGGAACCGCTCCGTTTACTTATTCTCTAGGAACCGGTCCCTACGGATCGTCCAATACCTTTACAGGATTAACGGCAGGTACGTATGTATTGAATTTTAAAGACAGTAAAGGCTGTACCAATAGCGCGAATCTCACAGTTGGTACCGATCCCCGGCCCGCGATAAATGCCGGTGCCGACCAATCAGTGTGCACCGGCTCGCCGGTTACCTTAAGAGGTTCGGGTGGAGTTTCGTATACCTGGAACATGGGTGTGACCGACAATGTGCCTTTTACCCCGACTGCAACCGCAACATATACTGTAACCGGTACCAACGCCAAAGGCTGTACAAATACCGACCAGGTGATCGTTACGCTCATTGCTCCGCCGGATGCCGGAACAGGAAGGAAGGATACGATTTGTCCAAACGTACCTTTCCAGTTATCCACCTTACTCACCGGTTCCCAGCCGGGAGGCAGCTGGAAAAAAAGCACCACTTTCGGCGGAACGCTGAACACCGCGACCGGCGAATTCAATCCCGGAACAACGATGACGCCGGGAACATATGTGTTCTGGTACATCGTAAAAGGAACCGCACCATGTCCTGAAGACACGGCATTTGTAACCGTTGTACTGAAGCAGCCGACTGCTATGTTCAATACCATTCCGTCGTTTTGTGCGGGATCTACAGGTTATCTTAAACCGGTATTCACCGGCACTGGACCGTTTACACTGGATTACGTGGATTGCAGGGGAAATGCATTTACCGCGACCAATCTCCGCAACGGCGATTCGGTTGGGGTTAGTCCTGCGGTTTCACCGTGTAACTACACCATTACCTCAGTAACCGAGGGCGGGGCATATGCCTGCACAAATACCACCACGTCATCTGTTACCATCACCCTTTTATCTCCCCCCACGATCCAACTAGACTCTTTGGTATGTAAC
>JAZKEZ010000176.1:1278-7596 GCA_040386675.1 Bacteroidota bacterium | reverse complement strand
TACCTGGCGTTGAGGTGCAGGAGCAGATGAAGCTGCAACTGATCCGGCTGGTATGGGAGGTGCAGGCTGATCTATGATCTCCTTCAGCTCCAGCAGGTAATCCCTGATCTCTTTCAGCTTGGAAACCACCTCGACGTTAGCTTCACTGTCGTCGTTCTTACCCTTCAGTTTTTCTTTGGCGCCCTGTAAAGTATAACCCTTTTCTTTCACAAGATTGTAGATCACTTTCAGGTTGTCAATGTCTTCACGGGTAAAAAGACGGTTGCCCTTTTTGTTTTTCTTAGGCTTGAGAATGGCAAACTCTTTCTCCCAAAAGCGGATCAGTGACGCGTTAACATCAAACATCACAGCCACTTCGCTGATGGTATAATACAGTTTCTCTATTTCTTTCTCTTTGTAAGGCATTGCCGGGAAAACAGGACGACAAATTAATGAAAATGCGCAGACATCAGCCCAAGGAAAAATGCATTCTGTTGAAAACTCAATCGAACGATTGGTTCGCATTCGCAGAAAGCTCGATCATCTTCTCGTACTCCATCGGCGTAAGATCGTTGAAGAAGAAGTTGATCGGGTCGATGCGCTGGCGGTCTTTGTGCACCTCGTAGTGAAGATGAGGAGCGGTTGACTGCCCGGTAGAACCAACGTAGCCGATAATGTCGCCGCGTTTAACCTGCTGTCCCGGACGGCTCGCGAACGAGCTTAGGTGGGCGTACAAGGTCTGGTAGCCATAACCGTGATCTATAATAATGTTGTTTCCGTATCCGCGGTGACTGGATTCTACGGTGCGGATAGTTCCTTCTCCGGTAGCGTAGACAGGCGATCCGGTAGGTGCGGCAAAGTCCATACCGGTATGCATTTTTGCCGTTTTGTAGATCGGGTGGATCCGGTAACCGAAACCAGAGGTCATGGTCTTAAGGTCTTTATTGGCAATGGGTTGAATGGCGGGAATAGACGCCAGGAGTTGTTCCTTATTACGCGCCAGCTTGATCACATCGTCGAACGATTTGCTTTGTACCACCAGCTGTTTCGAGATGTTGTCAAGTCTCATCCGGGTATTTTTCACCAGGTCTGTAAACTGGTAACCGTCTAGTTTCTTATATCGGTTTACCCCACCGATACCGGCTTTCCGCACATTGTCGGAGATAGGATCAGCTTCAAAAATTACGCGGTAAATGTTGTCGTCGCGGTGGCGTACATCCGAGAGTACCTCTTCCACCTGCGCAAGTTCCTGGTTGAGCAGCTCGTACTGGTTGTTCAGTTGTTTGATCTCGCGTTTAAGCTGTACTTCCTTCGGACTGTCGAAAAAGTTGTAGGCAATGACCATGGTAATACCCGCGAAGAATACACTTACCAGCAGGTAAATCATCACGCGTTTGAGGTAATCCTTGAATTTCAGGTTGATCCGTTCATAATTCAGGGTAATTGGATTATAACGGTATTTGTGCCTTTTCGAAGTGTTCTTTGCCATGGGACCTTGGCCAAAATTATCAAAATAAACTACATTTGCAATCCTCTAAACCAAGCGTCTGAGCTGGTTTGGAACTCAAATTTGCACATTAAATGAATGCTACCCAGATCCGCCAGACTTTTTTGGATTTTTTCGCCGGAAAAGGCCACCACATTGTACCTTCTGCACCGATCGTTGTAAAAAATGATCCTACCCTTATGTTTACCAATGCCGGTATGAACCAGTTCAAAGACTGGTTCCTGGGCAATGAAACACCGGCCTACAAACGCGTGGCCAACAGTCAGAAGTGTCTTCGCGTAAGCGGAAAGCACAACGACCTGGAAGAAGTTGGGGTAGATACCTATCACCACACCATGTTCGAAATGCTCGGCAACTGGAGCTTTGGTGATTATTTTAAGGAGGAAGCTATTACCTGGGCCTGGGAACTGCTTACCGAAGTATATAAGATCGATAAGAACCGCATGTACGTTACCGTTTTCGGCGGCGACAGCAAGGAAAACCTGGCTTCGGATGAAGAAGCACGTTCGATCTGGAAACGATACATTGCCGAAGACCGCATTCTGGACGGATCCAAGAAAGACAACTTCTGGGAAATGGGAGACACCGGTCCCTGTGGTCCGTGTACCGAAATTCACGTAGACATCCGTTCGGATGAAGACCGTGCAAAAGTTGACGGGAAATCACTGGTAAACAATGATCACCCGCAGGTAATTGAGATCTGGAACAACGTATTCATGCAGTTTAACCGCATGGCTTCGGGCGAACTGAAAGAACTGGCTGCACAACACGTAGATACCGGTATGGGCTTCGAGCGTCTGTGCATGGTGCTTCAAGCCAAACAGAGTAACTACGACACCGATGTGTTTACTACGACCATCGCTAAAGTTGAGGAACTGAGCGGGATCAGCTACACCCGTACGCAGGAGAAAAAAGACATCGCATTCCGGGTAATTGCCGATCACATCCGCGCGGTATCCTTTGCCATTGCTGATGGACAACTGCCTTCGAATACCGGTGCAGGTTACGTGATCCGCCGTATTTTGAGAAGAGCGATCCGTTACGGATACAGCTTCCTGAATATGGACCAGCCTTTCATCAACACACTGGTTGCTGTAATTGCCGACCAGATGGGAACCCAGTTTCCAGAGATCGTTAAGCAACAGGATTTTGTGACCAAAGTGATCCGTGAGGAGGAAGAAGGATTCCTTAAAACGCTTGAGAGCGGGATCAAACGCTTTGAGCAACACGCTGCTGCGCTCGACGGAAAGATCATAGACGGGAAATTCGCATTCCTGTTATACGATACGTTCGGCTTCCCGATCGATCTTACAGACCTGATGGCGCGCGAGAAAGAATTAAGTGTGGACATGGACGGATTTAACGTTGCCCTTGCCGAACAAAAAGTACGTTCGCGCAAAGCCACCGAGATCACTACCGACGACTGGGTGATCGTCCGTGAAGGCGAAAGCACCGAATTTATCGGATACGATAACCTGTTTGCCGAGGTTCAGATCCAGAAATACCGCCTGGTGACTGAAAAGGGGAAAAGCTATTTCCAGGTTGTGCTGGATAAAACGCCTTTCTATGCAGAAAGCGGTGGACAAGTCGGCGACAAAGGCTTCCTGCAAAACAGCGAAGGCCGCATCACCGTTATCGATACCAAAAAAGAAAACAACCTGATCATCCATTTAATAGAATCACTTCCGGAAGATCCTTCCGCTGATTTTACTGCAATGGTTGATGTGGACAACCGCACTGCCATTGCCTCCAACCACTCGGCTACGCACTTGCTGCATTATGCACTGAGAGAGGCGTTGGGAACCCACGTGGAGCAAAAAGGATCGCTGGTGAATGCAGATTACCTGCGTTTTGACTTTTCACACTTTGAAAAAGTAACCGAAGAACAACTTACCGCGATCGAGAAAAGAGTGAATCAACTGGTAAGAAGAAATACACAGTTGCAGGAATTCCGCCGTACACCGATTGCCCAGGCCCGTGAAATGGGAGCGATGGCACTGTTTGGAGAGAAATACGGTGAACTGGTCCGCGTGATCCAATTCGGTGATTCAATCGAGTTGTGCGGAGGAACACACGTACTTTCAACCGGTCATATCGGACTGGTGAAGATCACCTCAGAAGGAGCAGTTGCTGCCGGTATTCGTCGTATTGAAGCGCTGAGCGGTGTTGGTGCGGAAAACTACATCAACGAGCAGGAAAGTGTACTTGCCGAACTGAAGGAGCTGCTGAAAGCAAAAGATCTTGCTGCAGCTGTAAAAGGCTTGCAGGAAACCAGCAATCGTCTCGGAAAGGAACTCGAAAAGCTAAACCGCGAAAAAGCCCTGTCGATGAAAGACGAGCTGATGAAAACCGTGAAGACCGTTAATGGCGTTCAGCTGGTAAGTCAGCGGGTAGACCTTCCGGCAGAAAGCATCAAGGACATTTCTTTTGCCCTGAAGGCACAACACCAGAACCTGGTACTGGTACTGGGTGCGGAGAACGATGGAAAGGCGTTGTTATCAGTAATGGTTACCGATGACCTGGTAAGCGCCGGGAAGTTCAATGCTAATACCCTGATCAAGGAATTGAGCAAAGAGATCAAAGGTGGCGGCGGCGGACAACCGTTTTACGCAACTGCGGGAGGCAAAGAGCCGGAAGGGCTTGAAAGAGCTTTAAGTAAAGTAGAAGAATTGGTGTAAATACCACTCTACATTTCTATAGAGTAACTGCATTTGTTTAAAAGAAAGCGAAACTCCGGCTGTATAGTCCGGAGTTTTTTTTGTCTAGTGACCAAATTGTCTTAAAAACGTACCGAATATATGTTGAAACTGCCCGGATGAACATTGTAACTTTTATGTATTAAGTATTCGTGTACATTGGTTTTATAAATATCCTAACCTTCTATTTACATGAAAACCAGAAAATTACAGTTCAGTGGACTTGTCAAGTCCGCCATGGCCGGCATTCTTATTTTCGGCGGGATCTGTGCGTATGCACAACCACAAAACAAAGCGGCGATCTTTTCGCCGAAGTACGTGAAGTTCGGTGTAAACGGCACAAGTACAGTTCTTAACCTCCCTACCGGCATGGATTACGATGGTACTCCGGCCAGGAGAGCGCAGAACATCCAGTTGACTGCTTCGGGCCAGATCAACTTCTTTATTATCGATAGCTATGTGTACAACGGCAGTGGTGCGCAAATAGCGGATCTGATGAGTAATACAGGTGAAACAGCAGTTGGTATTTCAGAGATCGTGGTGGCACCCTTGTATGGTAACACATTTATCGTTGTTACCAACTACCTGAATGGCAATGGTTCGGTGATCCACCCGAAGGCCTTCAGGTTAGATATGGATGTGCCCGGTAGCTACGGTCTGCCAGGTGCGGTAGAGCAGATTTACGATTTTCCGGAAGTGACGTCTGTACAACAGGGACAGGATTTCGGTCTTGCAATGGTACAAACCAAGAATCTAAGCATAACCCATAATTACTATGCCTTGTTTGTAAATGATTCTCACTATACACACGCATATAGAATAACCGATTTTAAAAATACGGTTATCTATACCGGAAGGAGTGAGAATGTACCTGGTCTGATGAACGCAGGAAATGACAGGAGACGCTCCGAACTTGAGGCCGTAGTTTCAGGTCGCGACATCCTGGTGGCGGGAAACACTGATTATACGGTTGAAGGAACCGATATGTTTGTTGCAAGGTTCAGGAATAATACTGATCTGGGTTTTGTAAGTACAACACCTGTTACGATCCCGCCTTCACCGGCACAGCCGGGTAATAGCGGCGTGATCACCGGTCTTGAATTTTCAAGGAATAAACAGGTAATTCACTTTGTAACTGATCTTGCTCCGTATGTAGGATACTACAACATCGCCACAAACACTGCAACATACTACAGCCAGAGTACAGCGCTTCCAACAGGAATTGATTACAGTGCATACAAGTACTCAGGTATGGAGACTATGGCCGACGGGCACGTTTACGTATGTTCTGCCAATGGCTTGTCAAGACTGATCGATTCAGACATGAACACGATCACCAATCGCTTCCAGGTAAATGCAATCAGCCTTCCTATACCGTTTACCAACGACAGGCTGAACTCACTTCCTGAACGCAGAAGAATGATCAACGACCAGGTTGATTTCATGTGTTACCCGGAAACCCACGTACTGGACGGAACGATCAACGTAAATACCACACTGACCGGACTGACTACTGCAACTCCTAAAGACGACAATTTCTACCTTAATCACCGCTGGAAAGTAACCCAGTACAATGCGATCCGTATACAACCGCTTAATATTACGTTCGTGGTTGCCGGACCTGTGTCGCACAACAACACCATTACCCGCGGAGACCAATCGATCACTTTCCCAACGGTATCGCTTACCGGAACGGTTTACTCGTATTTCCTTATTGAACACACTCCGTTGGATTCAAACGGTTGCAGCTCAGGCTCAACGGTAATGACCCGTTACGATATTCCTGTATTGCTGTCACCATTCCCTGAAGGGGGACTTCTTAAGCAGGGAACAACCACTGAGCTTACTGAAGCAGAGGTAGCAGAGATCGTTGCCGCCGCCGAAGAAGGAAAAGCTGCCGCCGCAGGCATTCACGGTATCGCAGGATATTCAAATACCAAAGTGTATCCGAATCCAATATCAGATGTATTGAAGATCGAGTCTGACCAGCCGGTATCCACCGTTCGTGTGATCAATGCTGTCGGCCAGGTAATGCTTACCGCTAACCAGCCGGGAACTGCGCTGAATACTTCGGCACTGCCAACCGGTACCTATATCGTAGAACTTGAATTTGCTGACGGTTCGAAAACCCAAAAG
>JAZKEZ010000176.1:0-1205 GCA_040386675.1 Bacteroidota bacterium | reverse complement strand
CGATCTTAATGTATAATCTAAATCCCCGGTCTTATCAGCCGGGGATTTTTTGTTTACAAAAACCAGATAACAGCCTAAAGCCTCCACATAACAGTCAATGCTGGTCAGGTGAACAATCATGGTTTGAGGTGAATTTTGGACCCGGTATTTTGGTGGAAATAATCACTTAAAAATCATCCTTATGAAAATTAAAAGATTAATGTTAGGTATCACCGGCCAATTGGCGCTATGCGGCCTGATGCTGCTGGGACTACCGGGGAAAAGCGATGCGCAACCGCAAAGCAAGGCCATCATCTTTGCACCCGAATACATCCAGTTCGGTTTTGGTGGATCATTCTCAAAAAAAAACCTACCTACAGGAAATCCATCACTGCACTTAAGCTATGAAGGAGCCCAGGCGAACTATACGCAAACCATCTACCTGGATGAAAATGGTGAAATCAAGTTTTTTACTGTTGATAATTTCGTGTATAACAGTGATGGTTACGCTATCGGGTCGATGGGCGAGGGTACAACAGAAGTAGCCGTGGCTCCTTTCGGACAGGATAAATATGTGCTGATCACTTCCAGACCTGATGGAAATAAAGCATATGCCAAAGCGTACTTGCTTGATTTCACACAAGCCGATGAGTTCTTTGACAATTTGAATGGAAAAGTTACCCTGCTAAGTGATTTCCCAGAGATTATTACCCCCAATACCGCTAATGGGATTGAACTGTCTTATGCTCTTGTACCTGCTGCCGATGGTTATGCACTGTTCATCAATGATACCCGTACACTGTATGCCTACCTGGTTACTGAAAATGGTATTATTCATAAGTCACACGCAGTAATCAGTGCGCAATTTCAAGCAGGAATAAATGCAAACAGAACCGAACTTGAAGCTGTATTTACTGACAATACGTTTCTTGTGGCGGGTACCCTCAACGCCACTACTGATGGGACGAATATGTTTATTGCGCGTTTTGGTTTAGATCTTTTACGTACTGGAACTACACAAACTGTTAATGTTCCAGCGCCTGGTTCTCCAGGCTTGACAGGTGTTTTTACCGGACTTGAGTTCTCAAGAGACAAAAGGGTCGTTCACTTCATTACCACATTGCCTCCTTACCTTGGTTACGTGACTGTACAGTCCGGAATAGGTACTTATTACAATCAAGATTTAACTATTCCTTCAGGGATCAACTATGCCAGCTTTAAGAATT
>JAZKEZ010000175.1:3420-8859 GCA_040386675.1 Bacteroidota bacterium | reverse complement strand
TCGCAATGGTGTGAGTGGAGCGCAGTGAAGGAAAAGAAGCGACACTTTCTTTGGTCCTTTCTTTGAAAAGAAAGGACAGCAACAAACTATGCGTCAAACGCGGAAACTGACTATCAGAATAGAGCGATACTTAACAATTAACTCTTAACTGCCTTCGCAGCCAAATAAGCCAGCATCTTCGAAAACGTATCCATCGCCTCCTGCGTTTGCGGCGTAACCGGTTCTTTCTTCAATCGCAGAATAAGCAAGCCGTAAAGTGCCTGGAAACAGGCCTCGACTTCAGTCTGACTCTTTCTTCCTGATTTACCGATAAAGTCGTGGATGTTCGGAAGTGCTTCCTGGTAAATCGGCAGATACGCTTTGTCCTTTTTTTGGATGAGGCTTTGGTGCAGCAACTGGAGATCAGTCATTACCAGCAACCCTTTTGCCAGGTGACCGGTTTCCAGAATTCCTTCATCCCGCATTTCGGCAATCAGGAGCTGGTAGCGGGTGCGTTCACGGCGTATAGTCACGTCATCCATGTCGGGTGAAGAAGCAAGCAGCTTTTCAACCATGTTCATGTCGAAATTGATGGCGCGCAACAGGTCTTCCATCTGCCAGAGATACAGCACGTATTCCGCAGGGTTTTTACTTATTTCCTTTTCGGCAAACAGCATTATTTGGCCTTTTTAGCCTGAAGGTGTTCGGCGTTCAGTCCGTTCACCACATCAGAAGTAATGTCAAGCGTATCTTTTGCGAGCAGTACTCCGCCTCCGTCTGCATAGCTCAGGATGTAATCGAATTTCTGCTTCTCGTTGTATTTTTTCAGGAAGGTCTTCACCTTGTCCAGCAGCTCCTTTTGCATATCGGCAGTCTTCTGCGTAAGCTCACCGTCGAGTTTGTAGCGCAGTTCCTGTAGTTTTTGCTGTCCCTGCTGAAGCTCCATTTCGTACTTCTGCCCTTCTTCCTGGGTCATGGTCGCAGCCTTTTGCATCAGCTCGTTGTAGCGCTGCTGCAGCTTGTTCGACTCGCTTTGTACCTGGCGGTCGTAAGAAGTGGCAAGCGCTTCGAGTTGCTTCTTCTTTTCTTTGATAAACTCGTAGTTCTCGGTAACCGAATCATTGCGGATAAAGGCAATCTTCGAGGTAACCGGCATCTGGCTGGCCTGTTTCTGCGGCTTCACATCTTCAGTGGCCGGCGATCCCGCATTTACCTGGTAAAACAAAACGCCGACGGCGATCACAAGCGCCGCATTCACAGCGATAAGTACTTTGTTCATTTTATAGTTGTTGAATTGCAGTATTAAAATCAGTGCTCATGGCGTGAAAACGCACCATGCAGCTTCTCAGGAAATCGTCGGTAAGCAGCTTCTTCACCTCATCCAGTCCGCCAACCACATCGAGTTCGGCGATCTTGAACGTTTGTTCCAGCGGGCCCCACTCTACCTTGATCACATACTTCGCATTCATTCCAAACACCGTTATCTTAAAGGTGTGGTGAGGGATTTCAAGCAGGACTCTCATCAGGCGTCTTTACCGTATTTGTAACCGTATCCGTATCCGTAAGAATACCCGTACTTGTAAGCGTACTTGTAATCGTACTTGCTGTAGAGGTAAGCAAAACGGCTCATTTTAACTCCGTTAAGAACGATCGCGAAGTTTTTCGCTATGCCTTCTTCGTAGAAAGCTTCAATGTCAGAAAGGTTATTCTTGGTCGCATTCTTAACGTTCAGGATCATCAGGTTGATCTCCGAAACGGCCATCAGGATACGTGCATCGGTAATCAAGTGCAATGGCGGAGTATCGAGGATAATGATGTCGTAATTCGCACGGAAATCCTCAAGAAGATCAGTCACACTGGTCATCATTACCAGCTCGGAGGCATTTGGCGGAACCGGACCGGCAGTAATTACATCCAGGTTAGGATGCACCTTATGGATCAGCTGCTTGTAATCGGTTTCGGTACCTGAAAGCAGGTTCGACAACCCTTCGGTGTTACCGATCTTGATCGTACGGTGAATGTTCGGTTTGTGCATGTCGAAATCCACAAGCAGTACCTTTTTATCGGTCAGCGCATTCAGGTAAGCCAGGTTCACCGAAGTAAACGTCTTTCCTTCCGATGGGAACATGGAAGTCACCAGGATGATCTTCTTGTCCATCGAAGCACCCATAAACTGCAGGTTCGTTCGTATTCGCCGCACGCCCTCCGCAAGGTCAGAATCCACGTAATCTTTCGAATTGAAAGGCATCATCTTTTTGATGTGCGGAATACCGCCGATTACCGGGATATCCGTAATGGCCTTGATCTCAGAAGGTGATTCATACTTATCGATAAAGAAGAAGCGGATCACGATGATACCGATCACGATCACCACACCTGCAATAATGTAGTTGTTGCGGATGCTGTCGCGGTTAGGTTTGATGGCCCCCTGAGACCTCGGCTTGTCGATGATCTCAGATTCCGGAGTGATGGTCGCCCGTTCGATGATCACGTTTGCACGCTGCTCCAACAGGTAATTGTAAAGCTTTTCGTTGATAGCGATACGACGCTCGATGTTCAGGATGTCGCGCTGTGCCTTGGGTACCGAACGCAGCAGGTTCTCGTAGCTCTTGGTGGTTTTTGCCACTTCAACCATCTTACTGCGGATCGCCCTTTTCGTGTTTTCCAGGTAAGCCAGCATGTCGCGGCGGGCCAGTTCAAACGACTTCTCGGTACGCTTCACCATCGGGTTATCGTCTTTCAGATCGTACAGCGATGCATTCTTTTTGGTCTGCATGTCGTACAACTCCTCGAGCGTTTTGCTCAGGTACGCGTCACCGGCGGGAACATAGAACGAAGGCGGAAGCAGTGAACCCTCTTTCGACGTGTTGATGTAATCTTCCAGCTGAGCGATGGTCTTGAGCTGCAATTCAAGCTTTTTGAATTCCTCGTCGTAGTTCACGAGCTTTTCGTAGTAGATCGTTTCTTCCTTGTTCAGGTTCAGGATCGATTCTTTCGCCTTATAATCTTCCAGTTCGTATTCCACGTTGTTGATCACATCCAGCGATTCCTTCAGCTGACGATCGATAAACTCGATGGTTTTGGTATTTACATCAATCCTTTCTTTAACCGAGTAGTTGTTGTAGCAAAGGTTCAGCGTATCCAGGAAATCCAGTCCGCGCTGTTCTGAAACGTCTTCAAGAGTGATGGTGATGATACTCGTGTATTCGAGGCCTTCTACCGCCAGTCCCGAACGATAACGGTTTACCAGGTTGTCGTGGTGATGGACGATGAACTGGTACCTCGACTCATTGTTGAAACTCAGGTCGGAAATTTTTCCCGAGAAGGTCGGTTTGATAAAAAATGAAATGTCGCGGGTCTTGTGAAAACCGCGGTACGAACATTTGATGGATTTTTCTACCCCGTCTTTCTTGTATTCCAGCAGGAAATGATCTGCTTCGAAACGAACGTCGATCGGTCGTTCATAGAGCGATTCATCCAGGTCGGATATCTCGATCGCGAAAGGCGAGTTACGGTACATCTCGGTGGTACGGATACGGCCAACATTGAAGTACGAAACCCCGATGTCCATACGGCGCACGGCCTCAGAAATAAGGTCGAATGACTTCAGTACCCGTTCCTGGTTGGTCTGTTTTGCGTAGGCATCATAGCCCACATATCCCTGGTAAAGCGCCGATTTGTAATCGTACTTCTCAGATTTGAGGAGCATTTCGGTCTTTAACTGGTAGATATTGGGAAGCTTGTAGGAGTAGTAATACCCGAGAAAAGCGGCAACAGTTGGGATGGTGAGCAGGAAGTACCAGTTTTTAACCAGCAACTTAAGTACGAGACGTACGTCTTCGGGTTTGATTACCTGCGGTTTTTTCTTCTTCAATTCTGAATGTAATGAACCGCAAATATAATCTACAAACCAGACAATATTACGCATCCATGGAGTTAAAAAAGAAAAACTTAGCTTACTTTTGGTGCTCAATTAAACTCACAGTATGAGAAGATTAATTACCCTATTATTCCTTTGCGCCGGATTCACTGCTTTTTCACAGGGAACATTCACCTACAAGGGCGGTGTATGGGGAAGCGCAGCGAGCTGGACCCTTAGTTCGGGTATGGATGTGGACAATATTCCGGATGCCGATGATATTGTGAATGTTACAGGGTTTAACCTCAGCATTACCGACTCAAGGTCCTGTGCACAACTGACCATTCAGCCAAGTGCTACCGCCGGTTCACAGCTCGACATTACCGGAACAGGTGCACTTACCGTTCTTGGAGACCTGAATGCTGCGAATGCAAGGTACACCGACAATACGATCAATGTACTCGGAAACCTTACGGTTGGCGGGATCCTTGGTTTAAAGCCATCAAGTTCCAGGGGAAACATATTCCTGAACATCGGTGATGCTACGCACAGCCCTACCATTATTTGTGACGGATTTACTACCAGCCGTACCGATGCTTCTGCTACCTACACCACTACTACCACCCTTTACCAGGGTGTATTTGATATTCACGGCCCGTTACTGGGTTCGGGTTCTACTTCTCCGATCGGGAACTTTATCAATGTTAATGATGACGGGGCTTTCGACGGACTTCAGAAACGCATTTTCTACAGTGGACTAAGTACCTCTGCTACCAACACCCGTGTTAAACTGACCTTGCTGGACAGCGATGGCGATGCCGATTACACATTCGTGTACAACGGTTCATCTGCACAGAACTTCCTGTTCTACGGCACCAATTTCACCTATAAAGACGTATACATCTCCAATTCTGCCGGTGCAATCACCAGTTACCTGCTGGACGTAAACCAGGCAACCGCCATTAAAGGACACATCACCATTAATTCTGGTTCAACACTGAATGATTTTGGAAGGGCTACCCTACTGAATCCTGGAACCATCATCGTTTCTGCGGGTGCAACTTACCGGAGAATGAACGCGTCGGCCTATGACCTTGCTTCGCTTGATATGGACCAGGCTTCGACCTTCGAATTCAACGCCACCGGAACCACTACCCGCGATATTTTCACGCAGCACGGAACGTATTACGCTGTAAAACTGAGCGGTCCCGCACCAAAAAGGATCACCGCAGCCAATTCTGTAGACGACATCGAAGTAACCGCAGGTAGCATCACCCTGACCGAAGGAACACTGAACACTGCAGTAAACGCCGCACTTGAACTGAACGGTGCCGGTCAGACCAAGACCCTTACCCTGCAAAGCGGAACGACCTGGACCATCAGTGGCGACCTGATCAGCTCAACCGCATCATTCTACAGTTTTAACCTGGACAGCAAGGTATCTTACAACCGTAGCGGTACCCAAACGGTTTACGACTTCAAAAACTCCGGTGGAACCACCGAAGCATACGGTAACCTTGACTTCAGCGGGTCGTCAGTAAAAAGCATCGTTGGCGGCAGCAATATCCAGGTTAGGAACCGTGTGACTTTTGGTACCACCA
>JAZKEZ010000175.1:0-3410 GCA_040386675.1 Bacteroidota bacterium | reverse complement strand
CACGGTCGATCTTACCTTCGCTTCCGGTGGTTTCCTGACCCTGCTTTCAGCTCCCGGTTACTCGGCTTCTGTCGGACCGATCGGTACCGGAAACGTGATCACTTATGGTACCGGGAAGATCGTAATGCAGAAATACATCACCCTTCCGGAAACCAATTACAGGGATTTCACTTCTCCTATCATCAACTCAACCCTGAAAAGATTTGAGTATTCAGGACTTGAACTGACCGGGATCAGCGGAAGCCAGTATCCTGATCCGGATATCTTCGGTGTGAATATCTACAAATACAATGAGGCTGATCCTGCAACTGTTGATGACGGCTGGGTAGCAGCCACCGCAACCACGGACAAAATTGTTACCAACTCATCACCAACATCCATCACCCGTTCAGGATGGAGGATCTATTGCGGAGACGCATCCCCGAAAAACATTACCCTGTCTGATACCGGACAGATCTTCCGCGATGATCTTACCTTCCCGCTTACCTTTACTCATGGAAGCGGAAGCAGAACGGCAGACGATGGATGGCACCTGATCGGGAATCCATTCCCGAGTAATATCAGCTGGAGCCTTGTTCATTCATCTAATCCTACCGTGATGATCGATGCCGGGGTGACCGATGGAATTGAGCCAACAGTATACGTTTACGCACCTACCGACAACGGTAACCAGGTGAACGACGAAGACAACTACAGCTTTTACAATCCTGTAACTATGTCGGGAACGGCTGCGGTGCTTACCCCTTTCCAGGGATTCTGGGTAAAGACCACCGATCACACCAACAGTACTAATACCTTCAACCTGACCGTACCTGAAAGTTCAAAGACCACTTCAAACGGTAACTTCTTCAAGGCAGCAACCAGTGCTCCGGCAATGGTTACGGTGACCATCAGCGACGGAACGGTTTCAGACCGTGTTGATTTCCACACCTTCCCACACGCAACATTAGGAAAAGACGCGATCTATGATGTGAACAAGTTCAATCCTGCAATTTCCGATAAACCTGCAAAATCACTGGGTATCGACTTTGCAGCTGCTGCTCTGCCGCTTCACCTTCGTGTGAATGCGATCCCGGAAAGCAATGCTTCATTTACCCTGCCGCTTTATGTTCATTCAGCAGCTGCCGGTAATGCGCAAACCCTTTCGTTCACCAACCTGGAAGCGATCGCTGCCAATTACGGTTGTGTGAGCCTTCACGATCTTAGCAACAATACCTGGACCGATCTGAAGAGCACTTCTTCATACAGCTATACCGGATCAGATTTCGACGGTGTTCGTTTTGAGATCGTTTTCGAAAATGCCATCCAGCAACAAGCAACTGTTGTGGACGCTACTTGCTTCGATTCTCACGACGGATTGCTGCGTGTGAAATTTGAAGATGCTTCTTACAAGAGCTTCGACCTGCTAAAAGGTGCTGAAGTGGTGAAAACCTTTAAAGGTGACATTGCTCTGATCAAAACCACTCTAAGCAACGGCGAATACAAACTGGTGAACAACCTTGCTTCTCCGGCATGTGCACTTGCTGCATATACCTTCACTGTGAATTCACTTCCTGAGATCGTATTCGGAGTTGCAACTCCTGCAAACGAGATCTACGCAGGTAAAGAAGTACAGTTTACCAACACCACCTCAGGTGCCGCATCGTTTATCTGGACTTTTATGGACGATAACAGCACCAGTACCGAGGCCAATGCCGTTCACACCTTTAAGCAGCCCGGCATGACCGCAGTTTCTCTGGAGGCCATTTCTGCGAACGAGCAGTGCAGCAAGACCAAAACCTACAATTTCGACGTACAGGATGCAAGCGGCATTACCAATACCATTTCTGAAAAAGCCATTTCAGCGATCCTGAAAGACGGAAACATCCAGCTTACCAATTCGACCACTGAAACGTACGACGTGGTACTATACTCTACCGATGGTCGCGTAGTAGCAAAACAAACCGGAATTACCGGGAACTACACCATTACCTCTCCATCGGCAACCGGAACCTATTTACTGACTCTTTCTTCAAACGGAAAGACCAGGACCCAGAAGTTTGTTCTGTAAGTCAGCACCGCATTTAACGAAGGAGCCGCTAACTGCGGCTCCTTTCGGTTAAAACCTTAATTTTCTCGACACTTATGAACATAATTCATACTTTTGTCGAACGAATTATGAATAACGAAAGATTTATTTTTTCTTTATTCAGTAACCAAAGCCCCAGTTTATACGGACTTTGGTTATTAAAAGTTGAGTGTTATCTAAAACCGGAAAATCCTTTTTTAGATGTATTACGTAAGTTATCTTTGTCTAACCAAATTTTGACATCCCGGATATGAGCATTAAGAAACTCCTTTTAACCCTATTAGTAGCTGGAATCACTTCCACAACTATTGCGGCACCTAAAGGTCCCCCAACACCAGGCTGCTGGCCACCGTCAGCATGTATACCGGTAAACAAGGGCGTAGTTTTCCTGATCGTTGCCGGAGTAGGAATAGCCTACCTGGCTGTTCGGAAAAAGAACCTTTCAATGAATTGATAAATATCTTTGTTGATAAAAAGCAGTACTCCGGTACTGCTTTTTTTTTGCCCTGATCCCACCCACCGAACAAAACACGTAGGGTATCGAATTTAAATACCACTTCGACGCACGAACAGTACCTTCGTTTGTAACTTCTTACTTATCCGCCTATTAAAAACCGCTCTCAATTGGTTCTGGCCGCCAGTACTACGGCTATCTTTTTTGTATTTATGCAAATTATTCCAACCAATAAAAGCAATAACCTAAAACTACATGAAGTATTCTCTACGAGGATTCGTTCCATTCATCAGCAGCCTGCTGTTCGTGCTTGTGTGCTCTGCACATTCGCTGTCGGTATCGGCTGCTGTACCCACCCCTACCGTTTCGGGCACCACGTCGATCTGTAGCGGGGCAAGCGGAACTTACACAGCTTCGATCTCTCCGGCTAATCCAAACGTGGTATTCCGATGGTCCAAGGAACTGGCTCTTGGCATTTACACCTTTCAGTTTGAAGGAAATCCGTACAACACCGGCACCCTGCTTCCCCAGGGTAACTACCGGGTAGTTGCTTACGATGCCGTTGCCGGGGTTTCTTCATCACCCCGCGATTTTACGGTAACCCTCGCAGGTGCCAATATCGATGTGGTTACCGCAACACCTGCATCCCTTACGCTGTGCAGCGGAGATTCTACGACACTGACTGCCATATCCCTTCTGGGAAATACCAGTTTCAGGTGGTACGATTCGGCGAGCGGCGGCACTTTGCTTTTTTCCGGTAACCCATATCCAACCGGACCACTGTCTGTACTTCCTACTATATATGTAGCGAGTGTTAACGGAACCGGTTGTGAGAGTCCGAGACTGGTTGCTGTGCAACCGGTGGTACTTCCTGCCCTCGCTGTTCCT
>JAZKEZ010000174.1:0-19605 GCA_040386675.1 Bacteroidota bacterium | reverse complement strand
CTTCCTTTTTCAAAGACCTGCTGTTCCTGTTGGTCGGACCAGCCTGGCTGCTCGGCTTTGTGTATAAGAAACTCGGTATTCCTTATTAAAAAGGATCCACATCAATAACCACCCGCACAGGTCGCATAGCCGGTTGAGAGTGAAAATCTTCCACAACTTCCCGCAAGCGGTTTTTTATTCGGGTATGACTCATGTCTCTTTTGAATTTGATCATGATGTGCAGGTTGTACTGATTCCTGATCCGCTCTACAGAAGAATATTCCGGACCAATGATCATCTCACCGAACGACTGTTTCAGATGTGAAGCCAGTTCATTCGCGCCGCGTTCCGTTAGTGCCTTGTCGACATGGCGCACGGTGACACGGATCAGACGTGAGAAGGGCGGGTAGTTAAATTCCTGTCGTTCAAGGATCTCGCTTTCGTACAATCCTTTGTAATCGTTTTCGATCACTTTTAAGATGACCCAGTGCTCGGGCTGATGACTTTGCACGATCACCTTCCCGCGTTTTTTATCCCGTCCGGCGCGCCCGGCAACCTGCGACATGACCTGGTACGCCCGTTCATACGCCCTGAAATCAGGGAAATACAGCAGCTGACTGGCATCCATAACGCCTACCAATCCTACATTTTTGAAGTCAAGGCCTTTGGTCACCATTTGCGTACCCACCAGGATATCGATGTTCCCGTTTTCGAAATCAGTGATGATCTGGCTGTACGAATTTTTGGATCTGGTCGTATCATAATCCATCCGGAACACCCTTTTTTCAGGGAATATCCCGGCGATGTCGTCTTCGATTTTTTCTGTACCGAAGCCTACCATTTTCAGGGCACTGCTGCCACAGGCACCGCATTTTTTCGGTGGAGCTTCCTGGTGTCCGCAATAGTGACAGGTGAGTATGTGCCTGGATTTGTGATACGTGAGGCTGATGTCGCATTGAATGCACATCGGTGTCCATCCGCAGGTTTCGCATTGCCACCGCGGAGAATAACCTCGCCTGTTCTGGAACAGGATGATCTGTTCTTTGTTGCGGAAGGCCTCTTCCATCGCCTGGATGAGCAGCGAGGTGAAATTCGCCTGCATGCTTTTCTGGAAGGTCTCCTTTTTCACATCGGCCACCTGGATCTCCGGCATCTGTACCGCGCCGTGACGGGTAAAGAGGTTTACCAAACCGTATTTTCCCTGCTGTGCCTGCCAGTAGCTTTCAATAGAAGGCGTGGCCGAACCGAGCAATACTTTTGCGTTGTGATAGCTGGCCAGCACCATGGCGACATCCCGTGCGTGGTAGCGTGGCGCAGGATCGTATTGTTTGAACGAGTTTTCGTGTTCCTCATCCACGATGATCAGCCCGAGATTGTCGAACGGCAGGAATATCGTGGACCGCGCACCGATAATTACCTGGTAGCGCTCATGCTGAAGCAGTTTGTGCCAGACTTCAGCCCGTTCCTGTGGAAACGTTTTTGCAAACGGGTGATGAGCTGTGTGGTGAGCGCAATTTCAGGCAAGAGGTAAAGCACCTGTTTGCCCGAAGCGATCACTTCATCGATCAGCTCACAGTAAATTTCAGTTTTGCCGGAAGAAGTAACGCCATGAAGCAGTACCACATCATGATCCTTAAAATGTGTCCGGATCGAAGTAGCGGCTTCTTCCTGGATCAGTGAAAGTTCCTTGCGGCCTTCAATTTTAAACTGCGATCCCGGAAGCCGGTCGGTTTCAAAAAGTGCAGATTCGATAATGCCTTTTTTGAGCAATTGCGAAGAAACACTGCTTGTGGTTCCGCTAACCTGCTGAATGTCAATTTTTTTCTGCCACGTTCCTTCGGTAAAATCACCCTGACAGGAGCGCAGGTAGGCCATGATGAAATCGAGCTGTTTTGGCGCTTTACCAAGCGATTCCATGATTCCACGAAGTTCATTTTCAGTACGGTACAATTCCGCAAGGCGTATGTATTCTACCGTTTTCGGACTGTATTTTTCCTTCATTTCTTCCTCCACCACAACAACAGACTTATCGAGCATTGCCTTTACAATGGGATAAACTGTTTTCTGGTCAAGTATTTCACCGATCTCTGAAAGACTAAGTACTTTTCTCAACTCAAGCGCATCGTATACCTGGAGTTCTTTTGTGGTGAGGTGTTCGAGCCGGTCGCGGGCATCTTCACGAAGAATGACCTTGGTTTCGCTTGCCAGTTTGAGACTGGCGGGCAGGGCGGCGATCATTACCTCACCAAGAGTACAGCAGTAGTAAGACGAGATCCATTCCCAGAGCGAAAGCTGCGCTGGAGTGACGATTCGCTGCTCATCGAGCAGGGCTTCCAGGTATTTGGCTTCGTATGCTTTAGGCGGATTTTCGTGAATGCGGTGAACGATGCCGGTGTACAGCTTGGTTTTTCCCAGCTGGACGATGGCGCGTTGGCCCACGGCAATAGCATCATTGAGGTCTAGAGGAACCCGGTAAGTATAGGTATTCGGGATAGCAAGGGGAAGAATGATATCTGCGAAAAGGGTAACTCTTGACATAAGCCTCCGAAATTAATGAATTGCCGCTATTGCTTGGCCTCCTGCCAATTTTTTACCAACTTCGGCAAAATTTTAAGTCCACTCCGGTGAAGCAGTCTGGTTCAGAAAATAAGCGGTATTTCATCATAGCAGGAGAGGCTTCCGGCGATCTTCATGCGTCCAACCTGGTGAGGGAGATCAAAAAACTTGAGCCGGGCGCAACTTTTGCCGGATTTGGTGGCGACCTGATGCAGGAGCAGGGAGTTACGATCCTGAAACATTACCGCGAGATGGATTTCATGGGATTCATCGAAGTGATCCTGAACCTCAGGACCATTATGCGGAACATGGAATTCTGCAAGAAAGCACTGGCAGAGTTTCAGCCCGATGTGGTGATCCTCATCGACTATCCCGGTTTTAACCTGAGAATTGCGCCTTTTGCAAAAGAACTCGGCGCTAAAGTGGTGTATTACATTTCTCCACAGATCTGGGCATGGAAGCAGAACCGGGTGTACAAGATCCGCGAAGTGGTGGATCGTATGCTGGTGATCCTGCCTTTTGAAAAAGAATTTTACGCCAGGTTTGATGTAACGGTTGATTTTGTTGGTCACCCGCTGCTCGATGCCCTGGAAAACAGCGGTTCCGATTTTGCGACCGGAACGGCCTTCAGGGAAAAGTATAATCTGGCCGATAAGCCGGTAATTGCGCTACTTCCGGGCAGTCGTTCGCAGGAGATTTCCTCAAAACTGCCGGTAATGCTCAACATGATCGATCGCTTTCCGGCTTACCAGTTTGTGATCGCGAAGGCGAAATCCCAGCCGATGCCGTTTTATGAGCAGCTTTGTAAAGGCTATCCCATAACCATCATCGAGAATGCTACCTATGAAGTATTGAAGAATGCTACGGCTGCCTGTGTTACCTCGGGTACGGCAACGCTGGAGACCGCATTGTTCCAGGTTCCCGAAGTGGTTTGCTACAAAGGGAATAAATTATCGTATCTCATTGCACGTCAGCTGATCAAGGTTAAATTTATCTCATTGGTCAACCTTATCATGGATCGCGAGGTCGTAAAAGAACTGATCCAGGATGAGTTCAACGCCTCCAACCTGGAAAAAGAACTTAACGCCATACTCAACGGACCGAAAGCCGTTGAATTGAAGAAAGAATACGAGTTACTGAGAGAAAAACTCGGCGGACCAGGCGCTTCTGCCCGGGCGGCCGCAATTGTACATGAAGTTTAACACCGGATATCGATACCTGCTCCTTGCTGTATGTGCCGTGTTTTCACTTTTGGTGAAAGCACAGGAGATCCGTATTGGCATTTTTCATCCTGTAAAACCCACGCAAGTGTTGTTCTCAGTCGCTTCCGGGGCATACGTGCTGCGCGCCGGCGGAGAGGATAAACTCACACTTCAACCCGGACAATCGCTGTATCTCACCCGCAATGCATCAGGACTACAGTTTAAAACGGCTGACAAGGAAGAAGGGCTGTATGCAGACGCCGAGCTGGTCGCTGCGGTACCCGGATCTCTGATCAAGGTACTTTGCCAGAACCCGGTAAGCAAAGAGCTGTGGTACGAAGGCAGCATTGTTTGCCTCCCAAAAGAAGGATTTGTCCAGTTGGTGAACCAGGTAGACATTGAGAATTACATAGGCGGAGTAGTGGAAGCAGAGACCGGTAGCGAGCAAACCCGGGAATTCTATAAGGTCCAGGCCTGCATTACCCGCACCTTTGCACTTTCCAATCTCAAAAAGCACCTTACCGAAGGCTTCAATGTCTGCGACCAGGTACATTGCCAGGTGTACCGCGGCCGGCCTAAAAGTAACCCGCTTATTCCACAAGCCGTTGCCGAGACCAATGGTGTAGTGATCGTGGACCGGAACCTACAGCTCATTGATGCTGTATTTCACTCCAATTGCGGAGGCGAGACGCACAACTCAGAAGACTACTGGGTCGATACCATTTCTTATCTCCGGGCCGTAAAGGATCCGTATTGTGCGGAGGGCCTGCAATACCGCTGGAAACAATCCCTTCCGAAAGACAAATGGTTGAGGTACCTGTACGGGAACTATAATTACCCAATTGATAGTTCTTCCATGGTGACCAAAGCATGCAATTTTTACCCAAATGGTAGATCTGAGTATTTCCTGGATCCGGCATATAAAATCGGGATGAGACGACTTCGCTCTGATTGGAACTTTCGCTCTACTTTCTTTGAAACACGGGAGGATGGCGACAATGTACAGATACTCGGAAGAGGGTTCGGACATGGCGTTGGACTGTGCCAGGAAGGTGCCATGAAGCAGGCCAAACTAGGTACCGGTTATGCCGAAATCCTCCATTTTTACTTTAAGGACGTTTTTGTCCTTCCGAAAAAGGATCTTTTGCTCCTCAAAACTTTCTGAGTAGGTTCGGGGTACGATGAATACCCTCAGGAAAATCCCGCTGCTTCGCGCTGCTATCCCATTTGCAACAGGCATCAGTTGTGCATTGTCGGCACTGCTGAATGAATCCTGTTACTGGGTACTGCTGTGTTCAGGAATCATTATTTACGCCACAAACTTTATCTGGCCCCGGTTCACGGGGTATGCCTGGCGGTTTCTCAGCGGTCTTGGTTTAAGTCTGATCGTGCTGTCATTAGGGGCACTTTCGGTGTTGCTCACTCAACCGGCACCGGGTAACATACAAGCGTTGGAACAAACCGAATCGGTGTACCGGATCAGTGTAGCTTCTCCTGTTGAGGTAAAGAAGAAAAGTATTGCCGTCGAAGCCCGGGTGTTGGGCGTGATGGATTCCCGGCTGAAAGGACTGTTTTACCTGGATAATGCCATTGCGTCTGCCGGTTCACTGGAAGTTGGGGATGAGCTGGTGCTGAAGTGCAGACTTATACGACCGGATTCTCCCAAAAATCCCCTTCAGTTCGACTACCGCAACTACCTGGAATTGCAGGGCATTTACTTTCAGTGTTTTATCCGGCCGGCCCAGGTGATCCGCATCAGCAGGAAGAATACCTTCTCAATTACCGGGTATTCGCATAAGATCCGAACATATATAGTAGATGGCATGCGGGAAGCGGGACTGACAGGAGACGAATTGGGTATTGCCGGTGCATTGGTGATCGGAGAGGAAAGAAACCTCTCTCAGGAAATCATGTCGGCGTATGCTGCATCGGGAGCCATGCACGTAATCTCGGTCAGCGGGTTACACATCGGCATTGTCTTTCTGGTGATCCGCACCTTGTTTGCCCCGCTGCTGAGCCGTTCCGGGCTGAAGAAGTGGGTGGTGCCGCTAATCATCGGCTTACTTTGGACCTACAGCTTCATCACCGGACTTTCTCCTTGCGTTCAGCGGGCAGCCCTAATGTTTTCGTTTGTTGCACTTGGGAATACGTTTGGAAGAAATTCGAACATTTACAATATGCTTGGCGCATCAGCCCTGGTGCTGCTAATTATCGATCCCTGCCTGGTGATGAACGTGGGTTTCCAGCTGAGTTACCTGGCACTGTTTGGTATCGTGATCTTCCAGCCGCCGATACAACGGCTGGTGTTCGTAAAAAATAAATACCTGTTCAAAGTCTGGGAAATCACCGCTGTTGCGATCGCTGCACAACTCACCACCGCTATTCTCGGGATGTATTACTTCCACCAGTTCCCGATCTATTTCTTACTGGCCAACCTGGCAGTGATCCCGCTCTCTTTCGTGATGCTGGTCATTGGGGTCGGATTCGTGCTGGTTTGCTGGATTCCCGGGCCTGATCTGGTCCTGGGCTGGTGTCTCCAACAATCCACCTGGATGCTCAATCAGAGCCTCCTGTGGTTGGAACGGCTTCCGGGATCGGTAGTACAGGGAATAACCTTGTCGGCAGTGGAAGCGTGGATGTTATATGCCCTGCTGGTTATGTGCTCGGTGGCATTCCTGGCGAGGAAGAAATATGCTCTGATCGCGTGTCTGTCAGGTACGGTGGTAATGCTCAGCCTGTCAACCGCCGGATTGCAGAATAGTTCAGCTGAGGCATTGAGAATTTATGCGGTTCCGAATACCACCGCCATTGCACTGCATTACCCCCAAAAGCAGCTGCTTACCGATTCGGTTTCTCCACAGATTGGGTTTTTTGCAGGGAATGCACTGGCTGCAGCTGGAATACACAAGATCCGGCTACTGGGGGAAACTCCAGGAATCAGGTGTTCACGGATACTTCCCGATGAAAATAGGGTGTTCACGGGTCGTAAGGAGACGCTTGTACTGGTAACCCAGCCACCTAACCCTGAATTATACCGCGAGGTTGAGATTAACTACCTATTAATAGAAAATTCCTTGTTTAATTGGAAGACTATACTTCAATTTGGCGCGCGTAAGGTGATACTTGGGAACAAGCTTTCCGGTAAAATGAAGAAGAAGCTCCGTATGTACCTTGAAAACAAAGGTGTTACGGTCTTCGAATTGTCGGAAACGGGTTCAATTGCCATTCAATAATTCGTAATAATCAGTTCAGATGTGGTGGAACAGGCTGTTTGGCTCAATGAAGTACATAGTGTTGGTGGTAATCGGTGTAGCCTTTGCCGATGTGGCAGAAGCGATCGATCCTGAAAAAAAGAGCGCAACGGCATCACGCACTTCTAAAAGACCTGCAATCGATGGGGTGCTTAATGATGAGTGCTGGGCCACTGCACCGGAGATGTCAGGGTTTACCCAAATAGAACCGAACGTAGGTGTCGCTTCTTCCAAAAAAACAATCATCCGGATTGTATACGACGATGCTGCAATTGTGGTCGGTGTCGACATGAAGGAAACGTACCCGGACAGTATTCTCCGGGAACTTACTGCGCGCGACGACATAGGTAACGCCGACTGGTTCGGTGTTTTTATAGATGCCTACCAGGACGGAATCAACGGGGTTGGTTTCCTGGTTACGGCCTCAGGCGTACAAAACGACTTTAAATACTCGGTTTTCGGTGAGGACGTAAGCTGGAATTCGGTATGGCAAAGTGCGGTAAAAATCAATAAAGACGGTTGGACAGCCGAAATCCGCATACCCTATTCCGCACTCCGCTTCCCGGATCGTGAAAACCAGCAATGGCACATTAATTTTATCCGCTACGCCAGGGCCACCCGCGAAAAAGCCAGTTGGAATTTTATCAACCCTACGGTCAGCGGATTTCTCAACCAGTCAGGTTACCTGAATGGAGTGACCGGGATCAAACCGCCTCTTCGGCTTCAGTTGTTTCCCTATATCTCCAGCTATTACAACATCAGTGGAAAAGAAAAGGCAACCTCAGTGAACGGGGGGCTGGATGTGAAATACGGGCTCAGCGATGCATTTACGTTGGACATGACCCTGGTTCCGGATTTCGGACAGGTGCAGAGCGATAACCAAGTATTGAATCTGAGTCCGTTTGAAGTGAAGTTCCAGGAGAATCGCCAGTTTTTTACTGAAGGGACAGAACTGTTTAACAAAGGGGACCTATTTTATTCACGGCGGATAGGCGAGACCCCGTTCAATTATGGAAGCATCAACGATTCGGTGCACAACGGCGAAAAGTTGCTCACCAACCCCTCAAGCTCCACCCTGGTAAATGCCACTAAAGTATCAGGCAGGACCAGCAAAGGACTTGGTGTCGGGGTATTTAATGCAGTTACCCGCAACACCTTTGCCACTATCGGGACCGCAGAAGGAGGAGAGCGAAGGGAATTGTCTGATCCGTCAACCAATTACAACGTATTTGTATTGGATCAGAACTTCAGGAGCAATTCGTACGTTACGTTCATCAATACCAATGTTACCAGGGCAGGTAGTTATTACGATGCCAATGTTACCGGCACCCAATTCAACATTCACGACAAAAAGATCAGGTATTCCATTTCTGGATTCGGTGCGGTAAGTCAGCAATACGGTTTGAGAGGAAAAGGGGTGGATACTTACGGAACCACGCACCGTGCAGCGGTGTCGAAAGTTTCAGGAAACTTTACAGGAAGTATCGGTTACAATATGACCAGCGACCGATATGACCCGAACGACCTGGGATTTCTGTTGTTTAACAATACGATTGAAAAGTATATCAACGCCAGTTACAGCATTTTCAAGCCATTCGGTAAATTTAACCGGGCCACAGTGTCAAGTTATGTGACCCATACCCAGATCTACAATCCCCGCGCATTCAACAATTTGGGAGCGGGAGCTGACGCATTCTTCATGCTGAAGAGCTTTCATGCTTTTGGAGGTTTTGTGAACAGCGAACCGATCACCACGTATGATTATTTTGAAACCCGGAGGTACGGACGGTACTATACCTACCCGGTAAATTATTCAGGAGGAGCCTGGATTTCGAGCGATTACCGGAAGCGCTTTGCTTTCGATGTGGATGCCAGTTATAAATGGTTCGACGAGACCGCTCGCGCCACGGTGCAGTACAGCATTTCACCGCGGTTCCGCGTAAACAACAAGCTGTCCTTTGTCTATTCGTACAGTGTAAACGATCAGCAGAATGATGTTGGATATGCGGTACCGAACCAGATCTGGTATGACTCGCTGATTTCAGGAACGCTCAATTATCCTTTTGAGGATGTGATCTTTGGTATACGCGACCGCAAAACCATCACCCACCTGTTCACTACGAAATATACCTTTAACAATAAAATGGGACTTACCTTCAGGTTAAGACATTACTGGAGTAAAGTAAAGTACAACAGCCTTCACCTGCTTGACCAGGACGGTATGCTGGCAGAAACCGACTACAGCGGAAGGGATGCAGCAGGGAATTCATACCACGACAACAGTTACAATGCATTTAATATTGACATGGTATACAGCTGGGTGTTCTCACCGGGAAGCGAATTGCGCCTGGTATGGAAGAATTCTATCTATTCGTCAGAAGACCGGGTTTTCCGCGATTACCAGAGTAATGTGAGGTATGTTTTTGATCAGTTGCAGACCAATAGCTTTTCAGTAAAATTCCTGTACTTTCTGGATTCGAGTATGTTGAGGAAGAAGGCGTGAGTTTAATGGGCAAATTGGAAAATTTGCAAATGTGCAATGTGGGAATGGGTAAATGAGCTTAGAGATCGCTCAGCTGCATAAATTCTCCGGTGCGAATTCCTTTTTCGGTTTGGATGACCGTGGCCATTTCATGTTGGGCATCGTGTTCGAAAAACAACTTCACTCCGTTTTCTACAGCCCATGGAAGGAATTTCTCTTTCTCCGAAAGAGTAAGTAACGGCCGCATATCGTATCCCATGATCCACGGCATTGGCACGTGGTACGACGAGGCGAGCAGATCGCCCATAAAGGCAATTTTATGGCCGTTGTAATTCAGGATCGGTAACATCTGGGCTTCTGTATGACCGTTCACGAACAGCAGATCCATTCCCGGAAGTGCGTTTTCACGGATCCATTCATGAGGCGCAATGAAATTCAACTGACCGCTTTCCTGGATCGGGAGGATATTTTCCTTTAAAAAAGAAGCTTTCTCACGCGCATTTGGATTGGTGGCCCATTCCCAATGAAGCTGGTTGCTCCAGTATTTCGCATTTTTAAACGTCGGCTCGAAACCGGTTCCCGCAGCATTTCTTTGGATGGCACCACCACAGTGATCGAAATGAAGGTGGGTGAGCAGCACATCGGTCACCTCATCCAGTCCGAAGCCGGCAGCCTTGATCGCCTGTTCAAGGGTTTGCATGTTGTGCAGATCGTAATGCGAAAAAAACTTTTCGTCCTGCTTGTCACCAATCCCTGTGTCAATCAGCGTCAGCCGGTCACCGTCTTCCACCAGCATACAGCGCAAAGCCCAGGTACACATATTATTCTCATCAGCAGGATTTTGCTTGTTCCACAAGCTTTTCGGAACTACTCCAAACATGGCGCCGCCGTCTAGCTTAAAATTCCCGGTATTGATGGTATGAAGTTTCATGCTGATGAATTTTGGGTCCCAAGATAGGCATAATGGGTTAATGGGTTAAAAGGTTAAAGGGGTTATAAACAGCGAAGCGATGGCCCTTTTAATCCTCCGACTGTTGAAAAACTATCTTCCCATACAGGTATCCCTCGCACCGGGAAGATTTACTTTGTGACTTCAAACGACGAACATGAAAGTCCACTTTATAGCGATAGGCGGAAGCGCCATGCACAACCTGGCCATTGCACTGAAAAACAAAGGAGCCGAAGTAACCGGCTCGGACGATGAGATCTTTGAACCCTCAAAATCACGGCTTACTGAAAAAGGAATTCTTCCGGATGAAATCGGCTGGTTTCCCGGGAAGATCCATTCCGGTCTTGATGCCGTGATCCTGGGAATGCACGCCCGCGAAGACAATCCTGAATTGCTTAAAGCCAAGGCACTCGGGTTGCCGGTATATTCCTATCCTGAATATTTATACAACCAGACCCGCGAAAAGACCCGCGTGGTAATCGGCGGAAGTCATGGCAAAACCACGATCACCTCAATGATCCTGCATGTGCTGGCTCAATCCGGAATTGAAGCCGACTATATGGTGGGTGCCCAGCTGGAAGGTTTTGACTGTATGGTGAGGCTCTCTGAAACAGCCAAAGTTGCTGTACTTGAAGGCGACGAATACCTGTCGTCGCCCATAGACCGCAGACCGAAATTCCACCTCTATCATCCCGATGTAGCTTTGTTGAGCGGCATTGCCTGGGACCACATCAATGTTTTCCCTACCTACGATTATTACGTCGATCAGTTCCGGACCTTCATCAACCTTACCGAAAAAAACGGTCAACTGATTTATTGTGAAGCAGATGCCGACCTGGTAAAACTAGCAGCAGAGCATTCTAACCCGTCCATCAGCTACAAACCTTACAACGTTCATCCTCACGTGATCAGGGACGGCAGTACCTGGTTGCAGACCGCTTACGGAGAAATCCCGCTGGAGATCTTTGGAGATCATAACCTGCAGAATCTGAGCGGTGCCAAGCTGGTTTGTTTGGCCATCGGAGTAGGAGAGGAGCAGTTTTACAAAGCAATAAGCAGCTTCAAAGGCGCTTCAAAACGCCTGGAACTGGTTCATAAAACGGACAATAGTGTATTCTACAAAGATTTCGCACACAGTCCGTCGAAGCTAAAAGCCACAACTGCAGCCTTAAAGCAGCAGTTCCCTAATCGGAAACTCGTGGCTTGTATGGAATTACACACTTTCAGTTCATTGAACAAAACATTCCTTTCGCATTACGAAGGCGCTATGGAAAAAGCTGATCGCGCAATCGTTTATTACAATCCGCATACTTTGGAACACAAACGACTGCCTTCCATTTCTCCCCAGGAAGTGCGTGAAGCATTCGGTGGCAGTAACGTTGAGGTATTTACCGATGCCAGCGACGTCAGGGAAGCACTGAGCCAGGAAAACTGGAACAATGCGAACCTGCTCATGATGACCTCAGGTACATTCGACGGAATTGATTTTAAACAACTGGGGAAGGAGTTGTTTGGAGGTTCCTCACTTCGTTCGGAATGACGAACCTACAGCTTTTCAGCTAAATATTTCCCCGTATACGACCGCTTCTCCTTCACCAGGTTTTCCGGTGTTCCGGCAAAAATAAGTTCGCCGCCATTGTCTCCGCCTTCAGGGCCGAGATCAATTACCCAGTCGGCAACCTTTACCACGTCGAGGTTGTGTTCGATGACCAGCAGGCTGTGACCAAGTGCCAGCAATCCATCGAATGCGCGGAGTAACTTGCGGATATCGTCGAAGTGAAGACCGGTGGTAGGCTCATCAAAGACAAAAAGGATCGGACGTTCGTACTCTCCTTTGGTCAGGAATGAAGCCAGCTTGATCCGCTGTGCCTCTCCGCCAGAAAGCGTACTGCTCGATTGTCCGAGTTGAACATATCCCAGTCCAACGTCCTGCAACGGTTGTAGCTTTTTCACGAGTTTTTCGCAAGTCTTGTTTTTGTCGTCCTCAGCAAAAAACTCGATCGCATCGTCTACGGTCATTTCAAGAATGTCAAACACATTCTTCCCACGGTATTTCACCGCCAGTATCTCTTCTTTAAAACGCTTTCCGTGGCAGACTTCGCAGGTAAGGTATACGTCGGCAATGAATTGCATTTCAACTTTTATCACCCCTTCACCCTCACATTCGTCACATCTTCCTCCCGCAACGTTGAACGAGAAGTGAGACGGTTTATAGCCCTGAGCCTTAGCCTGTTTCTGGGTAGAAAGAAGGTTACGTATCTCATCAAAAGCCTTGATGTAAGTTACGGGATTGGATCGTGAAGATTTCCCGATCGGGTTCTGGTCGATGTATTCTACCGCGCCAATGTGATCATAGTCACCGCTGATGCCTTCAACTTTCCCGGTAGAATCGTCGGTCTGGCCGCCAAGCATTTTGGTAAGTGCGGGTACCAGTATCTTCTTTACAAGACTTGATTTTCCTGATCCCGAAACTCCGGTGATTACCGTCAGGGTCTCCAGCGGGAATTTCACGCTTACATTCTTCAGGTTGTTTTCGCGTGCACCGTTAATTTCGATGTATTTCTTCCACGGACGGCGGCTTTTCGGAACCTCGATCTTTAGTTTTCCCGTGAGGTATTTGGCCGTAAGCGAATCGCCGGCTTTTATTAGTTGATCGTGAGTTCCCTGGAAAACCACTTTCCCGCCAAGCGTTCCTGCATTCGGTCCCATATCGATGATCTCGTGGGCCGCAAGCATAACGTCCTCGTCGTGCTCAACAACGATCACTGTATTGCCCAACTCATTGAGCGAGCGCAACACCTTTATTAATCGTTCGGTATCACGCGAATGAAGTCCGATGCTCGGTTCATCAAGAATATACATCGATCCGACCAGCGAACTTCCCATCGATGTAGCCAGGTTGATCCGCTGGCTTTCTCCGCCTGAGAGTGTATTCGACAGGCGATTAAGGGTGAGATATCCTAGACCAACATCATCCAGGAAACTGAGCCGGTTCCGAATTTCGATCAGTAAGCGGTCCGCAATCTTGGTTTCGTATGGATTAAGCGTAACGGTTTCAAAAAATGAACGACAGTCTTTCACGGCCATCACAACCAGTTCAGAGATCGATTTTCCGTTGATCTTCACATAGTTGGCATCTTTCCGTAAACGGGTTCCCTTACAGTCGGGACACAATGTTTTACCGCGGTAACGGCTCAGCATCACGCGGTATTGGATCTTGTACGCGTTTTCCTCCAGGAAAGTGAAAAACCGGTTCAGTCCTTCAAAATACTGGTTCCCTTCCCACAACAGGTCGTATTCAGCCTGCGAAAGGTCGGCAATGGCGCGGTGAACAGGGAAGTCGAACTTATGTGCCTGGCGAATAAGCTGATCTTTCCATTCGCTCATTTTCTCGCCTTTCCAACACACTATCGCATCTTCAAATACCGAAAGCTGGCGATTGGGGATAACGGCGTCGGGATCAATTCCGATCACGCTTCCGTATCCTTCACAGGTTTTACAGGCGCCGACAGGATTATTAAAGCTGAAAAAATGCTGGTTTGGTTCCTCGAAGGTCATACCGTCCAACTCAAAGCGATTGGAAAATTCCTCGATCCGGTTTTCTTTACCGGCTTCAAAGATTTCCAGCTGGCAAATGCCATTGCCTTCGAAAAAAGCAGCTTGGGCACTGTCGGCTATACGCGCGGTTTCGTGCTCGTCTTCAATCGAAATACGGTCGATTACCAGCTTCAGTTCACTGTCGGCAGCCGGAGGGTTCTCTATCGCATCTTCAAGACGCAAAATATCCGTTCCTACACGGATCCTTACGAATCCCTGCTGACGAAACAGATCAAGTTGTTGTTCAACGTCTCTTCCCTGTGGAATCACCACCGGGGCATAGATCGCCACGCGGCTTCCGGCCGGCAGGGTGGTTATGTAATTCACCACATCGGTTACGGTATGTCTTTTTACCTCGCGGCCACTGATAGGAGAGATGGTCTTGCCTATCCGTGCATACAGCAGTTTGAGGTAATCGTAAATTTCGGTGGTGGTGCCTACTGTAGAACGCGAACTCCTGGAGATCACCTTCTGTTCAATGGCAATCGCCGGAGAAATCCCTTTGATCTGGTCTACATCCGGTTTATCGAGTTTACCAAGAAACTGGCGTGCATAGGAAGATAAACTTTCTACATAGCGCCGCTGTCCCTCAGCGTACAACGTGTCAAACGCCAGGGAAGATTTCCCCGAACCCGACACACCGGTGATCACCACAAACTTGTTGCGGGGAATCGAAACATCAATGTTTTTAAGGTTGTGGACGCGCGCGCCTTTGATTTCAATATATTGGTTCTTGCCTGGTTTAGCTGACATGTTATGCCTTTCGGAAAGTTTTTTGTTAAAATTCAAGGCTGACTCTTGCAAATACGAAAAATTATTTTTCTATATTTGACACAACCAAGCAGCAAAGATAACTCATACTGCTTCAATTTTAAACCCGGAGGACAGCTTATAGCATAGATTACTACTCTTTTTTTTACGTACAAAATCTAAAAACAGAGGAGGTAATTATGTCCATGCTGAAGCAAAGCGACAAAGAGCTTGTAGACGCCTACATCTCAGGTAAAGAGTCCGCACTGGAGGTTTTAATCAACAGACATAAGAACAAAATTTTTTCCACCATATTATTTATGGTGAATGACCGCGATCTTGCTGAAGACCTGTTCCAGGACACATTCATTAAAGTTATTAATACCCTGAGAGCAGGGAGATACAACGAGGAAGGTAAATTCTTTCCCTGGGTTCAGCGTATATCGCACAACCTGGTGATCGATCATTTCCGGAGAGAAAAGAAAATGCGTACGATTTCTCCAAACGACGACTTTGATATTTTCAAGGTATTGCGTTTAAGTGATGAGAATGTCCAGGATGTTATCGTTCGCGAGCAGATTGAAGACGATGTGCGCAAACTGGTAGATTTTCTTCCACCTGAACAAAAGGAAGTGGTTGAAATGAGAATGTACCGCGACCTGAGCTTCAAAGAAATATCAGAAACAACAGGCGTAAGCATCAACACTGCCCTTGGCAGGATGAGATACGCACTGATCAACCTGAGGAAGCTGGTAGAAAAACACCAAGTGATTTTGACCAACGATTAGTCGAAAGAATCATCGTGTTAAACAATGAAAAAAAGGATCCGGAATAAAAACCGGATCCTTTTTTTTTACGTGGGAAAATATTGGGAGAACAAGGACGTTTTTTTTGGAAACAGTCTGCCAATGAAACATTCTACTCTAAAAAAGAATCTACCAATGAGTGCCGGTCTCAAACAACTGGATGCAGAGTTAAACAGCTATGGCCCATCCGACAGGTGCGTATCGTTTATCCTGAACTATTCAAAATCACATGAGGTGAAAAAGCTCACTATGTTTGATGCACACCTTCTTTTAAACTAAGAACTAAGAGATAAGAACTAAGAGTTATTAGGTTACCCATTAACTTTTAGTTCTTAACTCTTAGTTCTTATCTTTCAATTGTAACTTGTTTCCGACTACTGAGCAAATCGGGCATTCTTCGGTCTTATGACCGCGTGCCGGACAATATTGCCGTCCAAAAAAAATGATCTGCAGGTGCAGCTTGTTCCAGGTGGCTTTCGGAAACAGTTTCTTACAATCAGCTTCGGTCTGTGTTACGTTTTTACCAGAAGTGAGTCCCCAGCGGTGTGCCAGCCTGTGAATGTGCGTGTCTACGGGGAATGCCGGGAAACCAAATGCCTGCGACATCACGACAGATGCGGTTTTGTGTCCCACTCCCGGGAGTTCTTCCAATGCCTCAAACGTTTGTGGCACTTCTCCCTGGTATTTGTCGATAAGGATATGGGAAAGGTTGAAAATGGCCTTCGACTTCGCGGGACTTAATCCGCAAGGACGGATGATTTCCCGGATGTCTTCAATACTCAGTTTGATCATATCGAACGGGTTATCTGCCCGTTTGAAAAGGTGAGGCGTAATCTGGTTTACCCGCTCATCTGTACATTGTGCTGAAAGAAGTACCGCGATCAGTAGGGTATAAGGATCTTTGTGATCGAGTGGAATGGGTACGGTAGGGTACAGGCGTTCAAGCGTATCCGCGATAAAGCCTGCTTTCTCTTTTCTGGTCATGGTGCTTAGAGGGAAACAGTGTCGGTAGGCTTATTTTTGTGGAGGTAGAGACTCTGTTTTACATTTCCGAACTTCAGGTGTACAATGTTCGACTGATCGTCAAACACCTCGTTAAACGGAGTATAAGTGATCTCAAGTTTCTTTGGTTTTCCTTTCACCCGACCTTCAAAATACACAAACACCTGGTCGTTATCGGTTTCAAAACCGACGTAACCCGATTTAAGAACCTGGCCGTCTATCTTCAGTAAAAAGTGCTGGACAACGTAGTTACCAATGAGTTGCTTTGCGTCAGGGTGCTCTTTTGGATTTCCGAGGAGTAAATTTTTACCGGTACTTTTTTCAACGGCTTTCTCCAGGTCGTCTATAAAAATCTTGTGTGTAAGTTCAACTGTTCCTGCTTTTGGATTTTGATTGAGTTCACAGACCGCGACATGAAAAGGGTGAACCGCAGGGAAAAGTAAGGTAAGCAGGAGATAAAGTTGTGCAATCATAACAGGGCCAGGTCTCCGCCTCCTTCTTCTTCAAGATTCAGCAACCGGTCTTCCCGTCGGATGAGGTCAGCCAGTGTATTTTCGCTCAGGATCTGGAGGGTCTTGTCTCTCAATTCAATAAAAACATCACGTATTCCGCAGATTTTCTCATCGATGCATTCTTCGCATTTTTCGTAAAAATTCAGTGAAACGCAGGGCAGATAAGCAATCGGACCGTTCATAATACGGATCAGGTCTACTACCCGTATGGTGGCAGGATCTTTCTTCATGTAATAACCGCCGCCTTTTCCTTTTTTACTGCCCAGGTAACCGTGATTCCGTAATTCAAGCAGGATGGTTTCAAGAAACTTGCGTGGAATGCGTTCCTTTTCAGCGATGTCTACAATGAGAACCGGCTCTTTTTCATTCGATTTTGCCAGGTAGATAAGCGCTTTAAGTGCGTATTTTGTTTTCTTTGAAAGCAACGGGATAAATATTAGGTTATCAAATATCAGTAAATTCTCATCACATAGCCTTTACCGCCGATACTTTTTTGGTGCAATGGTGCTTTTTGGTAGATTATATTAGCCTGCAAACTATAAAACAGAGTAAAATTGTTTTCCACTTATTTTCAACTCGGCTGGCACCACATTGCCAATTTACTGGCATACGATCATCTCGTATTCATTTTGGCCATGTCGGCCGGAAAGTCATTCAAAGACTGGAAAAAGCTGGCCATACTGGTTACGGCATTTACCATCGGCCATTCTGTAACGCTTGCGCTCGGTACGCTCCGTATCGTCATCATTCCAACTGCTATCATTGAGTTCCTGATACCGGCCACTATATTAGCGACTGCACTGTTTCACCTGTTTACCAAGTTCAGGGACCAGGGGAAATTCCTTTACATTATGGTACTGTTATTTGGTCTTATTCACGGACTTGGCTTCTCTAATTTCCTTGTACAAACCCTTTCATCCGAAGAAAGTATTCTTGTTCCATTATTGGGTTTTAATCTGGGACTGGAAGTTGGCCAGCTGCTGATATTAAGCGTGTTTCTTGTAATTTCGCAGCTGGTTTCGCGTGTTTTCGGTTTTCCGGCCAATGACTGGGCAATTTATGTCTGTGGATTAGCCAGCGGAATCGCAATGATCCTGATGATAAATACAAAATTCTGGTAATAAATTAATAGATGAAGAATGCCTTAATAGCGGTAATTATCGCTTTACCTCTTTTCTCACTTGCGCAACCTTTCAGAGGCGACCGTTTCAAGCAACTGGAGGAAGAACTGCCTACTCCCAATACCTACCGTACCGCATCGGGTGCACCGGGTCACCAGTACTGGCAGCAGCGTGCGGATTATGTGATGAACATTGAACTGAAGGATGAGACCCAGGAGATCTTCGGAACAGAGGTGATCACGTACACCAACAACTCTCCGGATGCTCTGGATTACCTTTGGCTGCAGCTGGATCAG
The DNA here is from genome assembly GCA_040386675.1 of Bacteroidota bacterium. GTDB lineage: Bacteria > Bacteroidota > Bacteroidia > Flavobacteriales_D > Luteibaculaceae > DASUEB01. The sequence goes on along the minus strand of JAZKEZ010000174.1, from coordinate 1,102 downwards.
AACGGGATGGCAAAAACATCTGATTCTTACAAGACACGCCAGACCAGTATTGATTCAAAAATGAGTTACAAGGGAATTGTAAACCTTGAGCCTTGGTTTGACGGCGGTTTTAAGCTGGATTATGTGAAAGATGCGGTAGGTAAAGACCTGCATTACGTGGTAAACAAAACCATGATGCGCATCGATCTTCCGCAGGCATTGCGTGCCGGAGGAACCTATTCGTTCAAGATCAAATGGCACTACAACATCAACGACCGCATGAAATTGGGCGGCCGCAGCGGTTACGAATATTTTGAGGACGATAAGAACTACCTCTATACCATTGCACAGTTTTATCCAAGAATGTGTGCTTACATGGATTACCAGGGATGGCAGCACAAGCAATTCCTGGGTGCGGGAGAATTTACTCTTGACTTCGGAAATTTTGATGTAAGTATCACCGTTCCTTCAGATCACGTAGTTGGAGCAACCGGAGATTTTGTAAACCCAGGCGAAGTACTTGCTTCAGCTAACCTGAAAAAATACAACCAGGCTAAATCGTCTTACGATGAGCCGGTGATCATTTTTAATGAGCAGGAAGCACGCGATCGCGAGCCGAATCGTGCAACAGCCACTAAAACCTGGAAGTTCCGTGCGACCAATGTTCGTGATTTTGCATTCTCAACCTCACGTAAGTTCATCTGGGACGCAATGGCAGTGAAGATCGGTGATCGCACCACAATGGCTATGTCTTTGTATCCTAAAGAAGGTAACCCGCTTTGGGAACAGTACTCTACCAAAGTGGTGGCACATACGCTCAGAACGTATTCGAAATTCACGGTTGACTATCCGTATCCTGTTGCCTATTCGGTTCACGCCAATGATATTGGAATGGAATATCCGATGATGTGTTTCAATTACGGTCGTCCTGAAAAAGACGGTACTTACAGCCAGAACCTTAAATATGGGATGATTGGTGTAATTATCCACGAAGTGGGTCACAACTTCTTCCCAATGATCATCAACTCGGATGAGCGCCAGTGGACCTGGATGGATGAAGGACTGAACACATTCTGCCAGTTCCTTACCGAACAGGAACTTGAGCGTAATTACCCTTCGCGCC
>JAZKEZ010000173.1:0-2350 GCA_040386675.1 Bacteroidota bacterium | reverse complement strand
GTCGCCCTGGTGCAATTGCATGAATTCAGCCTGGGTAGCTTCTCCTCCGATCATCCCGCTGTAATTCAGCTGGGTGATCACTTCCGGACTTACCGGGTAGAGTTCCAGTCCGTGGTACTGAACAGCAATGCCCAGCTTTTTAGCTTCGAGTAAGGTCAGGTAGGCATTCAGTCCTGTTCCGAAACCGATTTCGAGTATCGAGAGTTCACTTTTGCTCTCGGCACAGTACTTCAGTCCGGCGTCGATAAATACGTGCCGGGCTTCCTGCAATGCGCCGTGCGTACTGTGGTAATGCTCGTCAAGTTCGGGCAGGTAAAGCGAGTGCAAACCGTCTTTGGTTTCAACAATCTGAACGTTCATAATTAATGTAAAATCGTAGGTTAATCTGTGCTTCTGCTGCTACATTCGCAAAAACAGAAATACATGGCAAAGAAAGAACAAAGCACCTCGATTCTTACCGACAAGTCTCTCAATTTCCTGGAGACCTATCTCAATAATGCTTCGCCTACCGGTTTCGAAAGTGCCGGTCAGCAAATCTGGCTCGATTACCTGAAACCGTATATCGATGAGTACCGCGTAGACAATTACGGAACCGCGATCGGCGTGATCAACCCGGATGCGAAATACAAAGTGGTGATCGAGGCGCATGCCGACGAGATCTCGTGGTTTGTAAACTACATCACTAAAGACGGATTCATTTACGTGATCCGTAACGGCGGTTCAGATCACCAGATCGCTCCTTCAAAACGCGTGAATATTCATACCGAACAAGGCATCGTAACCGCTGTTTTCGGCTGGCCGGCCATCCATACCCGCGTGGGAGAAAAAGAAGAAGCGCCTACATTGAAAAACATTTTCCTCGACTGCGGCTGCTCGACCAAGGAAGAAGTCGAAGCGCTGGGCATTCGTCCGGGCTGTGTGATCACTTACAAGGATGAGTTCATGATCCTGAACAATAAATTCTTTGTTGGCCGGGCACTCGATAACCGCATGGGTGGATTCATGATCGCTGAAGTTGCCAGATTACTGAAAGAAAACAAAAAGACACTTCCTTTCGGATTGTACATCACCAACTCGGTTCAGGAAGAAGTAGGATTGAGAGGTGCGCAAATGGTGGTAGAAAGCATTCGCCCGAATGTAGCCATTGTAACCGACGTGTGTCACGATACGCAGACTCCGATGATCAACAAGATCAACGAAGGCGACCAGTCAATGGGAAAAGGTCCGGTGCTTACAGTAGGACCTGCGGTACAAAACAACCTGCTGAAACTCATTACCAACGCCGCGGCTTCTGCCTCGCTTCCGTTCCAGTGGGCCGCTGCCTCCCGCTCAACAGGTACCGATACCGATGCGTTTGCATACGCCACCGGCGGAGTTCCATCTGCATTGATCTCGCTTCCGCTGCGCTACATGCATACTACCGTGGAAATGGTAAGTCGTGAAGATGTTGAAACGGTGATCAAACTGATCTACGAATCACTACTCAGCATCCAGGACGGACAGGATTTCCGCTACCTGAAGTAATCACACCATTTTACGATTCGCATAAACAACAAAGCCATCCCATAGTATTGGATGGCTTTGTTGTTTACCCTTATGCTTAATGTGCTGTTCCGCACCTTCGGTACAACCTGGTTTGTCGTTGTTACTTTTTTGAAAAAGTAACGCAAATAATATAGTTCAGGGTTCGTGATCAGCACGAACTAAAATCTTCAAAGCCAGATAACTCTCCAATACGGAGGGATGTCGCATCCTTTTCTGGAACAAGCGAAACGAAACACCATGCGGGCACCCGGAGGAAGCTGGGAGGTACGACCAGATCGCCGAACGGGTCGCAATGGTGTGAGTGGAGCGCAGTGCCGGAAAAGAAGCGACACTTTCTTTGGTCCTTTCTTTGAAAAGAAAGGACAGCAACAAACGATGCGTCAAACGCGGAAATTGAATATCAAAATAGAATCGCTGTTCTGCACCTTCGGCTGCTGCCTTGTTCGTCATTGTTACTTTTTTGAAAAAGTAACGCAAAAACCGTCGCTTCTTTTCCCTCCCTTCACTCCACTCCTGGAACCGCGACCTTGACGGTGATCCGCTCCGTACCTGAGCGGCTTCCGTCAAGGTGCCCGCGTTCCAGTTCGCTCCGTTCGATCAGGAAAAGAAGGCGACCTTCCTTCGTATGGAAGGTTTTGCAAATAATGTAGTTCAGGATCGTGAGCTATCGAATCACCACGAACAAAAATCCTGGGGACAGATAACTCTCAAATACGGAAGGAGTCGCATCCTTTTACGGAGCAAGCGCAGCGAAACACCATGCGGGCACCCGGAGGAAGCTGGGAGGAACGACCAGATCGCCGAA
>JAZKEZ010000172.1:0-10950 GCA_040386675.1 Bacteroidota bacterium | reverse complement strand
TCCGTCAAGGTGCCCGCGTTCCGGTTCGCTCCGTTCGATCGGGAAAAGAGGCGACCCGCCTCCGTATAATTGGTTGTGCAAATAATTTAGTTCGGGGATGATTTAGTTCAGAAGTATCACAAACCAAAAAAACACTAAAGTCAGATAAATCCCTGATACGGCAGGCGAGTCGCCTCTTTTACGGAACAAGCGGAGCGAAACAACATGCGGGCACCCGGAGGAAGCTGGGAGGAACGACCAGATCGCCGAACGGGTCGCAATGTTGTGAGTAACGCGCAGTGAAGTAAAAGAAGCGACAGTTTCTTTCGTTCTTTCTTTCCAAAAGAAAGAACAGCAACAAACTAAGCGACAAATCGTCTAATTTGAATAGAGCTAATAGAAGATTCAAGACGTGAATCTTCTATTAGCGAATATCCGCTTAACCATACCTTATTCCTGCTATTTTTGATTGAAATTTTTTTTCATTGGATATCAAAGAAGAGCGGATCAGGATCCTTTTCGGATTGAAAGTGCGGCAGTTCAGAATAGAGAAGGGGCTGTCGCAAAATGAGCTTAGCCGGCTTTGCGGACTTTCCGTATCCTATCTGAATGAAATTGAGAAAGGGAAGAAGTATCCGAAAGCCAACAAGATGATCCAGCTGGCCGGTGCGCTCGACATGACGTTCGAGCAGCTGGTAACCCTGAAAACCACGAAAGAACTGGGTTTGGTTGGCGAAGTGCTCAATGCCCCGATCTGGGAAGAGTTGCCGCTCGAAACCTTCGGGCTTGAACTAGGCCGTATTGTAGAGCTGGTGGCCATGGCTCCCAACCGCGCCAATGCATTTATCTCTACACTGATCGATATTCTCCGCCGGCACAGCGTTACCCGGGCCGAATTCAACATGATCGCGGTGCGGTCGTATCTGGAACTACAGGGAAATTACTTTGAAGACATCGAGGTGAAAGCCGCAGAATTCCTTGAGGTCCATGCGCTGCAAGACGTTCCGCTTTACCCGGAGCAGCTGGAAAATATCCTGAGCGAAAAATTCCATTACCTGGTCTCACCGATCGATACCATCGAATACCCGGAATTATCGGCATTGAGGTCAGTATACATTCCCGGAACGCAGCGGCGGTTGTTCCTGCAACCTAAACTCGAAAACCACCAGCGTACCTTTATTTTCGGTCGTGAATTGGGTTTTGCCAGCCTCAATATTGCCAAACGGCCGTTCACTTTCAGCTGGATCAAGGTTACCTCGTTCGAGGAAATGCTGAACAATGCACTTGCTTCTTACTTTTCAGGCGCACTGATCCTTCCGGAGAAAAAGCTGGCTGCAGATATCGCCGGGTTTCTGGGGCGTGAGCGCTGGGACAGCAATCTGTTGGTGGAAACCATGAAAAAATACACGCTTTCGCCGGAAACATTCCTGTATCGGTTGACCAATCTCCTGCCGAAGCACTTTGGTATCGATAGCCTGTTTTTCCTGCGGTTCAATAAGGAAAAAGGAGTAGACCGATTTAAGATGGATAAGGAATTGCACCTTGCCCGACTACACAATCCGCACAGCAAGGCTTCCGAAGATCATTTCTGTCGCCGCTGGATTTCGTTGAGTGTGATTAAGGAGATTGAACGTACGGGTACCTCAGATTACGTGGCGGATGCACAGGTTTCCATCTACCCCAATGGCAACCGTTATTTCGTTTTTACCATTGCCAAGGTCACCGAAAATCCTGATGTGGTAAGCAGTTACTCGATCGGTCTGGCCTGGGACAAAGGATTGCTGGCCAGGATCGGTTTTTCGCGCGACCGGAACATCCGCCAGGTGTATGTGGGCGAAAGCTGTGAAAGCTGTCCCATTCTCGATTGTAAAGTGCGGAAGGCACCGCCGCTTCACGCGATGAAACGCAGGGAGATCGAACAGATTGAAGGCGGTCTGGCGAGACTTGCCGAGGATTCTGCCGGGTGATCCGTATTTCGAGCCTTTTTGGTACATATATTGCCTCTGACAGCCGTCTGAAAAACGACTTCCCCACAACCTTTGCTTATGAGCATCCTGATCATCATTACCCTCTGTGTTATCTTACTGATTGCCTATGTTTTCGATCTCAGTTCATCGAAAACCCGCATTCCGTCGGTAGTGCTGTTGCTGTTCCTGGGCTGGCTGCTCCGGCAGCTTTCCGGCTATCTTTCGCTGCATATCCCGGATCTTTCCGGAGCATTGCCGGTACTGGGTACTGTCGGACTGATCCTGATCGTACTGGAAGGATCACTGGAACTTGAACTGAACCGCAGCAAAGCCCCATTGATCCGGAAATCGTTTTTTACGGCGCTGGTGCCCATGTTACTCATGGCCTTTGGACTGGCTTACGTGCTGCAGTTTTTCGGAGAACCTGACTTTAAGAAGAACCTGGTGAACAGCATACCGCTTTGCGTTATCAGCAGTGCGATTGCCATTCCAAGCGTACGTGCGTTATCGGCTTACAATAAAGAATTCATCATTTACGAAAGCAGTCTTTCCGACATTATCGGGGTGTTGTTTTTCAATATGATCGCGCTCAACAGCAGCTTCGGCTTGCCAACATTCGGTCACTTTTTCCTGGAATTGCTGGTCATTACTGCCGTGTCTTTCGTGTGTACCATCGGACTTGCACTCTTGCTCAACCGCATCGAACACCATGTCAAATTTGTCCCGATCATCCTGCTCATCATCCTGATCTATTGCGTGTCGAAAGAGTACCATCTTCCCGGGTTGATCTTTATCCTCATCTTCGGTCTTTTCCTCGGAAATCTTGACGAGTTGAAATCCTTTCCGTGGATCAAGCGCTTTCATCCGGATGAGCTGGACAAGGAGGTGCATAAATTCAGGGACCTTACGGGTGAAGGCGCGTTCCTGATCCGTGCCTTGTTTTTTTTGCTGTTCGGTTACCTCATCGAGACTTCAGAACTTATGAATACCGATTCGCTGGTCTGGGCGATCGGCATTACGGCGGCTATCTTCCTGCTGCGCGGAATCCAGCTGCTGATCTCGCGACTGCCTTTGTCACCATTGCTGTTCGTTGCCCCGCGCGGATTGATCACGATCCTCCTTTTTCTTGCTGTGGATTCCACGCAAACCATTTCACTCATCAACCGGTCGCTGATCATACAGGTAATTTTGCTTACCGCACTGGTGATGATGTTCGGGCTGATGTTTAAGCGGAAACCGCTGGATGAAGCACTGAATCACGTGGATACTTCGGTGGTGTAATCCACAAAAAAATCCCTGCTCGAGGTGAACAGGGATTTCGGTAAGGAATGGATGAAGGTACTTACACCCTCATAATGTCTTTTTCTTTTACATCGGCCAGGTGATCGGCTTTTGCTACGTATTCGTCAGTGATTTTCTGAACGCGTCCTTCGCCTTCTTTGGCTTCGTCTTCAGAAAGTCCGTCTTTTTGTAGTTTCTTGATGTTCTCGTTGGCGTCTTTACGGGCGTTGCGGATACCAACTTTGGCATTCTCAGCTTCACCGCGTGCTCTTTTCACAAACTCCTTACGGCGTTCTTCGGTAAGTGCCGGAAGGCTGATAATAAGCAGCTCGCCGTTGTTTTGTGGGTTAAGTCCAAGGTTGCTGTTCAGGATCGCTGTAGCGATAGGGTTCAGCATGTTTTTCTCCCAGGCCTGTACGGTAAGTGTTTTGGCATCGGTGGCGGTAATGTTTGCCACCTGCAGTACCGGGGTCATGGTCCCGTAATAATCAACCATTACCGATTCCAGCATGGTTGGGTTGGCCTTGCCCGCACGGATCTTGGTTAATTCGTCCTCCATACGGCTCATCGCCTTGTTCATGGCATCTTTGGCCTGTGTAATTATCCCGTTAATGTCACTCATGATTCGTATTCGTATTAAAATTCTACTAAAGTTCCGATTTGTTCCCCGGCTACCAGTTTACTTAAGTTTCCGGATTTGTTCATATCAAATACTACGATAGGAAGCTTGTTTTCGTTGCAAAGCGTAAAGGCGGTCATGTCCATGACATTCAGTCCTTTTTCGTACACTTCGCTGAAGGTTACCGTGGTATATTTTGTTGCGGTAGGATCTTTCTCAGGATCAGCAGTATAGATACCGTCAACGCGGGTTCCTTTCAGGATCACCTGTGCCTCGATCTCGATTGCGCGCAGTGAAGCGGCTGTATCGGTAGTGAAATAAGGGTTTCCTGTTCCGGCACCGAAGATCACAACACGTCCTTTTTCCATGTGGCGGATAGCTCTCCTGCGGATAAAAGGTTCTGCGATCTGTTCCATTTTAATCGCCGACATCAGTCGGGTATTTACATGGATCGATTCGAGGGCAGATTGCAAAGCCATACTGTTGATCATGGTGGCCAGCATGCCCATGTGGTCACCCTGAACGCGGTCAAAACCGTCGGCAACGGCCTGAACGCCCCTGAAAATATTTCCGCCGCCAATCACAATGGCTACCTCAATACCTTCGGCAACGATTCCTTTAATATCTCTTGCGTATTGCATGATCCGCTCCTGATCAATGCCATACTGCTGTTCTCCCATTAGCGATTCACCGCTAAGTTTCAGTAATATGCGTTTGTATTTCATAACAAAATGGGTAGGCGGCAACCGGGTTGCGCAAGTTTAGGCAAAAAAAAGAGAGAATTTTCATTCTCTCTTTTTACTGGATTTATTTTCAATTACGAAAGTGAAATTCGCTTGAAAGAAGTAATGGTAAGGTCTTTCTCAATTCCTGTCAGGTACTGAGTAACAGATACTTTGTTGTCGTTGATGTATTCCTGCTCAAGAAGCGCAGCTTCTTTGAAGAATTTGTTCAGACGGCCCTGAGCAATTTTCTCAGCCATATCCGCTGGTTTACCTTCCTGAATAGCAAGGTCTTTACCAACTTCAAGTTCTCTGTCGATAGTTGCCTGTGGGATCTCTTCGCGGGTAAGAGCAACAGGAGCCATAGCAGCAACCTGCATTGCAATTTCGCGACCAGCCTCAGCGATCTTCTCGCCAGATTTGCTTAGTCCGATGATCGAAGCCAGACGGTTACCCGGGTGGTTGTAAACGATCACTTCTTCGGCAGTGATAGGAGCGTACTCAGAAAGATCGATCTTCTCACCGATAACACCGGTCTGCTCGATAACTTTCTCACCGATGGTAAGTCCGTCACCGTATGGTAGCGCTTTAAGAGCTTCCAGGTCAGCAGGGTTGTTGTCGATTGCGATGTCAAGCATCTTGTTGGCTACAGTAACAAAGTTTTCGTTTTTAGCAACGAAATCAGTCTCACAGTTTAGCACGATAAGCGCTCCACGTTTGTTATCAGCAGTAGTTTTTGCGATAACAACACCTTCAGTTGCATCACGATCTTCACGCTTTGCAGCGATCTTCTGACCTTTTTTTCTTAAAATGTCAATTGCTTTTTCAAAATCGCCATCAGCCTCAACCAATGCGTTTTTGCAATCCATCATACCTGCATTGGTTTTTTGCCTAAGCTCATTAACCATTGATGCTGTAATAGCCATTTTAATCTGATTTAAATGTGAGTTTGCGAATAATTAAGCTTCTTCAGTATCAGCACCTTCAGCCGCAGCCGGTGCGCTTTCAACTTCAGCGGTAACGGTTTCAGTTGCCGGAGCTTCAGCAGGAGCTGCTGCAACTTCTGCAGCCGGTTCAGCTTTAGCAGCCTTCTTAGGCGCTGTAGTTGCCGGTGCATCTTCATCCTCGTCGTTCGCTTTACCAGAATCTTTGTCGGCTTTTCTTTCGTTAAGACCTTCAGCGATCACAGAACAAACGTACTCAAGGATCTTGTCGATCGACTTGGTAGCATCGTCGTTAGCTGGAATAGCGTAATCAATTACGTTCGGGTTTGAGTTGGTATCAACCATACCGAAAGTAGTAATCCCAAGACGGGCAGCTTCAGCAACCGCGATGTGTTCTTTGGTTACGTCAACGATGAAAAGAGCAGCAGGGATACGGCTAAGGTCAGAGATAGAACCAAGGTTTTTCTCAAGTTTAGCACGCAGACGAGATACCTGTAGACGCTCACGTTTTGACATGTTAGCGAAGGTTCCGTCGGTTTCCATCTTATCGATAGAAGTCATTTTACGAACTGCTTTACGGATGGTAGCGAAGTTGGTAAGCATACCACCAGACCAACGCTCAGTTACGTAAGGCATGTTGATTGACTTTGCACGGTCGGCAACGATTTCTTTTGCTTGCTTCTTAGTTGCAACGAAAAGGATCTTTTTACCTGACTTTGCGATCTGTTTCATAGCCTGAGCAGCTTCATCCAGCTTAACTACAGTCTTGTTAAGATCAATAACGTGAATCCCTTTTTTTTCACCGAAGATGTACGGTGCCATGTTTGGGTTCCACTTTCTTTTTAAGTGTCCGAAGTGAACACCTGCTTGAAGAAGTTCTTCAAAATTTGGTTTTGCCATTTTACTGGTTTTTGTACTAGTTTACCTTCCTTATTCTTAAGTGTTAGTTAAGCAATCAGCCGGTAGCCAATCCCGAGTAATTCGGGACTGAGTCCGGCTGATTTGGATACTAAACGCTTCAGCAGCGAAAGGAAATTAACGCTTGCTGAACTGGAATCTCTTACGAGCTTTCTTCTGACCTGGCTTCTTACGCTCAACCATTCTTGGATCACGTGTCATAAGTCCTTGTGCTTTCAACGCTGGCTTATATTCAGGGTTGATCTCTACAAGAGCTCTTGAGATACCAAGACGAACCGCCTCAGCCTGACCGGTGATACCACCTCCGTCTACGTTCACCTGAACATCGTATTTACCTACGTTCTCAGTGATTGTAAAAGGTTGGTTTACTTTATATTGAAGAACCAGACCTGGGAAATACTCGGTATAGTCTTTTGAATTAACGGTAATCTTTCCGCTACCTGCCTTAACGATAACGCGGGCAACAGCAGTCTTTCTTCTACCTAGGGCATTAATTGACTCCATTCTTATTCTTATTTAATATCGTTAAGGTTGATTACTCTCGGCTGCTGCGCATCTTGCTTGTGAGCAGTACCTTCGTAAACAAAAAGGTTGGTGTAAAGTGCATTTCCAAGACGGTTCTTTGGAAGCATACCTTTTACTGCTTTCTCAATGATTCTGATCGGCATGCGGTTAAGCAACTGCTTTGCAGTCAGCTCACGCTGTCCACCAGGATAGCCTGTGTGACGGATATACACTTTATCATCCCACTTGTTTCCTGAAAGACGAACTTTCTCAGCGTTGATTACAATTACGTTATCTCCACAATCAGCGTGAGGAGTGAAATTGGTTTTGTGTTTCCCACGGATCAACTTAGCTACTTTACTAGCCAGACGTCCAAGGGTTTCGTTTTCTGCATCTACCAAAAGCCACTCTTTGTTCGCGTTCTCTTTGTTGGCTGATATGGTTTTATAACTTAAAGTGTCCACAGTAAATAGATTTTAAATACTGAATTATTCCCAAAATTGGGGTGCAAATGTAAGCAAATACTTTTAACTCCAAAAATATCAACAACTTATTTGTTGATAACGCCTAATTCGTTGCCGATCTTGATGAAAGCGGCAATCGCTTTGTCCAAATGATGGATTTCGTGGGCGGCAGAGATCTGGGTCCTGATCCGTGCTTTTCCTTTGGCTACTACCGGGTAAAAGAACCCAACAGCATATACGCCTTCTTCAAGCAGGCGCTCAGCAAATTTCTGTGCCAGCGGTGCATCGTACAACATGATCGGAACGATCGGTGAATCGCCTTTTACAATGTCAAAACCGGCTTCGACCACTTTTTCCTTGAAGTATTTCGTGTTGGCTTCGAGCTTATCTCTCAGTTCCGTGTTAGACGAAAGGATGTCGAAAACCTTGTTGGCTGCTCCAACGATAGCCGGGGCAAGTGAGTTACTGAACAAATAAGGTCTTGAGCGCTGGCGAAGCAGTTCGATGATCTCTTTCTTGCCGGTGGTGTAACCTCCCATGGCTCCGCCCAGGGCTTTGCCAAGAGTTCCGGTAATGATGTCGACACGACCCATCACGTTGCAGTATTCAGGAGTTCCGCGGCCGGTCTTCCCGATGAAACCGGCTGAGTGACATTCGTCGATCATCACCAGTGCATCGTATTTGTCGGCAAGTTCGCAGATCTGGTCAAGCTTCGCAATGTCACCGTCCATAGAGAATACCCCGTCGGTAACAATAATGCGGAAGCGCTGTGCCTGGGCCTGCTTCAATTGTTCTTCAAGATCAGCCATGTCGCTGTGCTTGTAGCGGTAGCGAACGGCTTTCGACAAACGAACCCCGTCGATGATCGAGGCGTGGTTCAGTTCGTCGCTGATGATCGCATCTTCGGCAAGGAACAACGGTTCGAATACTCCTCCGTTGGCATCAAAAGCGGCAGCATACAGTATGGTGTCTTCGGTTCCGTAAAAGTCGGCGATCTTTTGCTCCAGTTCCTTGTGAATGTCCTGGGTCCCGCAGATAAAGCGAACCGACGACATACCGAAACCGTGGGTGTCCAGCGTATCTTTGGCTGCCTGGATCACCTCCGGATGCGATGAAAGACCAAGGTAATTGTTGGCACACATAATGACTACGTCGTCTGCTTTGCCTTCAACTTTTACATCTGCTCCCTGCGGAGTTACGATCACACGTTCCTTTTTGTAAAGTCCCGCATCTTTAATGTCCTGGAGTTCTTTGCCCAGGAAGTCTTTCATTTTGCCGTACATACTGCCGTTTGAATTTTGGATGGCGAAGGTACGTGCTTGCTGATAAACTTAAAAACAGATGGTAAAGAAAGTTGCCGCAGCGGTATGATTTTGCTCCGGGCAGAACGAAAAGTTACTGCAGTGGCAAGCAGGATCACCAGATGTCGAACAGTTCATGGATCATTTTATCTACACTGGGCTCTCTACTGAATTGCTTCAGCAGCGTCACCTTGGCTTCCTGAGTGGAGCGCGCTTTACTGTCTGGTTTCTTGGGCTGCACAACGGCCGGATCGACGGGTTCGGTTATCACCTGTTTGGCGAAGTAGATCACTTTTCCGTCTTCTTCGGCAAGACCCAGGATCATCCCCGGAAGGCCGTTGAAGCTCTCCGGTCCGAGGCTCGGAATGATCTCGTTGGCAAACCAGGCATAGATACGGGTGGTGTCGTTGGCCTGCCATATGGCTTTCTGACATTCATAGCCACAGATCTTCCGTGTTCCGGGTACTATTTTCCAGGTGCGGGTGCGTAAACTGTCGCTCAGGTTGAAACTCGATCCGAAGACAGATTTTACCGTAAACCGGCGGTGCGCAGAAAGGTCCTGGTATACCTGGTCTCTTGAAGTGGCCCAGTAAGTGGCATCTTTCTGATCGTTTGCCTGCACCGCAAAGTACGAGGCGCTGTCGGTAAAATACAGGTTGAACAGTTCAATCTTTATTTTTTCGGGCAGGTATTTCTGCGTCTCTGCATCGGTGTACTTTTTATGCAGGTTGGTCTTTCGTTCGTAAACGATGCGTCCGGAAGTGATCTGCGCAATTGCGGAAAACTGGCAGCAAAAAAGGACGACAGTTACCAGGAGATTAATAGTCGGTTTCATCTGCTGTCTTTTCTTTTTTGTTGTCAAACTTATAGGTGGCTTTCAGCAAGACGTAACGCCCGATGACCGATGTCCTGGAATCTACAATTACGTTGGCCTGTACAGTTCTGTTGATGCTTACATTCTGGTTGAGGAGGTCGGTCGCTTCCACTCCGAGTATCAGGTTTTCGCGCTTGAAGAATTTTTTGTTGACCGCGGCATTCCAGATCAGGTAATCCACATTGTATCCCTGGGCTCGCCTGGTGTTGTTGGTGTATGCAAGGCTCGATTCCAGCGAGATGCCTTTCGGGAACTGGTAAGATGCCGAGCCTTTTACGAGATTCGATCCGTAAGGTTTGCGACTTGAACTGTTTAATGTTGATGCGGTGTAATTAAGGTCTTTGCTGATTTCCAGATATCCGCTGAGTTTTTTGATGTCGAAACTCAATCCGACATTAAGTGCATATACCTGGTTCGTGGTTCTGTTTCTCAACTGGTTGATGTAGTTGGCCTGCGAGAAGTAATTCATGTTCAGGTTGTAGTTGAACGACCAGTTCGGGGAAATCCGGATCTGTCCGCCCAGGTAGACAAAACCGGAACGATTGCCGTCTACATTGACTGGAGCCGAGAGTGTTCTTCCGAGCGTATCAAAACTGGTAGAGGTGGAGAAGGCATTGTTGACCAGTTTATACTCTCCGCCGGCAAACATCGATCTTCCTGAAATGATAGAATAGCTGTAGTAATTGAATCCCAGGTTGTTTGAGAACGTGGGCAGCAGGTTTGGATTTCCTATCTGGATAAAGTTGGGGTTGGTGTTGTCGGGTACAGGCTGAAGCTGCTGGATGGTAGGGACTTCGCTGCTGGTGTTGTAGGTAAGCGTCAGCTGGCGGGATTCAGAAAAATTGTACCTGAGTGAGGCGAACGGCAGCAGGTTGTCTACCTGTTGCCTGATGTCGTTTCCGGTTACCAGATTGTGGTTCAGCGCGTCGTTTCGTCTGGCAATCGTACCCAGTGAGTATTTCACTTTGTTGGTTTCGTAGGTGAACCTCCCTGAAACCTGGTTGTTGGTGCGCTTCGAGTCGAATTCGTTGCTGTACCTCGGGTCCGGGACCAACGTTCCGTCTGAGATGCGGTTGAAGGTCTCTCTTTTCTGCGAGGCATTCCCGGTGTTGAACGCATACACCAGTTCTGCGCGGATTTTTTTGGTGAGCGGCTCAACGTAGGTCCCTGTGAAACTGTGGGCGGTCTGGATGCTTTGCGTTTCACGGGTCTGGTCCACAATACTATCCGGAAGTGCCGGAATGTTGAAGTGGTATCGGCTGTACAATACGCCGTTGCTCCCGGTTTCCTGGTGGTTGATGTTGTATTTCAGGATCAGTCGTCGCTTGGGTTTGCTGAATTTGCGGTCGAGCGTAAACCGGCTTCCGAGGTCGGTAT
>JAZKEZ010000171.1:1739-3888 GCA_040386675.1 Bacteroidota bacterium | reverse complement strand
CCGCATGTTGTTTCGCTCCGCTTGTTCCGTAAAAGAGGCGACTCACCTGCCGTATCAGAGATTCATCTGGCTTTGAGTTTTTTTGGTTTTTGCGTTACTTTTTATAAAAAAGTAACAATGACAAACAAGGCATCATCAACCTGCAGCATAAGCAAACCTATTTATCCACCTGTATGGTAAAGAATACTATAAAAGTAGGGTTAACCCTTAACTCAAAATCAAAAGTTAAGCCCTTTATTTGGGGTTGAACTAAACTAAACCACCTTACATGAAATTAGTTACTTTTTGCCTCGCTATCGGGTTGACCCTTGGGCTTACTTCAGGTCTCCGTGCACAGAGCGTGGGTATCAATACCGACGGAACCACACCTGATGCCAGTGCGCTGCTCGATGTGAAAAGCACCAGCCAGGGAGTACTGGTTCCGAGGATGACCAAGGCACAGCGCGATGCAATTGCCAGTCCGGCGAATGCGCTGGTGATCTTCCAGACCGACAATACCGCGGGATTTTATTACAATGCTGGAACTGCCGTTGCCAAAGATTGGAAAATGGTAGGCGCGGGAGTGTCGCAAATGCTTTACGTAACCCTTGCTGCCGACCATGTACTGAACATGTGGGCCTACAAGATCTATCCGTCGCAACTGAATACTACCGTTTCGGTAGTAAATGCGGCCAATTGGTCTGACAATACGTTTACAGTTCCTTCCGACGGACTGTATCAGGTCAATGCCATGATTATCATGACTTCCGCCATTTATTCGTCATCGATACCGGCTGTAAGTCCGGAATTGCAGGTGGTTGGTACCGATAACAGCAAAAGATATTATTACGGTACCGCAGCACAGTCGAACGCATTATTCTACGGCGACCAGGTTGATACTACACCTGCAAACGGTACTCCGGGATCACTGCCGTCCAGCTTTGGAAGAGGAACTCTGAATCACGTAATGCCGCTGAAAGCTGGCGAAAAGGTGAAGTTATTCCTGAGAAGCAGTAACAGTGCAAATGGAGTAAACAATACCGTTACGCTGGGCAAGGATGGCGGAAGTTATCTGAGTATTGTGAAGTTGAATTGATCTGACTTATCCGGATAATTATGGCAACAAAAAATGACCTCATTACGGCAGTTAACGGCTGGGGAGTTTGTGGATTTGTATCGGTATTACAGGCATTGAAAGAACATACCATTGAACTGCCGCCAAAAAATCCTTATGAAGCGACTTTTAAGTCATTACAGGAATTCTTGAAGGGAATCGATGAAAAGCTGCTAACGGATAAAAAGCTACAGGCCGCATTTACTGCTTCAAGATTTACTCCTCATTATCTAACCGATGAAATACCACTAGATCAATACAATAAGCAGATTGGACTTATTGTACTTGAATTTGTGAATACATTCCTCAAGCAACCCAGGGTATTTGTTGAGTCTATGGATATCATTGATTTTACCAAAAGCTTTTACAAAGGCGTACCAGTTCCTCAAAATTTGGTAAATGGATTGAATAAGGATGTTGGCCCGACTGGTCTGTATGGTATTCATATGACTAATAAGGCAGCAACATTCTACAATGCTACTCCAAACAAGAATTCGCCATTCGAAAATAGTAATTATGGCGGTATTGGATTGACCCATCGAATACTTGAAAAATTGTTAGATGAGGTAGGACTGGTATGTGAAATCAAACATCAGGATATCACCTCTCCGACATACACAGAAGAAGATCCAATAGCTAGTCTGAAGGGTTGTATTCTTGGACTTGTTGCATTGAACGAACATAATGTAAAGCCATACTTTGGACTCAGGCATTGGGTGTACTGTGATCAAAATGGAAACATCAGTAACTACGGAAAAACTTCAAAGATTGATCAATGTCTCATCCGGACAATTGAAGCACCTTACATATTCCAGGATTCCTCAAATCCCATGGCAGTACTTCAGGTCCGTTTTGTATATAAAATAACGGAAATAAAGCAAATTGTACATCAAACTCTTTCTGATAAGAACATTGAACCTAAAGTAGTATGAAAAATAAAATTGAGCCGACCGGAGTTCAATCCAGTAAAGCAACTATAGGTACCTCGGAGGAGTTAAGTACTAAAGATGTGCAGAAATGGTTTGATGAACAAATTGACTCCAATCAGCAGTTAAA
>JAZKEZ010000171.1:992-1729 GCA_040386675.1 Bacteroidota bacterium | reverse complement strand
ACAAACCCGCGAGGAAAAAGCCAAAACCGATCTCCAGGACCAGAAGAATAAGCACTATAAATCGGTACAGGAGCACAAGGAACAACGCCGTGAGGCGATCAAAAAGCTGCTGGAACACACCACCGGTAATATCCCGGAGTTTTTTAATACCCTGAGCGCCGAACTGCGCGAAGTAATGCGGGTGGATAAAAAACTGGAACTCGACGAACCGCTTAAATTTTCTGAAGAAACCGCATCGTTCCGGATTCCTAAGTTTGCCGAATCGTTTAACCTGGACGGCAGTTCCGACTTTTTCGGAATGACGATCGGTGAGCAGGAATTGCTGTACGATCGCGTGGGACTGTTCAAGGGAATTGTAGTCGATCATACCAAGGAAACTCCTGTAGACCAGGGATACCGCGATGTGGTGAAATTTCTGGCCGAAGCGGGAGAAAGTACCACCAGTAAACCTGTAAAAGTATTCTACAAAAAACCGCGGCTGTCAGGCTTTTTCGAAAGTACGTTCTCTATGGACGAGTCGCAGCGCAAGGCACAGGAAACCGGGATTTTCAACGTCGGTTTAGGATTGTCGGTTGATTATTCTGCGCTCAGAACCTCGGTTGCCGTTCGCGGCGGTTACAGTTACGGCAAAGACTGGATGAAGGAAACTGCAGTACACCGCAAGCAGGTAGACATTACCTCAAGTTTCTTCCTTCCCAAGATCGAATTATCGTTTGATACCCTTGCGCCCTGTGCGT
>JAZKEZ010000171.1:0-982 GCA_040386675.1 Bacteroidota bacterium | reverse complement strand
TGCCGCTGTTGAGCAGGTGTTCACACTTCCGGAAGAACAGCGTTTTGACCGTCTCAATGAGATCCTGCTGACGTTCGGACATTTTGTACCGACGGGCCTGATCATCGGCGGTCGCTTGTATTCTACTGAAAGCAAGAAGATAGAAGACAGCAGTTCGATCGATAACGTGCTGACGAAACATGCTGCCGAATTTAAACTGGCGATCTCTACATATACCACAGATGTCGGGGTAGAGGCGAAGCTCCAGAGCGAGATCAGTGAAAAGACAGCTGAACAACAGAAAAAAGAAGCGCAACGACTTCAATTGAAAGCGGTTGGCGGTGAAGGAGCCTTTGTAAACAATACCGATAAATGGGTGCTAAGTCTATCAAAAGCTACCGGCTGGGCATTGGTGAAGTTCGATAACCTGGTGCCGAGTATTAACCTGCTTCCTGCAGCGCTTTTCCAGAAATGTGACAGCCTGTTGAAAGAACTGGCCTCAAAATCCGGTGTATCTGTAGAAAGCCTGCAGGAAAAGAATGCACACTTCCTGTTTTACAACGGTTACCACGAAAAGTACGGCCGCCACATCACCCCGAGATATGTATCGATTAAAAGTACCGGGAGCGAAAACAATGTGCTTACGGTGATCAAACACCCGAAAAGTAACGATGCTGAGGTGGCGCTAAAGCCTTACGAAGACAGTGTTAGTCAGCAATGGTGGATCTCTCCGGACGGTAAGATCGTGAGCAGGAATGACAAAGATGAACAAGACATTTACGTGTTGTCGATGCACAACGACCAGCTAGTGATCAACCAGAACGGATATTTCGATAACCAGTTCTGGAGCTTTGGTGGCGGATTACTGAAAAATGACGCAAAGAACAAATACATCGTTTTACGGGATAAAGACACCGTAGATATTAAAGACCTGAACGATGCGCGCAACAGCCGCAGCGCCTGGCTCGCACTTACACAGGAGCAGTTACTTACGCTCCGTGAG
>JAZKEZ010000170.1:0-3833 GCA_040386675.1 Bacteroidota bacterium | reverse complement strand
AATAGGCTATTTTCCTACTATTGCGGCCACAGATCCTACCTATGGCACGCATTTTAACCGGTATTCAGAGCTCAGGCGAAATTCATCTTGGAAACATTTTGGGAGCGATCCTTCCAGCCATTGAATTGTCGCGACAACCCGGCAACGACTGTTTTTTCTTTATTGCCGATCTGCATTCGCTGACCACGCTCAAGGATGCAGAACAGCGACGCAGGAATGTTCACCTGGTTGCAGCTGCCTGGCTGGCCTTTGGTTTCGATACCGACAACAATGTGTTTTACCGCCAGAGCGACATTCCGCAGGTGTGCGAACTCACGTGGTACCTCAACTGTCTTACGCCATTCCCGATGCTGGCCAATGCGCACAGCTTCAAGGATAAATCAGAGAACCTGAGTGATGTGAATGCCGGACTGTTTGATTACCCGGTACTGATGGCTGCTGACATCCTGTTGTACGACGCGCAGTTTGTTCCGGTTGGGAAAGACCAGCGCCAGCACCTGGAAATGGCGCGCGACATTGCCGAGAAATTCAATCACCAGTACGGCGAAACCCTTGTGGTTCCTGAAGCAAAGATCGATGAGAAGGTAATGACCATTCCCGGTACCGATGGCCGTAAAATGAGCAAATCTTACGGCAACTACATCAACATTTTCCTGGAAGAAAAGGAACTGAAGAAAAAGATCATGAGCATTGTAACCGATGCCACGCCGCTAGAGGAACCGAAAAATCCTGAAACCTGCAACGTTTTTGCACTGTACCAGTTGGTGGCCAACGAAGAAGAAACCGCCCAGATGCGTGCGAATTACACCGGTGGGAACTACGGCTACGGTCACGCCAAAACGGCTTTGCTGGAACTGATCCTTACGCGTTTTGCCGATGCGAGAAGTAAATTCAGTGATCTGATGGCGAATCCCGATAAAATTGAGGAGCAGCTTAGAAAAGGTGCGGAAAAAGCAAGACAGGTGGCCTTGCCAAGACTGGCTGCTGTTCGCGAAAAAACCGGTTTCTGATCAGTTGTCCTGCACGATCCTGATCTCTCCTTTTTTCATCAATACTACGAATACATCGCCGGGATGTTTGGCGTAAGGCTCTAGCCAGTGCTTGTAACGCATATAGACCCGCTTTTCGTGGTAGAAAGGAACGCCAAGGTCTTCCGATACCCAGTTGTCAAGCGGGACCAGGTATTTGTCATGGTCCTTCACCTTGGTCATCTTCTTCTGAACATAAGCCGGTAACTTTCGGACCACATAACTCTCCACCGCTACGTATCCCAAATAATGTCTCCCGTCATACGTAGCAAACGAAGGCGCCGAATCTGACCAGTCTTTCAGGTGAAGAAAAGGAAGGATGAACAGCAGGATCACCGCAATCCGCGGAGCGACAACCGTTTTTAGTGAACGGAACGGATTCACAAAGTCATCACCCGAAAAAAGCAGGAGAACCAGTAAAGGCAGCACCGCCTGCATCGGCCACATCACGCGGTGGTAATTGTTTCCGAATGGTCCGAACAGGTACAGCATTAATCCATGAAAACCAATGGAGGCAATAGCTCCGATCACGCGGGTTTTCCGGAAACACAGCAGCAATCCCAGGCCGATTTCAGAAAGCGGTGCGAGGATCCAGCCCCGGGTTAGTAAAGATCCTCCGGGAAGATCGCTGAGCGGGGAGATCACCCAGCTGTATACATTCGCCGAAAACCACGGATTGAGTTTCATGATCCCGGCCGTAATGTAGGTCGCGAGAATAGTGAGCTGTAAGACCGGGAAAAGTGCCTGTGCAGTGATCACACGGTGTTTGTAAAGTCCGGTGGTAAGCCACCACAGGAAAAACAGGTAGACCTCCAGTTGAAAGCGTTGCAGGTCGTAGGCTACCAGGACGGCAATGCACAACGCACAAACCAGGTCAGCCAGGCCGGTGCGGTTAAAAGGTGCGAGGGCAGCCGCACACAGCATGATCCCAATCAATAAATAATTCAGGAATTCCGGAAGTTCAGCTTGTCCGAAAGCCGCAGCAGTAGGGATCAGGCGATGATCGATCCAGAGCGTCGGGGAGATAAAAACGGTAAGTGTAAATGCTGCTGCGATGAACAACTGGAACAGTTCCAGCCGTTTGGAGAAGTCGAAACCGGATAGCCGGTGAGGGAAATGCAGCGAAGCCATGCGTGGCTTATTCTTCTTTGCCGATTACTTTCGGAACTTTAAAGTAATCGCTGTCTTTTTTAGGAGCATTGCTCAGTGCCTGCGATTGGGTAATGTCCTGGTGAGGAACATCTTCGCGCCACACGTTGGTGTCTTCGTTAATGAAGATCAGCGGCTCAACACCCGAAGTATCTACCTCGTCCAGTTGTCCCACGAAATCGATCATGCGTGCAAGATCCTGTTTGATCTCACCCAGTTCGGTCTCATTGAACTCCAGCTTTGCCAGTTCGGCAATACGCTTTACCATTGCATCAGTAACTTCCATTTTCTTTCAGTGTGGTTTCGATCGTGTTGAACACTTGCTGGCGCAAAGCTAATAAATCTTTGTCGGTAAGACCTGCTGTAGGAACGGGCTTGTGGATCACTACCCGCGATACTCCCGGACGGGCTTTTCCCCATATGCTTTCGGCATTGCCCAGCATTTTCCAGTGATTGATGAAGGTAACCGGGACAATCGGGACCTGGCATTCGATGGCGAGTTTGAATGCGCCGTCTTTAAAAGGTTTCAGCTTTGGAGCGTGTTTCGGTATGGTGCCTTCCGGGAACATCGCAAGCGCATCGCCGTTGAGCAACACTTCTTTTGCGCGGGTAAATGCACGACCGGCACCGGATGCACTGCGGCGGTTTACGGCAATGTCCTGTCTCCGGAAGAACAATCCGAACAACGGCCACTTCAGTAACTCATCCTTGCCCATAAAGATGAAGTAACGCGGAATGACGCGGTACATGAACACAATGTCGAGGTACGAACTGTGATTGCTGCAAATGATGAATGGTCCTTTCGGAAAATCGGCTTCCTTAGACCGAGACAGCAAACTCAGGTAAGAGATCTGCAGCAGGATCGACCAGAAGCGTTTAAGTTTAAAAGCCGCACGGAACCTCGTTTTCTTGCTTAAGAAAAAATAGAATAACGGGTAAAGTACCGCAAGACTCAGGAAGAAAAACAAGCCAAAGTGAAGCTTGAACAGCCAGCGTAAGGGCGCAAACAGGTATGTAGCAGGAGTTTTCTTCAAGATGGCGAATATAAGGATTCGGTTAATGAGGTACGCTAACTACCGGTCAGTGGATTTGAATGTGGCGTTTTTTACACTGTGCAAATCTTTCCATCGCCCGGGTAAGTTCATTCTCCGGAATTATGATAACCAGAGACTGGCACTTTTATTAACTACCATTAAATCAGTCTGTTACACGTTTATGACGCAGGAAGGCACGAAAATGGAAACTGGTATTTACGTTGCCACATAACAACTTCTTTTTATCACAGGCTTGATAATCAGTGGTTTTGACTACTACCCCGGCCGACTGAATGGTCTTGCAGAATAAGATTCCGGAACGTTTCTTCATCCTGCAGCATCAGCCACCACCGGCTATCCACAAACACCGCTGATCCCATCAGCCGATACAAAAGGGTTCTTATGTGGCATCTTTTAAAAACCATAAGTCATGAAAAACACACAGAAAAACGATCAAAGCAAAGATCAACTGGCCGGTAAAACCAATGCAGCATTGAAAACCGGTGTTAATCAGGAAGCTGGTAAAAAATCAACTTCATCACCAAAAGATAAAGACACAGGAACCAGGCGAGATGAGCGCAGTGGTTCTGCAGACGACCGCTCTAAGGGCGGAAGTCAAAAA
>JAZKEZ010000169.1:7913-8687 GCA_040386675.1 Bacteroidota bacterium | reverse complement strand
CAACCGCTGCATCTTTGTGATCAATGAACTTCCTGATCTACAGGCGCGTATCCAGGTTTCACTGTTTAACGTGTTGCAGGAGAGCGACATCCAGATCCGTGGATTCAAGCTGCGTCTGCCAATGGACATCCAGTTTGTATTTACCGCCAACCCTGAAGATTACACCAACCGCGGATCGATCATCACTCCGCTTAAAGACCGTATCCAGAGTCAGATCCTTACACACTACCCGCAAAGCATAGCCATCGGGCAGGAGATCACTACCCAGGAAGCGAAACTCCACAAGGATCAGCATGAAAGGGTATATGTACCGGAAATACTTCGTGTACTGGTGGAGCAGATTGCGGTGGAAGCGCGTCAAAGCGAATACATCGACTCCAAAAGCGGTGTTTCTGCGCGTTTGACCATTTCTGCACTCGAAAGCCTGGTTAGTATTGCGGAGCGAAGAATGCTGATCAGCGGACAAAAGCAGACCACTGCTCGCATGAGCGACCTGTACCAGGTGGTTCCGGCCATAAACGGCAAGATCGAACTGGTGTACGAAGGTGAGCAGGAGGGAGCTGCTAATGTGGCACACCGCCTGATCAGCAAAGCTGTACGGACCCTGGCGGAAAAGCATTTCAAGGGAATCCAGAAATCGAAAGACAAGAAGAAGTCTGAGCAGTACCAGCCAATTATCGAATGGTTCGGAAACAACTCGATTGATTTGCTGAACTCGGCTACAGATAAAGAATACCAGCAATTGCTGTCGTCTGTGGATGGATTGAAAGCGGT
>JAZKEZ010000169.1:3123-7855 GCA_040386675.1 Bacteroidota bacterium | reverse complement strand
CGAATTTCCCTGCGGGAGAAAACTGGGTATTGATGGAATTCCTGCTGCACAGCCTTGCCGAACACTCACTGATCGGGATACAACAACTGGAACTCGGGGTGAACTTTACCGATGTACTCGGGAATTACCTCAATTTCGGTTTCCCGGGGGCAACGGAGTCTGGAAGGAAGTGAGGTTTTTTTAACCGCAAAGAGCGCAAAGAGAAACCGAAAAGGGCACTAAGAGCTTCGCGTTCTTTGCGAAAAACCTTAGCGCCCTTTGCGGTTAAATCTTTCTCTTAGTTGAAGTTAAGCGACACGCCCAATGTAGTAATATTCACATCCTGCTTAAAGCTGGGATTCGACACATTGGAACTATGCACGAATTGCAATTGAAGCTTGATCTTATCTATTCCGGCCCTGAGTGTAAGTGCTGGCTCGATCAGGAAACTGTTCCGGTTGTCGGATAAATACTGCTGCTGGTTTTCGCTGGCATAGATCAGGTTTCCGCTGATATTGGTATAACTCAGCATGGCAAAGCGTGCTGAGATTGCTGCGCTGAAGTACTTTGAAAAGAATCCGAATGAAGGCTGAACGCCGTACCGGAAGAGGTTGGCCGACAATCGGCCGTCTGTGCCTGGTTCTGAAGATACGGTTGAGGGAAATTTGTTTTTAACGGCTCCGGCTCCAAACAAGCCGTAGGTTTCGAGCACGAACTTTTCGGCAACGCGGGAGTAGTAGCCGACACCGCCTTCAAGAAACTGGCCCGAACCTCCGTCGCCACCGTCGATGTCTTTTGGGAAAAAGGCACCCGCATTCAGCTGTACGGCGGTATGTTCGCCAACGCCATAAGCACCCTGGAGTTCGGCACGGCTACCGGCAAAAGCACCGTTTATAACGGTTTGCCCCTGCTTGTGGATAAGCGGAACGTTCTGGGAATTAGGTGTATAGTATTTTGGACTGCATCCGCAGAGTACTGCGAAAAGCAACGAGAGAGAGACAAAAGTTTTCATAGCTGGGGAATTTGGTGAAATCAGTATGCAACTTTTGAACCAGTAAACGAAAAGGGCACAAAGACGTAAAAACGTTGTGCCCTTTTGCGGTTAAGTTTTATCAGCGTATTACAGCGTGCAGATTACCGGCTTGGTGTGAAGAATACAGTCCAGTTTGAAAGTTACCACCTGGCAGGCATAGGTTACCGGCGCACCGCCTCTAAGGTGCGACTGGCTTTCAGCTTCCAGGCTGGTTACAAAACTTGATACTTTCACGTTGCTCAGGGATAGTTTGTTTTTTTTCATTTTGATTAAGATTTGATTGCCCTGAATATAGTAAATTGAAACAGCAAACAAGAACCCGGACATGCGATACTGTATACTTTTGTTTTTTACCGCCATCGCGTTGCATTCCACAGCACAGGTTTTTGTGCTTCCCGGCCTGCAAATGCCGCGGCAGGGCATCCGTCCGGGTTTCCAACTTCGGGGCATACCTGCGCAACCCTCTCAGGATCAACTGTTGTTGTCTAAACCGGAAGCCTACGGACCGGTAAAATACTCCGCATTTTTCTGTAACCTGGAGTTGAAAAGCCTGAAATCACTCGGGATCATGGTGAAGATACATGCCGGTGAATATGACCGCTATTTTATCGGGCACGGTACGTCAAAGTGAGATGCTGAGCCGCGCGATGATGCTGTCGTCCTGTAATTCCTTGAGGTAATCTTTCAGCGGACGGATAATGTCCGGCTGACCGAAATAAGCTTCTTCTTCGCTGATGGTCTTCAGTCGCTTCTGATCGCCGCAAAGTACCGGGAATAAGGTGTCTACCAGGTCTTCTATGGTGTCGGTACTTACCGAAAAGCCATATGGCAGGGTAGAATCGGGAATCAGTTCTTCTTCGTAATCCCAGTTCAGTTCACGGCCAATCTCAATGCTGTTGTACACCAGGAAAACAGAGTCGTTGCGTACCGTGTAGGTGCCTCTGCGATAAGTTTTGTCGGATTCGCAATAGTAAATTCGCACAAAGCGGTAATCATCAATAAACAACACATTGTCCCAGCAGCAATCGCAGTCTCCGAATACTTCGCAGGTTACCTGATCCAGCTTCGGTGCAAAGAAAAATACTTTTCCTGCATACGGAGCCGCGGCAATACTGTCTTTCTGTTCGGGTGTGGTTGAGGTCTCTTTTACAGGATCTGTGCCGGTACAGGCAGAGGCCAGGGTAATCAGTAGCAGGGAAGTATAAAGAATCGCTTTCCGGATCATGTCGGCAAAGTTCCCAAAAAAATATACTTCCTGCCTGGTTAAAGAAAAATTTGGAGGAAAGATTTTCCCGACTACTTTTGCCGCCTCAAACTAATATAGTCTATTAACCGATCAACCCTCATTATGAGAAAGTACGCTATTCTGATGGCTTCAGCCATCCTGTTATGCATTGCCGAAACCACAGCTGCAAACGGACCAACCACTCCATTAACCGGATCATTTTCAACCGATGCCTCTGTTTTCCAACCGGAAGAAATCCGTTTTGACAGTTTTGATGAACTGAAAAAACGCCGCAGAAAGGGCGGGAAGCGCGGGGCATTCAGCCAGGGAAATTCCAATATCAGTGTGGGATATGGTGCACCAAACCTGGTGAAGTTTTTCTTCAAGGCAGTCGAGGCGGCCAGCACAGATTTCAAAGCAACCGGTTCCGGACCATTTCACCTCAAATATGAATATGGAATCGGCCGTAAAATTGGTCTCGGGGTAAGTCTTGCATACGTAACATTCGGTTTTACCGACGTAACCAAAGATGACTATACCGGGGAGGTGCTGTATGCAGAAAGCTTTAACCTGACCAACATTGCTGCATTGGCACGTGTAAATTTCCATTTTGGAAGCAGTAAAAAATTCGATCCGTACCTGGGAGTTGGAGCAGGTGCAAATTTCATTACCGCAAAATACACCAGTACTGACGGTGAAACCACTAGCCCGTTCAGTACTCCAGGGTTCGTCGCGATCGAACTGGTATTCGGAGCACGTTATTTCTTCTCCGATCACATCGGTATCTACACTGAAGTGGGCTATGCAAAATCGCTTGCACAGCTTGGGGTTACTTTCAAATTCTGAGGGTAGAGGTTTAACCGCAAAGAGCAAAAGATTTAACACAAAGGGCGCAAAGGAATGTTTTCCTCTGCGCCCTTTGCGTATGTTCTTGGCGTCCTTTGCGGTTAAAAAAAACACCCTCTATTTCAGATTCAATGTATCCCCATTCCTGCCTGTCACCTGTATCACTCCTGCATCCTTAGCTACCAGTATACTTTTGATCTCCGGTGAGTTGGAAGCTTTCGGAGTAAACCGGAACACATTGGAATAGATTTTTCCGCCAACTTCGGCAGTCGCCATAAATGCATTGTCGCCTTCGGTATACGACTGTGTCACTTCGAAAAGATGATCGCTGAAGATCGAGTCGCGGTACCAGATCGTGGCTTTGACCCCGCTGTAAAAACCGATCTTAAGGTCGATGGATGATTGGGGAAATGCTGCTAAGCGTGTCCGCACATACTTGGTCTGGTAATACGCGCAGCAGCAATCGCCTCGGGTTTTGTCGCGGTCCTGGTCGTATCGGAGATAATAAACGTCGAGTGTATCGCTGAGGGAAGAATCAGATGTGTTGAGAAATGTCCGCCGGTCGCCTTCGCTGTACGGAAGGTAGCGGTCTGCTACTGCGCTGTATGGAATTTCTGATCCGCGGTCGGAACAGCAGGAAGTAGTAATGAGGGAAATGGAAAGGATAAGATGGGTAACGGTTGACCGCAAAGCAGGCTGGGATTTACAGTCTTATTCGGTCTTCACCAGTTTGCCGCTGCTGAGTTCTTTTCCATTGCTGTGTATCTTATAGAAATAGATACCGGTAGAAAATGCAGAAACATCTACTGAGGTGGACGTGCCAACAATGACTTCTTCTTTAACCATTTTGCCTACCACATTGTAGATGGCAAAACGAATGTTCTGGCCATTGGCAAAGTCAGTTAGCGTGATGGAAAGTTTGTCTTTCACCGGATTCGGAAATACAGAAATGGTACCCCCAGGAGTGTTGCCTTCAGTACGGGCGAAAGTGATCAGCTGGATCAGCAAAAGACTTACAAGTGCGGCGAATTTTTTCAAGAGGGGAAGTATTTAAAATTTAAACAATAACGAAGGGGTCTTAACCGTGATCCCGGTGTTGCTTTGCAAATTCCGTGCAGTTTCTGTATTCCCCGTATAACGCGGGGCAGAGGAGCATGAGATCAGTGCGGCAAAGATAACCATACATAGGAGGATTCGCATCATCTTTCAGTTTGATTATTCTACGTGCATTGTTAATTAAAAGTTACAGGAAATCCTTAAAACCGGTAACCAAAAGTCTTGAAACGCCGAAACCATTGCTGTCAGGCAATGGTTTACAGCTAAAGAAAAACCGGACTTAGTTCAGGGCAAATTTGATCGGCAGGGTGTAGCTCGATCTTACTGCCTTGCCGTTGTCCTTCGCGGGGATCCAGTCGGGCATGTCACTTACTGCTTTCATCGCCGCATCGTTCAGATCGGCATTGTCGCCCTTTACCACTTTCAGTTCGCTGATCTTTCCGGTTTCTTCTACGGTAAACTGTACGAAAACAGTTCCGGTGATCTTTTTGGCTTTGGCAGATGCAGGGTATTTCACATTGTGGATCAGGTAATCCATCATTGCTGCATCTCCGCCTGGGAAGGTGGCCGGTTGCTGAGCCTCGGTTTTTGCC
>JAZKEZ010000169.1:0-3088 GCA_040386675.1 Bacteroidota bacterium | reverse complement strand
GGTTTGTTGCTGTGGCGCGTTCTTACTGCAGGCCTGTGCAAGCACCAAGGCGAGTGCAGTTGCCGGAAGTACGTACAACAGCCTGGCCGCCGCACGTTTACTGGATTGTGTGTTCATCATGGTTATTCTGGTTTTAAGGATTTGAAAGGCAGAGAAGGAGTGGGTCATAAAAACTCCCTGGTGATGGAGGACATGAGCGATGAGGCTTTCGGTATAGGTTGCCGCCGGGGTTCCTCGTTGGATGAGTACCCGGTCCACTTCATATTCGTGGTTCTCAGTGGATTTACGGGCCAGGTAGAATACCGCCGGGTTTATCCAGCATACGGCGGTAAGCAGGGCGAAGAAAACGTTATCGGCAGTGTGCAGCCGTTTGATGTGCACTTGCTCGTGCAGCAGCACTTCTTCTTGCAATTGTACAGAAGGAGAAAAAATGAGCGAAGCGAAAGAGAAAGTATGCGAAACCGAAGGATTCATATGTACCAGTGTATTGCCAACTAAATGCGGAACCGATCTTCGTTTTAGGTTCAGGAGACGAAGGAGTCCGTAGACGATCCGGGCGAAGAAAAACAGTGCTACTGATGCATATGCGAACCACAACAGCGAAGCCATCGACCAAATTTTTGTCGTTGTATTCATTGTGGTGTCGGTAGTAAACTCAGTAAGTACGTAGTTCGCCAGGGTTCCATCCACTGCGGAACGGAACCGGATCAATGGCAGCAGCAGAGCAAGTAAACTCCCGCCGAGCAGGAAAAAACGCTTCAGTACAGGAAGGTTCACCCGGTGAAACGCCAGGTGGTACACCGCCGCTAAGGCAAGCAATACGGCATTCACCTTCAGGAAATAGTCGATTGGGAAGATCATAGTTCCTTGTTTTTGTGAAGTTTAAGGAGTTCGTCGATCTCCTCGAGCGAAAGCTGCTTTTCCCGGATCAGGTGAGAAACCAGGTTCTGATAGGAATCATTGAAATAACTGCGGATGACTTTGCCCAGGCTGAAACCTGAGAATTCATTTTCTGAAATGAGGGGATAATACTGGTAACTGTTCCCAAAATCCTTGTGGGCCACTACCTGCTTTTTCTCCAGGATGCGGATAATGGTTGAGACGGTGGTCACCGCCGGTTTAGGATCGGGAAGCTCCTGAACGATCTCTTTGACGAAACTTGGTCCGAGTTTCCACAACACCTGCATGATCTGCTCTTCTGCTTTGGTCAATTCTATCATGAACCAAATGTAAACTAATTTTTTAGTTGATCAACTATAAAGTTAGTTTGAGGTCTCTCACTGCGTTCGAGATGACCGCTACGCTCGAGATGACGGTTGTTATTGGGTTTTGAGGATAATTTGCTCGAGGGCGCGGTCGATCAGATTGGCGATGCTGTCGTTGGTGGTATGGAGGCGTGCGTAGGTAGACCACAGCGGACTTTTACCATAGATTACCCCGAGGTCATCGAGTTCGTAAACGGTGGTTTCTCCGTTCATGGCGGTGTTTCCAAAGCGATTGCTGTACATGTTGAGCTTATGCGGAGTTCCGTGTACCTCGAAAGTCAAACTGGCCAGTAAGGAATCGCGTTCCGAATGGCGGGTGATGGAAGTGGCCTCAACGGTGTCATTTACCGGGTCGCCAGATTGTGGGTAGTTGGTGTAATAGTAAATGTCCTGCTGTACTTCCGGTTTTCCGGAAGGAGCAGAACAGCTTACTGCGCCAAAAAGAAGTATGGGGAAGAGGTACCGGATCATACGGCTTCGGCTTGCGGTTCGTGCGGACCAAACATCCGGTGCAGGTAGTCGTACAGTTCCGGGTGTTTCTCCTGGAATAATTCGGGACGCTCGAAGAAATACTCACTGGTCACCGCCAGGAACTCCTGGTTGTTGGTCGCTGCGTAAGGATTGATGTCTGATTTTCCCTTGTGGATCTCTTCCACATTTTCGCGGATGAGTTTCAGCCAGGGCAATACGTATTTGTGGTCCAGCAGCAGCTCGGGTACACCGTCGGTAGCGCCGTCTGATTTATCGATGAGGTGTACAAATTCGTGAACAGCAGTATTATGCTTGTCGGTATGATTCGTGAAGTCGTGGTGCAGCGCGCGTTTGGAAAGGATCATCTTACCCTGCATGGCACCCTCGCCCACCATTCCGAGTATTCTCCGGTCGGCTCCTTCGGTGTGATAATGTTCGTTGAACGAATCGGCGTAGAGCAATATTTCCCCGAGATTGCGGTAGGCCCAGTCGGGAAAATTGAAGATCGGGATCACTGCACTGGCCGCAATCAGCACACGATCGGAATCCTCGACCTCAGTCTCGATCCCGGTTATCATGCAATTGGCCAGGAAATCCTGAATCTTGAATTCAAAACGCTTTTTTCCCTGCTGATCCAGTTTCTGGTAAAAAACCACATCCTTCAACAGTCCGCGCCAGGCCTTAGGAAACGGATCTTCTTCAGGAACAACGACTTTTCGTTTTCCGATACCTGTTAATTGACGGATAGCGATAAATGCCATTGCGATGGCGAGGGCAAAGCCGATGAATTGGATCATGTTGGGGAATTAGATAATTAGATAATTAGAAAATGTGATAATTAGAAAATGTGATAGTGGGGAAATGGGAAAATTGGTTTGGGGTATGCAAAGTAGATACCAATAATTAACCAACCGGCTCATTGCCCAATATACAATTCACCAAATCAACAATTCAACAAATCACCAAATCATCAAATCACCAAATCATTCCCCGCCCAGCTTCAAACTATGTCCCAGTTTGTCTTTCTTGGTTTGCAGGTACAATTCGTTGTGCGGGTTCGAAGCGATCTCGATCTCCATATTGTCAACGATCTCGAGGCCGTAACCAATGAGGCCGGTGCGTTTGCGGGGATTGTTGCTCAATAGTTTCATCTTGCTTACGCCAAGATCTCTGAGGATCTGTGCACCAACGCCGTAGTCGCGTTCGTCGGGTTTGAAACCGAGTTTCTGATTGGCTTCAACGGTATCCATGCCTTCTTCCTGCAATTGGTAGGCTTTCAGCTTGTTTACCAGTCCGATGCCGCGGCCTTCCTGGTTCATGTAAACGATCACGCCTTTACCGGCCTGCTCGAT
>JAZKEZ010000168.1:0-4314 GCA_040386675.1 Bacteroidota bacterium | reverse complement strand
TCCCGAGCGCAGCGAGGGATCTCCTCCGTATAAGCGCGGACCTCCTCAGTATAATCGTATTATTGTATATCTATAATTAATAAAGGATGAAAGCAGAGATCATAACCGTTGGTGATGAAATACTTATCGGGCAGACTGTCGATACTAATTCTGCATGGATCGGCAAGGCGATGAATGCTGCCGGTTTTTTCATCAACCGGATCAGTTCGATCAGCGATGATCCGGGTGAGATCAAATCCTGTCTTACGGAAGCACTCGGACGGGTAAAGATCATCATTATAACCGGCGGACTGGGTCCGACAAAAGACGACCTGACCAAACATACCCTGGCCGATTATTTTGGCAGTACACTGGTGATGAACCAGGCAGTACTCGAGCGGGTAGAGGAGTTCTTCAAAAAGTTTGACCGTCCGATGCTCGAGGTAAACCGCAACCAGGCGCTGTTGCCCGACAATTGCCGGGTACTGGATAATCTTAAAGGTACCGCCAGCGGGATGTGGTTTGAGTACGGTGATGCGGTGGTAGTTTCACTTCCGGGAGTTCCCTATGAGATGGAACACCTGATGGAAACCCAGGTATTGCCGGGACTTAAGGCGCACTTCAAAGCAGATACGATCGTTCATCGCACTATAATGACACACGGCATAGGTGAGAGCTTTCTTGCCGAAATGGTTGCCGACTGGGAAGATTCGTTGCCGGCTGAAGGACTGAAACTCGCGTACCTGCCGAGTCCGGGAATGGTAAAACTGCGACTCTCGGCCTATGGCGGCGAAGAACAGCAACGCATCGCACAGGTGGCAGCTAAGGTGAATGAATTGTATACGCTGATCCCCGACTATATTTATGGTGAAGAAGACGAGCAGCTGGAGTCCGTGATCGGCAGGCTGCTCACCAAAAACGGCAAGACACTGGCCACCGCAGAAAGCTGTACAGGCGGCAATATCGACCGGCTCATTACCTCGGTTGCGGGTTCGTCGGTATATTTTAAAGGAAGTGTGGTGGCTTATTCTAACTTTGCCAAGCAACAGTTCCTGGGCATTGATCCTGCGTTGCTGGAGAAGCACGGAGCCGAATCGACCGAAGTGGTTGAACAGATGGCACTTAACGCACTTCAGCTTTTCCAGGCCGACTATGCTGTTGCAACTTCCGGACTGGCCGGACCGGGGGGCGGAACAAGCGATCTGCCGGTAGGAACGATCTTTTATGCTATTGCTTCATCCAAAGGGGTTGAGAGCTTTAAGCAAAAATTCGGAAGCGACAGGATCAGAAACATCGAAAGATCAACACTTGCGGTTTTAAATCTTTTGAGAAAAGAATTAGTCAAAGATTTCGGTAATTAAAAAAATTGTCATTTCTTTGCACACCTTTTTGAAAAATACAGCTAAAGGATTATAGAAATGGCACGAGTTTGCACACTTACAGGAAAAATGAGGCAGGTAGGACACAATGTTTCGCATTCAAACCGCAAAACAAAGCGTTGTTTTTACCCGAACCTTCAGACAAAAAAGTTTTTTGTTCCTGAGACCGGAGAATGGGTAGTTATGAAAGTTTCTACCGCGGCGATCAAAACAATCAATAAAATCGGAGTATCTGCCGCTTTGAAAAGAGCTTCAGATAAAGGTTATATCATCTATTAATATCCGTAGCAATGGCAAAGAAAAGTAAAGGCAACAGGATACAGGTAATTCTTGAGTGTACTGAGCACAAGACCAGCGGTATGGCCGGGATGTCCCGTTATATCACTGTGAAGAACAGAAAAAACACTCCTGACCGCCTGGAGATCAAAAAGTACAATCCAGTACTTAAGAAAATGACCGTTCACAAAGAGATCAAATAATAAGATACCATGGCAAAGAAAGTAGTAGCATCGCTTCAGAAAGCTGAGTCTAAGAACATGACCAAGGTGATCAAGATGGTTAAGTCATCTAAAACCGGGTCTTATTCGTTCAAAGAAGAGGTTGTGAACAACGACCTTGTAAACGACTTTTTCAAGAATAACTAATTCTTGTCTGTTCACATTTAAAGGCTTTACCCCATTCGGGTAAGGCCTTTTTTGTATTTTATATTCCGACGGATAAAAACCTGTACTTTCGCAGGCAGCCCTCGTCACAGGATAAAGTAACCACCAATGGGATTTTTTGACTTCCTCTACAAAAACAAAAAAGAAGATCTCGATCAGGGATTGACCAAAACGCGCGAAAGCGTACTTGGCAAACTGGCAAGAATCATTGTCGGTAAAAGCAAGGTCGATGCTGATGTACTTGATGAACTCGAAGAGATTTTGGTCAGTTCTGACGTTAGCGTCGAAACGACCATCAAGATCATTCAGCGCATCGAGGAACGCGTGGCGAAAGACAAGGTGCTGGGTACTTCTGAACTCAACCGCATCCTCCGCGAAGAAATTGCCGAACTGCTGCAGGATGCACCAGACGGCTCTGATTTCAATACCCTTCCGGTAGAAAAAGGCGAACCCTATGTTATCCTGGTTGTTGGTGTGAACGGGGTAGGCAAGACCACCACCATAGGTAAACTGGCCAACCAGTTCAAACTCGCCGGTAAATCAGTGGTACTTGGTGCTGCCGATACTTTCCGTGCCGCGGCAGTAGACCAGCTGAAGATCTGGGGCGAACGCGTAGGTGTTCCCGTTGTGGCCCAGGCCATGGGAAGCGACCCGGCCTCTGTAGCCTTCGACGCGGTAAACGAAGCCAAAAAGACCGGTGCAGATGTGGTGATCATTGATACCGCCGGCCGCCTCCACAATAAAGTCGGACTTATGGCAGAGCTTTCCAAGATCAGGAGAGTGATCCAGAAAGTGATCCCGGCCGCACCGCATGAAGTATTACTGGTTCTCGACGGCTCGACCGGTCAGAACGCCATAGAACAGGCACGGGAATTCACGAAAGCCACCGACGTTACTGCCATTGCCGTAACCAAACTTGACGGTACTGCAAAAGGCGGTGTGGTGATCGGGATATCAGACCAGTTCCGTATCCCTATCAAATTTATTGGAGTGGGTGAGAAGATGGAGCATCTGCAATTGTTTGACAAACGCGAGTTTGTGGAAAGCTTATTCAATTGAGAATTGAAAATTGACAATTGAGAATTGGAAAACGATAAACTGACCGATAAGATCATTGCCTGTTGCCAGAAGGTGCATAAGGAACTCGGGCCGGGCTTTGCCGAGCGGATCTACCACAGTGCGCTGAAAGTAGCGCTGGATGATGCGAAACTTGATTTTGCGTTCGACGAGGATTTCTCGGTATTGTACAACGACATCCGGGTAGGCAGTTTTAAGTGCGACCTGTACATTGAAGATAAGATCATGCTCGATGTGAACGCCAGTGCGGAACCACCGGCGGCGGCACGTGAACAACAACTGAAAGCCGAGTTAAAGGCTGCCGGAAAGAACACCGGGTTGCTGACCAACTTCGGTGCCGGGGAGTTTTCGGTAAAAAAGATTACTATTTAAGAAGGAATAAGGATATGCGAGCGAGAACGCTGAAGAAGAACAAGGTGAATGTAGTGACACTTGGATGTTCCAAGAATATCTACGACTCTGAAGTGCTGATGGGACAGCTGAAGGCCAACAATTTCGAAGTTGAGCACGAGAGCAAAAGCGGGGATTCTTCCATTGTGATCATTAATACCTGCGGCTTTATCGATAATGCCAAGCAGGAAAGTATTGATACCATTTTGCGTTACGCCGACGGTAAAAACGCCGGACTGGTAGACAAAGTATACGTTACCGGCTGCTTAAGCGAGCGTTACAAAGGCGACCTGGAAAAAGAAATCCCGGAAGTTGATGCCTGGTTCGGTACACGCGATCTGCCGCGTATGCTGAAAACCCTTAAAGCCGATTACAAACAGGAACTGGTTGGCGAAAGATTGCTGACCACACCCAATCATTACGCTTATTTTAAGATTGCAGAAGGCTGCGACCGTCCGTGCTCGTTTTGTGCAATCCCGCTGATGCGTGGAAAGCACCTTTCGACGCCGATAGAAACCCTGGTTGACAGTGCGAAAAAACTGGTAGCCGGCGGAACCAAGGAACTGATACTTATTGCCCAGGACCTTACGTACTACGGCATCGACCTTTACAAGGAGCGTAAACTCGCCGATTTACTGAAACACCTGTCCGACATCAACGGACTGGACTGGATCCGCCTGCATTATGCATATCCTTCAGGTTTCCCGATGGAAGTGCTCGACGTGATGCGCGAACGCGACAACATCTGCAATTACCTCGATATGCCGTTGCAGCACGCTTCCGACAATATGCTTAAAGCTATGCGCCGCGGGATCACCAAGGCCAAG
>JAZKEZ010000167.1:0-13420 GCA_040386675.1 Bacteroidota bacterium | reverse complement strand
ATCCCGAGCGCAGCGAGGGACCCCAAAATAATTTGCCACATCTCCCTGCTAGAAGAACCTATCAATTCATTGATTATCAGAAAACAGCAATTGGCAGAAAAACCAGCAGGAAAGTCCTGAGAATCACCTGATCTGATTTCAGAATTACCTAACTTTAATGTCTCCCTAAAATTTTGTGCCCATGAATTCGATCACACAAACCAGGCAGTCTGCGACACTGTCATCATCAGAACTGATACTCCGGCCTTCAGGTGCCATTTATCACCTTAACCTGTTTCCCGAACAACTGAGTGATACGGTGATCATTGTTGGTGATCCTGATCGTGTGAAAGAAGTCTCGTACCATTTCGACCGGATGGAGCACGAGGTGCAAACCCGCGAATTCATTACCCATACCGGGTATATCGGGTCAAAGCGCCTTTCGGTGATCTCCTCAGGGATCGGTACCGACAACATCGACATTTTACTGAATGAAATGGATGCATTGCACAACATCTGCTTCGCCAAACGGAAAGTGAAAGACTCCCTGACCCGTATGTCGCTGGTGAGGATCGGCACTTCGGGAAGCCTGCAGGCCGATATACCGGTAGATTCACACATCTATAGCGAATACGCCATTGGTCTCGACGGACTGATGCAGTATTATCCGTTCAGTGAATCCATCGACTGTATGGATCTCAGGGACGAATTCATCCGCCAGACCCAGTGGAACATACTGCTTGCAAAACCCTATGCCATCAAAGCCTCCAACCGTCTGATCGACTTGTTCGGGAACACCTTCCGGCCGGGAATAACCGTTACCGCCAGCGGATTTTACGCACCACAGGGCCGTTACCTGAGAATAAACGGGAATAACCGCTTACAGAATTTCCTGCTCAATAAAATGCAGTGGCGCGACCGCCGGCTTACCAATTACGAGATGGAAACCAGCGGGATTTACGGGCTGAGTAAACTGATGGGGCACAGCGCGATCACGATCTGCGGAATTATAGCCAACCGGGTGAACCAAACCTTCAGTTCTGACCCGGAGAAGGTTACTAAGTCATTAATTATCAAAACATTGGAAAAGTTAACAGATTAACTGTTAACAAAAGCACCGCTACTGCCGGATACGCCAGCCCTGACCGCCGTAAATTGCAGTAAAATTATGCGATGGTGAAGGTATCTGAATTAAAGGCACTGATCTCCTTGCTGGATGACCCCGACGGAGATATCTATAACCAGGTAAGAGATCAGCTGCTCTCCTACGGAGAAGAAGCAATTCCCGAGTTGGAAAACCTGTGGGAATTCAGTCATTTCGAGCCTTTTTTCCAGGACCGCATCCTGGACATTGTACACCAGATCCAATTCAATGCGGTAAAAACCGGATTCGAAGAATGGGCAAAAAACGATGCCGATCTGCTCGAAGGTGCATACCTGATCAATAAATACCAATATCCGGAAAGCACCAAAAAAGGACTTGAAAAGGAAATTGACCGGATAAGCCGTACCATCTGGCTCGAACTCAACCCGAATCTTACTGCCTTCGAAACCGTACGGGTATTCAATTATGTGTTGTTTACCATTCTGGGATTCAAGGCCAACAAGACCAATTACCATTCTCCGCAGAATTCATTCATGAGCGATGTGCTGGAAAGCAAAAAGGGAAATCCGCTTTCACTGGCCATGGTTTTCCAGCTGGTTGCTGAAAAACTTGGAGTTCCGATAAAAGGAGTAAACCTTCCCAATCACTTCATACTCGCCTACCTGGACATTCACCAGACCAATTTCTTTCTGGATGCCGGCGATGAGGAGGTATTGTTCTACATCAACCCATTCAGCAACGGCGCGATCGTAAACCGGCAGGAGATCGAACAGTTCCTTACCCAGCTGAAACTCGAGCAGGAACCTGAATATTTTGTTCCGTGCAGCAACCGTGCTATGGTGCGCCGCATGCTCAATAACCTGATCTACAGTTATGCCCGACAAGGGTACGAGGATAAAGTCGCCGAGCTTAAAATCCTGGAAGCCATTCTTTCGGTGGAGAATTGAGAATGGAGAATTGAAAATGAGGTGTTAAGTACATTGATGAGCCGGGGCTTTCCAAATCAACACATCAACAAATCAACACATCACCCCATCAACAAATTATCTAATTATCTAATCTTCTAATTATACCTTTGCAGCTTTTATTTTACAATCATGGCTGCAACAGATACCAAAGAGCTGATCAAAAAGCTTACGGACGAAGATGATGAGGTGATCATCGCAACACTGGAACTTCTGAAAGACAAAGGAAACGCTACGGTGGTTCCTGCCCTGCTCGATCTTCTGCTTACCGAACCTTCTTACTCCATTACCCAACAGATCCTTGAGCTGTTGAACAACATGAAGGTTCCTGCCGCAATGGACATGTTCCTCCAACTTTTTGCCGAGAAAAAATACAGCCCGGTTCACCACCATCTGCTGAGTGTATTGTGGAACGGTACCTTTGGAAGCAAGGTGAATCACCACTTGCTCGACATTGTAAAAATCGGTGTTTCCGGAGATTACCGCACCATGGTTGAAGCACTTACCGTGATCGAAAATCTCGAAGCACCTTTTGATGAAGAGCAACTGCTTGAAGGAATTTCTTTCGGAAAAGATTTCCTGGCTACGCAGAAAGATTCTGAAAAATCAGTGCTCGTAAAAGAACTGGTAGCACTGCTGGAACACATGGACAACACCAACTCTGATATTGACATCGAAGAGATTTAATCCGTTAGAAGCTTCCGTAAACACTCTTCGCGCTCTTTGCGGTTAAATTATAGATGTCATTAAACCATTCAACCTTTTATAGGTCCAAGCCTCACTTTTAACAAATCTTTATTGGCTGCCCGGTTAACTTGCGCCCGAATTTCCCACCATGATAAAAAAATACTCCCATTTCCTTTTCCTGTTACTCATCACTCAGCTGTCTTTTGGCCAATTCCCTGGAATGGGCGGCGGTAAAGGAGGCATGAACCGCGAGCAGATGAATGTCGGTCGCTTTTACGGTAAGATCGTAGATTCACAAACCGGAAAAGCAATTGAATTCGCCACGGTTCAGTTGAATGGCAACAAGTTTGACAGCACCACAAAATCAATGAAGCCTGTGATCCTCGGCGGTCAGATCACCCAGTCGAACGGTGATTTCAGTATCGATAAACTACCTCCTTTCGGAGAATTCACCCTGAAGATCAGCGCAATCGGTTACAAACCGATCGAGCAGAAGGTGAAGTTTGACCTGAAGTTCGAACTTGGCAAGCAAATGGACATGCAAAAAGCCATGAATGCCGTAGATAAAGACCTCGGCAACATCAAGCTGGCTGTCTCCAACGACCTGAAAGAAGTGGTGGTTGAAGGTTCCGAACCTTCATTCCGGATGGACATCGACAAAAAAGTCTTCAACGTAGAGAAACAGGCGATCACTGCCGGTGGAACTGCCGAAGACGTATTGAAAACCGTTCCTTCTGTAAGTGTGGACATGGACGGTAACGTAACCCTGAGAAACAACGCGCCTACCATATTTGTTGACGGTCGCCCGTCTTCCATGTCGATCGACCAGATCCCTGCGGATGCGATCCAGAGTGTTGAACTGATCACCAACCCTTCAGCCAAGTATGATGCCTCTGGTGGTATGGGCGGGATCATCAACATCGTCCTTAAAAAGAACAGGAAATTCGGTTACAACGGTGGTATTCGCGCCGGTGTGGATAAGTTCGGTAAATTCAACGGAGGCGGAGACATCAACCTGCGTGAAGGAAAAGTGAACCTGTTCGGGATGCTGTTCCTGAACCAGCGCCGTACCGTAAGTACCGGTTATACCGACCGTCAGAACTTCATCACTCCGTTTACCAATGTTCACCAGGACAACAAGCAGATTTCTGACGGAAACATGGCTTTCGGCCGTTTCGGTATCGATTATTTCCCGGATAACCGGAACACCTTCACCTTAGGATTCAACGTTGGCGGCGGTGCTTTCAATCCAGATGACTCGGTGTACATCCGCACAGACAGTACGCTTTCTCAGAATTATACCACCGGTTACCGGAAATCGGAAACCAACCGGAAATTCACCAACCTGGGATCGAATCTTTCTTACAAACACCTTTTCCCAAAAGCCGGGAACGAAATTACCGCCGACATCAACTTCAACCGTTCTGAAAACAGCGGTGGCGGAGATTTCCAGACGCATTATTTCGACCAGGGCGGAACC
This sequence comes from Bacteroidota bacterium, assembly GCA_040386675.1. Classification (GTDB taxonomy): domain Bacteria; phylum Bacteroidota; class Bacteroidia; order Flavobacteriales_D; family Luteibaculaceae; genus DASUEB01. The sequence continues at coordinate 9,204 of JAZKEZ010000167.1, read as the reverse complement.
GAGTTCCTTAGTCCTATTTTCCAGAAACAAAACGGTAGCGGACACAATAGTTTCATTACGATCCAGACTGATTACGTGAACCCTCTGACCGAGAACAGCAAGATCGAAGGGGGTCTGCGCGCTTCTTACAACGATAACTTTAACGACAACCGCAACTTTATCCAGGCACCAAACGGCGCCTTTATCGAGCAGGTTTCGATCTCGAACAATTACGCATTCAAGAACATGGTCTACGCGGCTTATTCGACCTTCAGCCAGAAGATCAATAAGTTCAGCTTCCAGACCGGTTTGCGTCTTGAAAGCTCTACCTACACCGGTACCCTGATCCAGAAAGATTCGACTTCAACGTTCACCAACTCTTTCCCGTTCAGCCTGTTCCCGAGTTTGTTCGTGACTTATAAAGTGAACGATGGAGATGACATCCAGTTCAGTTACACCCGTAAGATCAACCGTCCGAACTTCTTCCAGCTGATGCCGTTTATCGACTACACCGACTCACTGAACCTGTCGAGAGGTAACCCGAACCTGGTACCTGAATTCACCAATTCGCTGGAGTTGTCGTACATGAAAACGTTCAGTTCCAAGACTAATTTCCTGACTTCGGTGTATTACAAGAACACCATGGGGAACATTACACGTTACCAGACCACCGAGTTTAACCCGGTACTGAACCGCGACGTGATCATTTCCAGCTACATCAACGCCAACCAGAGCTACAGCTACGGTGCTGAGATCACCCTGAAGACCGAACTGCGCAAATGGCTCGACGTAACCTATAACTTCAACATATTCAACGCGGTGATCGACGGTACCAACATCGACAAAGACCTTCGTGTGGAACGCCTCGGATACTTTACCAAGCTAAACACCACCTTTAAACTACCAAAGAACTATTCGATCCAGGTTAATGCGGATTACCGCAGCAAAACTGCACTTCCTGCAAGCGGCGGTTCAAGAAACGGCGGCGGCGGTGGCGGCGGAATGGGTAACTTCTTTGGCGGCGGACCAACCGGTTCGGCACAGGGATATATCCGCGAAAGCTACAGTGTAGACGTATCGATCAAAAAAGACCTCTTCAAAAACCGCATGGGTTCGATCTCGCTGGGCATACAGGATATTTTCCGCTCACAGGTTAACTACACCCATTCTGAATCTGAATACTTTGTACAGGATACGTTCAGAAGACGTAACCCACAGTATGTACGCGTTAACTTCAGCTACCGTTTTGGTAAGTTTGACGTGTCTCTTTTCAAACGCAAGAACCTAAACAACATGGACGGCGGCGGAATGGAAATGGGAGGCGCAAGCGGAGGAAACTAACTGAAAATTAAGAAGTAAGAATTAAGAAGTAAGAATTAGGAGCAGCGAACCACGGAAGTGAGTTCGCTGTTTTGGTTTTGGGTGGTTATGAAAACCACAGAGGCGCGGAGGTGGGCGCAGTGTTCACAGAGATGAACTCCCTGTGACCTCTGCGCCTTCCTCCGCGCCTCCGTGGTTAAAACCGCTTAATTCTTACTTTAAAGAAGATGCTGCAATATACCCCGTAGTCCAAGCCGCCTGGAAGTTGAAACCTCCGGTTATTGCGTCGATATCGAGGACTTCTCCGGCGAAGTATAGATTGGAGACCATCTTGTGCTCCATGGTTTTGAAATCGATGTCTTTTAAACGAACTCCTCCGCTGGTCACGAATTCTTCTTTGAATGTGCTTTTGCCCCGGATTTTTACCACCAACCGGTGAATGCTCTCTGCAAGCAACTCGATGTCGCGGTTGTTCAGGTCTGCCCAGTTTTTTTCGGAGAGATTGTGTTTCTGAACCAGGCTTTGCCACAGCTTTGCTGGCAGCGCGAAACGCGCATAGGTCCCGATCTTCTTTTTGCTTTCCGAAAGGCGCAGTTCCTTCAATTCAGTAATGGTATCCGATTCGTCGAACTGGGGCAGCAGGTTGAGTTGCAGGTCGAAATTGTACCCTTCCTGTTCGAGGAACCTGGCTCCCCATGCTGACAATCGCAGAATTGCCGGACCCGAAAATCCCCAGTGGGTGATCAAGAATGGACCTGATGCTTCAAGTTTTCCTTTTGCGATCAGTACATCGACCTGCGGCAGGCTGATTCCCTGCAAATCTTTGATCAGCGGGTCGGTACAGTTGAAGGTGAATAACGATGGGACCGGGCGCACAACAGCTATTTCCAGCTGCTCCAGCGACTTCCAGACCTGGGGCGAGCTTCCGGTAGCCACAACGAGCTTTGAAGCGCTGAATTCACCGCGGTTGGTTTTCAGTATCCAGCTGTCTCCTTCACACACAAACGACTCCACGCCGGTTTGCAGCTGGAGCGTTACGCCGTTTTTCTTTGCCTCGTTCAGGAAGCAGTCTATAATGGTTTGTGAGCTGTCGGTTACGGGAAAAACGCGGTTGTCGTCTTCGATCTTGAGTTCCACGCCACGCGACTGGAACCATTCAAATACATCTCCGGGCTGGAAACTGTGAAATGGTCCGCGAAGTTCTTTGCTCCCGCGGGGATAGAATTTAATGAGCTCGTTGGGGTCGAAACACGCGTGGGTTACGTTGCAGCGTCCGCCGCCACTCACTTTTACCTTACCCAGAAACTGGTTTCCCTTTTCGAGCAGCAGGACCGATAGTCCGGGGTGAAGCTGTGCTGCATTGATCGCGGTAAAAAAGCCTGCGGCTCCTCCACCGACAATGATGACGTCGTACCTTTTCAATTATACGTTAACCGTTAGGACAAGACTTGCAACGCTTACCTTTTTTATACTTCTTACAGCACTTCTTCTTTTTTTCCTCGGCCAGCCCGCAGGTGCAGTTGGTGCAACCCATTTCCAACGGTTTAGAATGCTGATCAAGAAAAGCCTGCAGAATATTCATCCTCCTTCAAATTTCGGAGGCAAAAATAGGAAAAAGATCTTATCAATATTTAATCTAAATAAAAACCATTCCGGTTTTCCTGACTGATCAGGCTTGTGGAACAATTTCGCGATCTACCAGCTGCGCCAGCGGATTCTCACCGGAATCGCTTACAGCATCGATGTTTACTACCCTGATCTCGCATTTCTTCTCCCTTGCAGGTATCAGCCATTCGCGATCGGGCTTGGCGATCAAGCGGGCATTGCTATAGGCTTTTTCGAGTTCAAGAACCGCAGAAGCCACATATCCACCGTCTTTCTTCTCGATCACCAGCGCCAGGTCTACCTGGTCGTCGCTCTCCATACAAAGCGGCAGCAGCAACTGGATCTTGTGATTGAAATACTGCGGGATCGCGGTCTTGTAATTTCTCCTCACCCGCTTTATGGATTTTTCCACCGCCGCATTCAGACAATTGATCACTGTGGATTCTGGAACATTTTTACTTCTGAATGACAACGGAAACCGGGTTTCCCGCTCTTCCAGCAGGTGATTGTATGATAGTTCGAGCGACTTTTCAGGATCAAAAAGAAGATCGCACATCGAATCCATGTCGAGCAGGTAGTTTGCCGGTTCTGGCTTTTCCCTGAACAGGTTCATGGGACCTTTGTTTGCCGAAAAAAATCCTTTGAGCACCCACTTTGGATCCTTACAGTATTTTTTGTTGAGGTTTTCCTCGAAATAAGCGTAGATATCCTGCTGGAACCGATCCGCCAGTCCTGTATTGAAACAGGCATTCCCGATTTCCATCTCCTCGTTATTCCAGGTGATCCGGGTTGTAGAATACGTAATGCTTGCTTTTGAAAACAGCTTCTCCTCCCTTTTGAGTCTGGAGAAGGTGTACATCAGGTAATTTTTCAGCACCGGGAAACTTTCGCCTGACGATGAGCCGATGTAATCCCAGTTCTCGTCACTGAGCTGGGCAAGCCGCTGCAGGTGCTGATCAAAGTTGGGCAGGTAAGAGAACTTCTCAAGCGGCTTTCTCGAATCGACCATGATGATCTGAACGGCCTTTTCACCATAACGGCTGTCGTTGGTGAGATAGAACTCCAGTTCCTCGCCGCTTTCGCATTTGATCCGGACGTCCTTTTTACACAGAGCAATTCCGTCGGTACCGATAAAATCACGGAAATAAATGGAATAGTGCTTACCGTCAGCGTGACATTCAACGGTTCCTTTTCCCTTTTCGAAATCGATCACTTCGCCGGTAAAGCGGAGTCCGCTGCGTTTCAGGTTCCGGGCCACAAGAGATTGCGGACCGTGTTCCAGATCGAATGTTACTTCTTCGCCGGCCATCAGGATCACCGCGCTGCCTTGGATATCAGAGATGTGGATATACACGTCTTCCGCTATTCCCGGCGAACAAATCTTCCCGTGATTGGATTTGGGGTTGAAGTATTTTACAACACCGTGAATACTATTGGTCAAATGTGAGAGAGAATTGAGGGTTAATAAGGGATGTAAAGTGGTCTGGATTAGTAGACCACTTTCATTTTAAATATTTTCACTGCGGCCTGTCCGTTGCTGTCTATTACATGAACCACCACTTTGTAATCTCCGCGGCCCCAGATCGGGTCTACGGTGATCTTCAGTGAATCGCTGATCTGTTTCAGGTCGACAGCAAAATCAGTGGTACCGCTAAAAGGAATTTCCTTATACAGCAATGATTTTGTGGCGTTCAGGAACTCGATCTTCACCTTGGCAATATCGGTTCCGCTTTCGGCTTTACCGTAAAACACCAGGTTATCGCCGCGACGTGCAGAAACCACTTCGGAAAGGGAATCGGTCGTAGAACTGAATCCGAAATCTGTCATTTTAGGTTCTGTTCCGTTTACCACGATAAAATCGAGAAAACGTTCTACGTTATTGTTGTCGTTGTTGTCTGAAGGCTTAACGCTCACTCGGTAGCTTCCTGCGCTGACATTGGAAGGAGGGTTGAATGAGATGCCTTCGGTTTTTACTTTCTGGTCGTAATCAAATCCGTTCGACAGGAAAAAATCAGCAGCTGTCTTTTCCGGATTAGTTTCGAAATTGAAGCCTTTCTGCACTTTGATGTTCACGTAATCAACCCCGGAATTGTCTTCGATCTGGTAGAAAAACGAATAGTTGTTACCGGCAGTCAGCACGATATCTTCCGAGGCACCATTGATATTCATGTATACTACATCTGGTGGTGCAATATCCAGTTTCTTTTTACAACCGGTGGCGAGCACTACGCCGGAAAGCAGTATTACAGAAAATATACGATTCATGGAAAGTGAGAAATTTTGGGGTTAAAAATATAAAAAGAGCCGTCAGTTGTTACAAATCCTAGTCGTTATTTGAAAACACCTGTTGTATAATAACTTCCATCTCCTGGTGGATTTTCTGGTTTGAAGCGATAATCTCTTCACCGAAAAGCATGTTTCTGCCGCTTCTGAAATCGGAACACCTCCCGCCGGCTTCCTCTACCAGTATGATCCCTGCAGCCACATCCCAGGGATTTAGGCCGTATTCATAAAATGAATCGAAGCGTCCGCAGGCCACATAAGCCAGGTCGAGTGCCGCAGAGCCAAGCCTGCGTATACCCCGTGTTTTGTGGGTAAAATCCTTCAGCACCTTAAAATACCCGTTCTCGCGGGCAAAATCGTCGTAAGGAAATCCGGTGGCAATCAGGGAGTTCAGCAGCAGCGGAGATGCAGAAACGTGCATTTTATGACCGTTCAGGAAAGCTCCCAGGCCTTTGGCTGCAGAAAAACACTCTTTTCCGTTCGGCTCGTTGATCACTCCCAAAACAATGTCATTGCCATCAAACAAACCTACGCTTGTACAGTACAAAGGCACATTGTGTACAAAATTGGTGGTCCCGTCGATCGGGTCAATGATCCAGTTGTAGCCTTCTGCAGCACGGCTTCCGGTTCCTTCCTCAGCTATAAACCCGGCGCCCGGAAGAATCTGCATCAATCCTTCGACAAATTTTTCTTCCGCCGCTTTGTCAACTTCGGTAACGAGGTTGTTGAATGATTTTTCGTCAATACGGAAAGCCCCTTTTCTCTGGGTAACAATGAACCGTCCAACAGAGACGCTTAGTTTCTCGACTTCACCGAGAAGGTGCCTTAGATCCGGAGACATATTTAATGGGTTAAACAGTTGTAATCATTCTTATTTTGCAAGCGACAAATGTCCGGGGTTCAGCAGTTCCATCGACTCCAGGTCGGTTTCGATGGTCATATTGCCGTCGGCGGCTATTGCCGTGAACTTCACCTTTGCCATTTTATTTACCAATGCGGCATCAAACGGCGTTCTTACCTTGATGTAATTCTCAGAGAAACCGTACATCAGTCCGTTGTCTTCTTCTCCTTCAAACAGCACCACTCCTTCCCTGCCTACGTTGTCTTCGTAGAATTTACGCTTCTTTTTGTCAGACAGGATGTGCAGTTTTTTACTTCGCTCTGCACGGATGTTCATAGGAACTGCCAATTCGGGCTTTCTTACTGCCGTGGTATTGTCGCGCTCACTGTAAGTGAACACGTGGAAATAACTCACTTCAAGTTCGTTAAGGAAATTATAGGTATCCATAAAATCCTCATCCGTTTCATCCGGGAAGCCTACGATCACATCAACTCCAATGCAGCAATGCGGCATCAGGGATTTGATGGTGCTTACACGGTCGCGGTACAGGTCTGACTTGTACCGTCTGCGCATCGACTCAAGTATCTTATCACTTCCCGATTGAAGGGGAATATGGAAATGCGGGGCAAATTTTGCAGAAGCAGCAACGTGCTCAATGATTTCCGTACTCAACAGGTTCGGTTCGATGCTCGATATCCGGTAGCGATCTATCCCGTCGATGCGTTCAAGTTCGCGGATCAGTCCGAAGAAATTCTCCTCCGTACCTGAACCGAAATCACCAAGATTTACACCGGTCAATACTACCTCACGCGCCTCTGTTCCTGCTACTTCCGTAGCCACCGCGATGGTTTTCGCTATGTTGGCACTCCGGCTGAATCCTCTTGCCAGCGGAATGGTACAAAACGAGCAGAAATAATCACAGCCGTCCTGCACCTTCAGGAAAGTACGAGTGCGGTCGCCGCTGCTGTATGCCGGAAAAAACTGGTGCACCTGCTTGATCTCCGTGTTGAAGACCGTCGCTTCCTTTTTCTTCCTGAGGTCCTCTACGTGTTCGAGCAGGTTGAATTTCTCATTGGCACCCAATACCAGGTCAACTCCATCAATCTCCGCGATTTCTGTTGGTTTCAGCTGTGCATAACAACCGATTATAGCAACAAATGCGTCCGGGTTGATCTTCAATGCCTTCCGCACAAGCTTTTTACACTCCTTATCGGCATTGTTGGTTACCGAACAGGTGTTGATCACATAAATGTCTGGCTGATCAGCAAAATCCACCCGGGCAAATCCCGCATCGGTGAACAGTCTTGAAATGGTGGAAGTTTCAGAAAAATTCAGCTTGCAGCCCAGGGTGTGAAAAGCGACCTTTTTATACTGGTTCATACGGTTGCAAAATTAGCCTTAATAATCACCAAAAAAAATACCCCCTTTCGGAGGTATTTTTCATAGACACTAAAGGGGGGGATGGTTATTGTATAACCAGTCTGCCTTGGGCTGAAACCACAGTGTTATTCAGTAATTCAACGATATATACACCTGCTGAAAGACCTGTGTTAACCTGGTTGTTTCCTTTCACGAGTTGAGCACCGGTTATGATCCTTCCACTAAGATCGGTGATGCGGTAAGCATCGAAAGCGGCATCCTGTGCAACGAAAATAGTGAAGGCACCGGGACTTGGGTTAGGATACAGTTTCACACCTGAAAGTGCTGATACTTCTGCAACTCCTACACCGCTGAACGCAAAAGGACCGGACGACGGACTTGCGCAACCCTGCGCAGAATAAGCGGTAACCGAATGCATGCCTGAATGAGTAGGTGAATAGGTTTTCGCATTGGCTCCCGAAATCGGGCCGTTGTCGTCGAACCACTGGTAAGCGGCTGCATTGCCTGAAGCAGTGAGCTGGTTTCCCATCTGAGTAATCACCGGTTTTGCCGGAATGCTGTCGAAAGTTACTTCGTAAGGCGCAGAAACCCGGCTGCATCCGTTGCTATCGGTAACCGTCACAGTATAAGTTCCGTTGGAGGTTACTGCAAGCGAATCTGAGGTAGAGTTGTCGCTCCAGGTATTGGTACCTGTACCACTGCTTTGCAGTTGAACGGTATTTCCAAGACAGAATGGATCTGCCGAAGTGATTACCGGACGGGTCGGCAGCGAATTGAAGGTAATCTCAACATCGTCTGAAACCACCTCACACCCGAATGAATTCGCAGCAGTTACGGTGTACACTCCGGTAGATCTTACTACAATCGTGTCGGCGGTGCTTCCGGTACTCCAGGTGTTACTTCCCGCAGGAGTTACCACCAGGCGAACAGAATCTTCCATACAGATCGCTCCCGAATCTATGAGTGCAATTGACGGCTTAACCGGCGAAGGATTGAATACCATTTCGAATGAGGCCGAAGTCGCTGAACAACCTGAAGCATTGGTATGGGTCACAGTAAAAGTTCCTGTAGTAGCCACAGTAATTGAATCGGCAGTTTCACCGCTTGACCAGCTGTTGTTTCCGGAAGCCGATGATACCAGGGTAACAATATCTCCGTCGCAGGCAGGATTTGCTCCGTTTGCGGTAATGACAGGAGTATCAGGATTGTTGCTTACCGTGACAAATGCACTGTCTGAACGGTTCTCACATCCTGCTGCCGTAGCGGTTGCGAAATAAACGCCGGTAGTTCTAACCACCAACGTATCGTCGATAGTAATGGCAGGATCGTTCCACAGGATGCCTGAAGTATAGTTAGTGGTCACCAGGAAGGTACTGTCTCCGCTGCAAATGCTGTCTACCAGGAGGTTAAGCAACGGTTTGGCAGGTAAAGCGATCACTTCGATCATGATTTCTGTGCCAATCGCTGAACAGTTTTCCAACTTCGCAGTTACCCGATAGAATGTAGTGCTTGAAAGTGGTCCGGTAAACGCTGTGGTATCTGAAATACGGGTCACAGCCGCAGGCCCCCATGGACCGCCTGAAGTAGATGAAGATTCCCAGCTTAGTGTTCCCACCGAACCGAATACTCTTAGTGTTGTTGAATCTCCTGCACAGAAAGTGAGCTGGTCTGCCTGAAGCGTACCTGCAACGGCCTTTGGTTTTACATCAATAAGGATGGAATCGGTTGCAGAACATCCGTTTGCATCGGTTACCATATAGCGGTAACGGTAGGTTCCAACGGTAGAAGTATTGAAC
>JAZKEZ010000166.1:0-18819 GCA_040386675.1 Bacteroidota bacterium | reverse complement strand
TTGAGGATAATAAGCTTTATCTTCTTTTAGTTCTTTATATCTAGCAGATTCACCGTTAGTACCTACAGTTCTATGTTTTATTAAATGAATATGAGAGGCAATATCAGTTTCTACTAAGAAATGAAGAATACCTCTTTCAAATGGGGATTTGTGTCCCTCTTTAAATAGAGTCTCAATCATTTTAGGTACTCTATTTATTTTATCTTCAGTTAAATCTCTTGAGGTAGAAGTCCAAGCTGCTAAAGCAATTGTAGTATCATCTCCATAGTATCCTACTAATTGTGTTCTCATTATTTATCCTTATTCTCTAAATCTACTCCTTCCACTAAGAAATATCCTTTATCTTTAATAATCTGCTTACACATTTTAATCATTCTATCAGTATCATCTAAATGTGAATACTCATTGTTGATCCGATCTATCATTGTAGATGCTTGCCTATTATTCCCAAAGAATCTGAGCAATTTGTCATCCTTTTCTATCGCATTGGGATATTTATAGAAAAGAAAAGCTTCTAGAAATTTCCTTGTGTTATTTGAAAAATTATAGAAAACAAAATGATGATTCTCATCATCTAATTTTGCATTTGCGCAATTATATATTTGATGAAATAAGTAATTAAACTCAGTTACATAATCCTTCAAGTATTTCGGCATTAGCTTGAGAACGCTTTTCTCAGAATCTCTAACTACCAGAAAATATGTAGTTTCTTTAGGTCGTGGAAGTCTCTTTAAATACTTCAAGAAATCCAAATTATGGGTTGAAATAAACAATTGCTCAAACTCTAGCTTAGAAACAATTTCTGAGTTAATTAAGCTATAAATAAAGAATATGTGGTTACCATCCAGACTAGATATGGGATCATCAATCCAAACAATTGGCTTGCCGCCCTTGGTTTCAATGTCTTCCAGCCTAGCCATAAAATAGCAGAATGCAATAAGGCTACATTCGCCCTCGCTTAAATGATGTGCTTTTTTACCTTCTCTAACAATTTCGAATTTTATTTTTTTGGCACTTGAAACCTCATCAGTTTCCTCAATAGCCTGTAAGGTGAGAAAGTCGTGACCAAAATAATTATTCAAATATTCATTAACTTTCAGCGCCCCCTTTTCTTCATCATTCATTAACCTCCGATTATCTTCGATAAGGTTAAGATGCTCCTTAATTTTTTCAGCTATTTCCTTTCCAATCGTCTCCTTCTTATCTAACTCCTCTTTTAATTTGGAAATCTTTTCGCTTTCGTCAGTATAACGAATCGTTGTTACAAAGTCATAAACCTCGCGTTGTCTAAGTTTCTTTCTAGCTGAGGCTTGATCATTACTTAATAGACTCGTGTATTTATTTGCACGGCGTATCAAGTGATTGTATATACTATATAGTTGAGTTATTTTTTTGGAATAATCAACAGGGGCTAAAAAAATTCCAGGATTAATTATATCGTCCTTTCTCTTGATAAGCTGACCTTTTAGGTTCTCCAAAGAATCTGTGAATAATTTCATTTTTTTCTGGTACACCAATTCTAAACCATGAAGATTATTTTGGAATTTAGAATAGAAAATATCCTTCTGAATAATCAATTTGCAAGACTCAATTTCTTCTTCAATTCTTGAAATTAAAGCTTCTATATCCTTTGACAATTTATCTGATTCTTCATCAAAGTGAGTATCTAACTGAGCCCAACGAGTTTTTCCAATTTCGTTTCCACAAAATGCACAATCTTTTAGTTGATTTTGATGAAGCTTTTTCCCTTCTTTAACCCATCGGTTAAGAATAGCATCTTTCACTAACTGCTCAATCTTACCAGATTCTGAGATTGCTTTTTCGATTAGTTTCTTTGCATCATTTGCTATCATGGCAAAAGTCAAAGTTGGTATGCTAACCGACTGGATAGGGTTAGAAGGCTTTTCATCCAAAAGCTTTAAGAAACGATCAACTTCATCATTTGAAACTACTTCAAAGCCCTTATCTAAAGCATCAGTAATATCTAGTAAAAGCTTAGTTTTATTATAATTTTGATCTCCATATCTTTCCGGCTTGTATTTTATCCCTTTAACTTTATCAGTGGCTTTATCGCTTAATTGATCATCCAACTGCTTCGCGGCCGAAGTATGACGACTTTTTATATCACTATATTCTTCTCGAGCCTTTTTTACCTCAAGATAAAATCCGGTTGGTGCATTTTGATCATCCTGACCTAATTCATTTTCCAGTCGTTGAATCTCTTCCTCTATAGCGGCATTCCCACCTAGTATGGCAAAAGGCACTACATTTTCGTCAGGATTTGTAATGAACTTGAGGTTTTCCTTAATGAAGTCTTCGTTAAACACCCTTATCTTTTTACTATGTCCGGTCAGATTGGTTTGACTTACATCTGCCTGTCCTTGAAAGGATACGATGAAATCTGGATCTTCATATTTGTCTGAAATTCTTCCTAATTCAAGACTTCGAACAATTCGAGATAAAGTGGTTTTTCCAGAATAGTTGCGGCCATAGAAAATGTTGATAGGATTGAAACTAACAATATTATTTCCACTATCACGTATTGAACTATCCCAATCGAAGTCCTTAAAAACCGCAAGGTTTTTAATCTGTTTAAATTTGGTTAAAGGCATGTCTTATCAATTGATTTTATCTAAATTTCTTGTTCACGCTCATCTTTAAGAATTTCAATTACTTCTAGGTCATATATGTCTGACATATCCCTAAAATTTTGAATTACCGAAAGTTTTGCAATATTGGATTTATGTAATTTGAAATTGTCGTACACCGACTTCCCCTTCATACCACTCGTAAAAGCCATAACAAAAACAACTCTTTTTGTAAACAGAGCTTTAAATTCTTTCCATTGGATCCCAGTGCAGTTTCTACCGCTCAAATTATACTGGTCATAAGCCGACTTAACGAATGAGTACTTCCTTTTTGTGTCGTTCCACAGACGTTGAGCTGCTATATTAATCTGGTTAGTCAGATCGCGCATTTTTCCATCAAAGCCTTCTTTGACATGGATCAAATAAGTATATTTCTCAGTAGAATAAATTATATCGCACATTTCGATGTTATCTGCGAGAAGGGTATCTAATACGTAATACCCCGGCTTGTCGTTATACAACATATTATATGCCCCTTCGGTATGAGTTGCCCGATTCCATGGGATAAACAACAAATTCTCAGGACATCTGGCTCTATCTAATCTAGATTTACACTCCGAGTTAATATCCTCTATGAAATTCCCTCTTATTCGATACCACTGTGCATCAATGTGAAATATGGTACTTCCTTCAAAAATCATCTCACATGAAATATGACTGTAAAAAGGTGCTTTGCAGACCTCTTTATCCCCTACTAATCCTTTAACTCTGATACCAAGAATGGTTGTTCGGAATTTAAATTTATTAAAGCCCGAATCCTCATAAACCTTTCTTAGTACAGTTGGATAGATCTCAGCCCTGGTACGGGTGATAAAATAAGGCTCTGTAGCTCCATACAGAAATATTTGATATTCGCCAGCCTCGTAAAAATCAAAAAGTTTCTGAGGATGAACAAAGTCATAATCTAGAAATTCTGATGAGTACCTACTACCAGTGTAGAATCTAGCAGCATCATTCCAAAGTTTTTCCATTAGTTGGGGTTTGATATCCTTCTCAAGGATTGTATGGTCATTAATCCGCTCGAATCGACTGATAGGCTTTGCCACTTCTTTATCCAATGCAGAATCGATTGTTGTAATCATGTCATGGAGGCCGTCAAAATCGATTCTATAACGAAGACCAAATGCCTTTCCAATTTCAACATATACCTTCTTGGTTTTTTTGAAATCGATGTAATCAAAGAAAGTATCACGTAGTTCGTCACGCAACTCAAGATAGAAGCTTTTAGGGATAGCACCAATGCTCAAGACATCCTCAAGACGTTGTTCTTTGCGATATGATTTACTTTCGGAACTTAATGAACCAGAAACGGATCTAGACACTTGAGTATGAACAACATCTTCACTAGGCTTAGCAAATCTCTCATATAATTCCAATCCAAAACTAGGATTCATATATCTGGCAATAACCGAGATACCAAGTCTACCTATTACGGCAAACAATCTGTCGCCAATTCCTATGAACAAGCAAAAGGATGCTGACCTGATTCGTAACAAATCTGTGCTTGCAAGGCTAGCCGGAAAAAATTCAAGCCAACTCGAATTTTTTTCTTCTTCGGAGAAAACGTATAAATAGTATTTAGTTCCTCCAAGTTCCCAAGGATTCTCGAATCGATTCCACTTCGCCTTTGGTTTAAAGGTTTTCATATGGTAATCGATCATATGTTTTACAATAAATTCAAAATTATTCGCATACCCTCGCAATTCAAATTGCCCGGTATCAATCTGGTATACTTTAATATCATTGAACTGTTCTTTAGCTTTAGCCATAAATCATATTGGTTATAAAGCTTTTAAGCTAAAACCTATGTTCATATAAATTTTGTTTAGTATTCCGCTCCCCCGCGTGAGGGATTGCAGCGGAGAGCCCGGAGCCATCCGCAGCCGAAGGTAAAGGATGGCGAGGACCCTTCCTGCGTCAGGGCAGGCTCGCAGCGGAATGCCCTACACTGCCCTTCCGGGCACCTTATCAGTCGCTACCTTGCTTACCCATCTCAACAGCACACCTGGAAGGCCAGACCCCAGAGGCTCGCCCAAACCAGTAATGCATCAATTTAACATATAATAATGCTCGCATAGCTCATTTTACAAACTTGATACTTAGGATCTCTTCCTCAACCCTAACCCTCAGTACATATATTCCCGCAGGCAGGCCACCCACCTCCACAACCTCGCTTCCAGAATATAACTCTCCGGTTGCTACGACTTTCCCCAACATGGTTTCGATCCTGTAATTCTCTATTTTCAGCGCCGAACTTATCCGGATGTGATCAGAAGCCGGATTGGGTGAGATACTAATGCTCTTTGGAGCATCTAACTGATCGATGCCCACATCTTGTTTTTCATAGCAGCTGGAGTAGTCCGGATTTCGGTACAGGTATTCGTTGTTGCGCTCGTAGCACAGCAAAGTAGGATAGGGATAATCGAAAACCACGAAGCCGGTGATTCCGGGATTGAAGACTCCAAAAGTGCTGCCTATCCCTTCTATCCAATATTCCAGGAAACCCGTGTTTTGCTCAACACCAACAATGCGCAACCTCTTGTGGTAATCACCCAATATAAGTACACTATCTACCCCGGCTACCCGCACAACAATACCTTCTGAAGCCGGTGGAAAAGACAGGGGATGTACCGAAGTAATATCATTGGTTTGCAGCGAAAAGTCGTAAAGTGTTACCTCATCTACCGCCGTGGATCCGGCAGGTATGGCCAAAATCCTCCTGGTTCCCGGTTCTTTTCTCACCAATGCAAAAAAGCTACTGGTGGCCAATGCAGAGTCGTTTGACAGATAATACTTTTGGTAAACGGTACCATTGAGAACAGAATCGCCTTCAACGAAGTACTTCTGCTCAAAGACCGACCAGACGGCATTACTGTCTGGAAAATCGAGATTTTGACCATGCGTTGATAAGCAGCAGATGAGAAGGAATAAAAGAGGGATCATTTTTTGCATTGTACTAAATGGTTCTAAAGGATTTAAACTTATGTAGCGATTGTCCGAAATCAGCATCAAAGCTTTATAAACAAAGCCATCTGTAGAATACCCGCAGCGCATGACATCCTAATCGTATAAACACCTATCGGCAGTGCAGACATATCTACTCTTTCTATATTCAAACCGTTTTGCGGCAATAGCAATTTCGTAATCACCTTCACCCCCATTTGATTAACCACCTCCATGTTAAGCGGCAAATGAGCCGGCATTAAGCCAATTGGATCAATGATTTCATAATTTAATTTTAGAGGTATTTTTTACTCTACGATCTCTGTTTTTCTGTCCGCTTCTCTAACCCCCTCATATCTCTCTGCACTCTTCTCCAACACCTCCTTATACAAAAACACATCATCCACGGTCAATATCTCGCTCTTGGTTTCCTTCTTCTGCTCATCAAAAGTCCCGATGTAGCGCTTGGTCCCGTTCAGGTACAGGCGGCAGATGGGTTTGCGGTTGTTGTCGTCGAGGAGTACGCTGAAGTAGGTTTGTCCGTCGCGGTAGATGATGCGTTCGGCGGCGGTTTTCTGGCGAAGGATGGTTTTTACGATCAGGAAGGCTTCGATCTCTTCCTGCGTGGTTTCTACCTTGCTTTCGGCGGATAGAACGGCAGCTGGCTCTTCAGTGGTTGCTGGAGATCCCACCTGCTGACTTTCGTTCTCGGTGTGCAGCGCTGATTTCAGCCTGTCGGTGATCAGATCGTTGATGTATTGCTGCAAGGAGCGCCTGGTAAGATCCGTGAACTGCTCCATGAGTTTGGCGGTGAGCATATTCGGATAAACCTGCTTTGCAAAAAACTTTACAAATCCTTCACTGGGTGATTGAAACTCCACGTGGATCAGAGCTTTCAGTTCACTCATGTACTTCAGTTCGCTGGCGGTATTCTGGATATTACCAACATCGAAGTACGACTTGTGAAACTTCTTGAGCTCCTCAATCTGATTGTCTTTGATGTCGGTAACATTGAACTCGAAGAAAGGTTTATCATCCATTTTATTCGGTTCTATCAGATCGGTATAGAACCGATAAATAATACCATTAGACAACAAGCCAAATTTGGCTTTGGTGGTATGGAAGTACCGGAACAGCTGCGAATTGTGCGGATCGAGACTTGCTCCCCAGTGTTTACACTCTACGAGTATCACCGGTTGATCGTCTTTCATTATGGCGTAGTCTACTTTTTCTCCTTTTTTAATGCCGATGTCGGCAATGAATTCGGGAACTACTTCCAGGGGATTGAAAACGTCGTAGCCCAGTGCTTTGATAAAGGGCATGATGAGGGCGTTCTTGGTCGCCTCTTCGGTGTTGATCTGTGCCTTGAGTTTTTCTACTCGCTCGCCGAATTGGCGGATCTCGTCTTTGAAGTCCATGGGGGATGGTTTAGGTGGGTTTAGTGATGAATTTGATTTGTATGGAGTTCACACTTAATTGAGCCCGATTACAGGTTCGCTTTTTACGTGCGCGGTAAAAAAGGTCATCAGTTCATTCAATACTCTATTGTCGCGTTCGTCGATGTCCTGTTTGTGCCAATCCAGTTTTGGATATTTACTTAGTTCGCGTACCGCTTCAATCTCTGATTCGGCATACTTTTCTTTCTTCTTTCCGAAGTAATTGTTGCCAGCCTGGATGTTGAGTTTTTTCTCGAATACGATCTTGTTACCGAAGCGGTTCAGGTGATTTTTGGCTTCGATTTCATCCCAGCCGTTGTAATTGGCGGTTTGCCATTTGTGTGGAAAGATGTGCTCGACCTCGAAGTCCCAAGGCAAAACCTCCTCTTGCCCGGTACTTTGGTAAGCGCTGAGCAGCAACAGACCGCGGGAAATCTTGTCGTTGGATCGACTGGCTAACGTATTCACAAAATCATTTTTATACGGAAAACTGAAGTGGAGTTCATCCTGCTCTTTCCGCTGTGCCTCCAGTTCTTTTTCATTGACTGGTTTACCGGTTTCTGATGGATAAATAGCCTCGGTCTGATCGGCTGGGTAATCGGGTGAATTATACTGACTATATAAGTATCTGCCAAGAAACACAACTGCAATAATTACTGCGGTGATTACCAGGCGTTGGTTCGAGGAATACCCGCCAGACGATGCACTTGGCTGTACGCTTCTTTGTGCATTAACCGGCGGCGGCGCATACGCCGTAAACGGCGGCGGGGACGAGACCAGTATCGTTCTGAGTTCATCAAGGCTTCCGGCGGCTGTCCAGCCATTCAGCCCCTCGTACCAGATCATGGTATCTGCGGTGATCTTTTTCGCTTTCAGCTCCTTCAGGTCGAAAGGCCCAAGCTGATCTGTTCCATCATGGAAGAAATACTTTTTCATGTAATGTGGTGTGGTTTATCGGGATGCGCTTTATCCCGGGATGTTAGGATAAAGGATCAGTCAGAAAGCGGGATGCTTTCTACTCGAAAAACACATAGCCCAAAAGGCTTGGGCAATAGCCGGTCTATAGACCGGAAAGGGTTGGTCAGGGTTTTCATAGGCAAACGCTTGCCATGGGAGTGCGTGCGTCAAGGGATGGGAAAAGTAGAATAGGAAGATCAAAAAGTAAATAGTTATTTATGATCATTTTTGATACCCCCCTAAAGGGTTGGTATGTCCGGATTTACTGCTTTTCGTCATCCCGGGCGAAGCGAGGGATTTCTTTATTAATGGAAAAATCTTCTCATTAACATCATAAAATAACGTCATATCGAGCGCAGCGAGAGACCCCCTTTTTAACCGCAAAGAGCACAAAGATTTAACGCAGAGGGCACAAAGTACTCCCTCCGCGCGCTCCGCGCCTTCCTCCGCGCCTCTGCGGTTAAAAAACCACTATAAACCCAAAACGCAAAAACCCCGCCTCATTCCTGAAGCGGGGTTTGTATATATAAAGTACTCGTCGTAATTAGTTGATCACCGTTCCGTCTTTCGCAAGTTCTACCACGGGGTAACCCAGTTTCTGAAGCCCCGGAAGGATCGATTTTTTATCTCCAACAATCACGATCACCATATTGTCTTTCAGTTGCTGCTTAGCGATCTGGTCGAGGTCTGATTTGCTGATCTTAGCCAGGATGTCGTTCTGACGGGTCGTGTAGTCGGTTGGAAGTCCGTACTCTACGATCCTGCGGATAAAGCCTGCTTTCTGCCCCGGAGTTTCGTAATTCCGTGCGTCCTGCTGACCGATCGAGTTGCGGGTAAACGCTAGCTCTGCATCAGTGATCCCGCTGCTGCGGTAACCGTTGATCTCTTTCAGGAATTCTACCAGCGAGCTGTCGGTAGCGTTGCCTTTTACCCCTGCAGATGCAGTAAAGGTTCCGCTGTATTTTCCGCCGCTGAATCCGCTGCGTGCACCGTAGGTCCAGCCTTTGTCTTCACGCAGGTTCAGGTTGATACGGCTGCTGAATGCACCACCCAGCGGGTAGTTCACCAGGTAAGCACGGTAATAGTCACCCAGTCCGTCGTAAGTCAGCGAAGGATATCCGATACGGATCTCAGACTGAGGCGCATTCTCTTTGTCTACCACGTAAATAGTGGTTTTGGTAATGGCAGGATACGGACGATCCTTGCTCATCATCACCGGCGCACCGTTCCACACTTTCAGCGGAGCCAGTTTGGCCAGTGCATCTTTCTGTGAAATGTCTCCAACAATCACCAGGATGGCTGATGCCGGGGTAAGCGACTTCTTGTAAAACGCTTTCACATCTTCAAGCGTGATCGATTTTACAGTGGCATCGGTACCTGAAGCAGGAACGGCCATGATGTTGTCGGTACCGTAAAGCAGCTTTGCATAGACGTTGTTGGCAATGGTCACCGCCTGAGTCGACTGGTTCTCAATTCCTTTCAACTGCTGGTTTTTCAAACGGTTGAATTCATCTTCTGCAAATTTCGGGTGGAAGATCTTCTCCTGCGCCAGCGCAAGGGTCTTGTCCAGGTTCTTGGTCAGCGATTCGATGCTGATGTTCAGGTTGTCGTTATCAGCATAAATACGGATACGGCTTCCCAGTTTTTCCAGCTCGGTGCTCATCTGCTCACCGGTGTATTTTTCGGTCGATTCGTTCAGCATACCTGCCATCAGCGAAGCAATACCTGCTTTAGAAGGATCTGCAGCTTCCAGGCGGTGTCCGCCTTCAATGGTAAGCGAAATGCTAACGGTTGGCACCTCGTTGGTCATGGTACCGGCTACTTTCATTCCGTTCGGGAAAGTCTCGGTCCAGATCGCAGGGATCTTTACAACAGGAGCAGCTCCGGCAACCGGACGAGATCCACGGTCGAAGCTGTCCTTAGCTTTGTTGTACTTCAGTCCTGAATATTCATCCTTACCGGCAACATAACCGGCATCGGTGGTCCTGTAGTTATCATCTGCAGCAATCTGCTCGTGTTTTCCTTTTTGCACCACACTAAGGATCACGGCGTGCTTTCCTTTTATATAGGTGTTGTACACGCGCATTACGTCTTCTTTCGTAAGACTGGTGTACTCTTTCAGGTCTTCAGTAATGCGGTTCGGGTTTCCGTAGAAAGTCTGGTTCAGTGCCAGTTGACTCACTTTACCGGCTACGCTGGTAAGGCTGGTGATGGTCGCTGCTTCGTATGCACTTTTAAAACGGCTCACTTCTTCGTCGCTGATACCGCGGGTTTCCACCTCTTTGATCGATTCGCGCAGGATCGTTTCAATGCTCGACAGGCTTACTCCCGGACTTGCAGTTGCGGTTAGCGTAAACTCACCGGCAAGCTCTGATGCACTGTTGTAAGAAGCAGCATTGAGCGACTTTTGTGGTTTCACCAGGTTCTTGTAAAGGATCCCGTATTTCCCGCCACCGATAATGTCGGCAAGGCAATCCAGCGCAGCTTCATCCTTCGATCCGCTTGGAACTGCAGGATATACCATCTGGATCATCGGGAATTTCACGTTGTCTTCGTAGTGTACATAACGGTCTTGCGGAAGTACGGGCGCAGGAAGCGTCATTTTCTCCACCGACGGTCCTTTCGGGATCGGTCCGAAGTATTTTTCAGCCAGTTTCAATACCTGGGCAGTGGTTACATCTCCACCAACGGTAAGGGTCGCGTTGTTCGGACCGTACCAGCGCAGGAAGAAATTCTTAAGGTCGCCTACGTTCACACGGTTCAGGTCCTCGATGTAACCGATGGTCAGCCACGAGTACGGGTGTCCGTATGGATAAAGTGTTTTAGACAGGTATTCGCTGGCCAGACCGTACGGACGGTTGTCGTAATTCTGTCCACGCTCATTCTTTACGGTTTCGCGCTGGTTCTCGAATTTGGTCTGGGTAACGGCATCCAACAGGAATCCCATACGATCGGCCTCAAGCCAGATCGCTGTTTCCAGCTGGTTGGCAGGAAGCGTTTCGAAGTAGTTGGTACGGTCGCGGTTGGTCGTTCCGTTAAGGGTTCCACCTGATTCTGATACGATCTTGAAATGCTCGTCGTCGGCAATGTGATCCGACCCCTGGAACATCATGTGTTCGAAGAAGTGTGCAAAACCTGATTTACCGATCTCTTCGCGTGCAGAACCTACGTGGTAGGTCACATCTACGTGAACGATCGGATCGGAGTGATCTTCGTGAACGATCACCGTAAGCCCGTTGGGCAACACGTATTTCTCGTAAGGAATGTTGATCGATTTTGGCGAACGCTGAACTTTTTCGATCAGTTTAGCCTGGGAAAAGCCCGACAATACGGCGGTAGACAATACTGCCGCCAGTAGCCACTTTCTTTGCATAGGTTTTGAATTTGGGATGCTAATTTGATGAGATAATTTGGTAATTAGATGATTATCAGATCACCAAATTATCCAATTATCTGATCATCCAATTATTTCTTGTTTTTTTCTTCGAACGACTTGATCAGCTCCTCATCGGTCATGTGAAGTTGGGTGATCAATGCCCTGGCTTGCTGGCTCAGGTTGTGGTTCGGATAGGTCTGGATGAGTTTCAGGTATGCTTTTTCAGCCGCAGCCTTATCGCCTACCTCCTGGTCGAGCGTAAGTCCGTATAGGAACATTACCTCGGGCATATTGTTGTAATCCTGGTACGCCTGGATGATGCGGCGATAGGTATCTGCTGCTTCTTTCGGACGACCGAGTACAAACAATGCTTTGGCCTGGTAAGAAAGTACTGCCGGAGCTTCGGGATCAGTCGGGTACGCTTTTACAAACTGCTGGCAAAGTTCAGCCTGGGCGCTGCAGATAAACCGCAAACTGTCCGGGTTTTCTACGTTGGTAAGCGTGGCGTTGTTTTCGTTGATCTTTACGATCAGTTGTTCCTTCGGGATGGCAGACACTACCGTGCTGTCTTTCGTATTGCCGGAATCACCTGAGTTGTCGCCGGAAGTATTGCAGGCCATGGCGGCAACTGCGAGCAAAGGGAAAAGGATTTTCTTCATAGGGATTATCTCCTGGCCTTCTGAACCGGGAATTTCATTTTATAGGAAACGTCAATTCTTCCGTTGGTAATGTCGCTGAGTTTTCCGCGCAACAGGCTTCTTTTCAGCGGGTTGATCTTGTCGGTGAACAAAACTCCTTCGATATGATCATATTCGTGCTGGATCACGCGGGCTGCAAAGCCTTTGTACTCACCACGCTGCGGTTCGAAGTTCTCATCGAGGTATTCGATAACGATATCCGGCTTGCGCTTTACTTCTTCGCGGATCTCTGGAATGCTGAGACAACCTTCGGTGAATCCCCATTCTGTCCCTGTTTCCTGGATGATGACAGGGTTGATAAAAATCTTCTTGAAGTTGGCCAGTTCAGGATCGTTGTGTCCGTAGGCTTCGCTTTCCTCATCATCGTCCTCACCATCGGCAAAAGGTGCGCAATCCACTATGAATAAACGGATCGGCTTATTGATCTGCGGTGCAGCCAGTCCAACGCCATGGGCCTGGTACATGGTCTCGAACATGTCGTCGATGAGCTGCTTAAGTCCCGGGTAATCAGGAGTAATGTCTTCTGCTTTTTTTCTAAGTACCGGGCTGCCGTAGGCCACAATTGGCAATATCATGGGGTGGATTTTATCCGACAAAAGTAAGCAATTACCTGTTATTCCGGCTTTCCATATAGCTTTGGAGGATAAGCGTGGCGCTGATCTCATCGACCAGGGCTTTATTACCGCGGTCTTTTTTCTTCAATCCGCCGTCTATCATGGTTTGCATCGCCATTTTAGAAGTAAACCGCTCGTCGACCCGTTCCACCGGAACATCAGGATGCTGCGCCTTCAGTTTCTCAATAAAAGCAATGATGTGCTGCTCCACATCCATCATTTTCCCGTCCATGTATTTCGGCTGACCGATCACTATCGTTTCGACTTTGTTCTTTGCCAGGTACTCTTTCAAAAACACCAGCAGTGTCGGCGTTTCCACGGTCTTCAGTCCGCTGGCAATGATCTGCATGTCATCGGTAACGGCTACACCGGTGCGTTTTTGTCCGTAATCAAGAGCGAGGAGTTTCATGGACGCAAGGTAATTAGATGATGGTATGATTAGATGATGAGATGATAGATATGTTATTTTCGCATTCTACTTCACCAATCACTATGAGAGAACTTATCGAAAAAGCCTGGGACAACCGCGAATTGCTGAAAGAAAATGAAACGCGCCAGGCCATTGAACACATCATTGAAGAGCTTGACAAAGGCCGTTTGCGCGTGGCCGAACCTGTAGGAAATGAATGGCAGGTAAACGAATGGGTGAAAAAAGCCGTTGTGATGTACTTCCCGATCCGCCAGATGGAAACCATAGAGGTGGGACCGATGGAATTTCACGATAAGATGAAACTGAAAAGCGGGTATGCACAACTGGGCGTTCGCGTGGTGCCGCATGCGGTTGCGCGCTACGGAGCCTATCTGGCAAAAGGAGTGATCCTGATGCCGAGTTACGTGAACATTGGCGGTTATGTAGATGAAAATACGATGGTTGACACCTGGGCAACGGTAGGAAGCTGTGCGCAAATCGGTAAAAATGTGCACCTTAGCGGTGGTGTCGGCATAGGCGGCGTACTGGAACCCCTCCAGGCAGCCCCTGTAATTATAGAAGACGGCGCTTTTGTCGGCTCACGCTGTATCGTGGTTGAAGGAGTCCGTGTTCGCAAAGAGGCGGTACTGGGTGCCAATGTGGTACTGACCAAATCGACCAAGATCATAGACGTAAGCGGTTCGGAACCAAAAGAATACATTGGTGATGTACCTGAGCGTTCAGTAGTTATCCCCGGAAGTTATACCAAGAAATTCCCCGCCGGCGAATTCCAGGTACCCTGTGCACTGATCATCGGTCAGCGTAAGGCAAGTACCGACCTGAAAACCTCGCTGAACGATACCCTCAGAGAATTCAACGTTGCAGTTTAACAGCTTTATAACCCTATAACCTCTTAAACCTTAACCAATTAACAATGAACCTGAAGAACCTCCTAGCCTCTGCCCTGCTCCTTCTTAGTGGTTACACTTACGCCCAACCCGCCGACCTTGTACAGCCGTACTTTGTGTCGACTACTGATGATACGGTGATGTGCTCGGTGATCAAGCTCAAAGACCTTTCGATTACCTGCCAGAGCGGGGAAAAGAAGATTGAGATGCGGAATGAATTTATCCGCAGGATCTACCTTCCTGTAGAAAAAAGCCAGTTCGATACCTATTTCCAGGCTTATGCCGACAAGGGAACCGAGCGCCTGTATCCTTACGGACCGAAAACCACCGGCAAGATCATCGCACAGGGACATTACCCGCGTTTTTTCGACATGAGACCGCTGGATGCCGAGAAAGATTTCTGGACCCGCGGATTGTTTGAGATCCTTGCGCAGCGCAACGGTTACAAGCTGTGTAAGATCAGAAACAAATCGGCCAAAACGTCTTTCGGATCAACCAGTGACGGGAGCGAACTCGACAAGTATTACCTGTTCGAAGAAAACGAAGCTACCGGTGTAGAGCTGAACAAAAACAACTTCGCCAGGGAGATCGTAAAACTAACCGGCGACTGTCCTTCGGTGAAGCGCGCACTGGGAAGTTCCGAGGTAAACGCTATGAAAGACGTTCCTGCTTTCCTGGTTGCCTACGCTACCTGTAATTGACCCGATTGCTCATTGTGAGGCCGGAGATTCTTTTCCGGCCTTGCGTTTTTTCTCAAGTAACATAGAAAGGTAGAGATCTTCTACCTTTTTTCTTGCCCAGGGGGTTTTGCGGAGAAAGGTCAGGCTCGATTTAATGTTCGGGTCGCTGATAAAGCAGTTGATCCTCACGTAAGTCCCTAGTTTGGCCCATCCGAAATATTCAACCAGCTCCTTGAGAAGGTTTTCAAGAGTAATTCCGTGCAGCGGATTATTAAGCTGTGACATGGGCGAAAGATAGCCCAAATACTCATTTCAGGATTGAATTCCCGATTTATTCCCCCAAGTTTGTGTCATGGATCACTTCACCGATATCAGCGATAATCCCGAGGTATTTCTTGCCGGTCAGTATGCCTTGTATACCCATGCGAGCATCTTCCTGACTGGTAAGGCAGGAACCGGTAAAACCACCTTCCTGAAGAACCTGCGTGCTTCGGCCTTAAAGAAAATTGCTGTAGCTGCACCTACCGGTATTGCTGCGATCAATGCCAACGGGGTTACGCTCCATTCACTTTTCCAGCTGCCGATGGGAACCTTTATTCCCGACGACCAGCTGCCTGCCGACGGACAGTTCTACAACCGGAATTTCCTGGCCAGGAATACGCGGATGAGTAATGACAAGCGTCGCCTGTTACAGGAAATTGAACTCCTCGTGATCGACGAGGTGAGTATGCTGCGCTGCGATCTGCTCGATGCGATCGACAGCATTTTGCAGCGCGTGCGGAAAAACCGGAACCCGTTTGGTGATCTGCAGGTATTGTTTATCGGTGATCTGCAGCAATTGCCACCCGTGGTGCAGGACCGCGAATGGGATGTACTGAACCGCTATTACCAGACACCTTTCTTCTTCAGTTCGCACGCGTACCAGCAACTCCGGCCGGTGTACATTGAACTGAGCAAGATCTACCGCCAGAAAGAAGAATCATTTATCGGGCTGCTCGAAAATGTAAGGCGAAACGAACTCAGTGAGCAGGACCTGCAATTGCTGAACGACCGACTCAACGTTACCGAAGCCGCTGAAGGCGAAGTGACGCTTACTACCCACAATTACCGCGCTGACCAGATCAACCAGGAGCGGCTCAAGGTGCTGAAAGGACAGTCAGTGGCTTATATGGGAATGATCAACGGCGATTTCAACGAAAAGAACCTGCCGACCGAAATGAACCTGGTACTGAAAAAAGGTGCGCAGGTGATGTTCATTAAAAACAACACCGAAAAAGGATACTACAACGGTTGCATGGGCATCGTGAAATCGGTGGAGGAAAAGAAGATTGTGGTCGACGTGGAAGGCATTGCCGACAGCATTACTGTAGACCGCGAAGTGTGGCAAACCGTTAAATACACGCACAACCAGGAAACCAATAAGATCGACGAGGAAGAAACCGGCAGCTTTTCGCAATACCCACTGAAACTCGCCTGGGCCATCACGATCCACAAAAGCCAGGGACTCACCTTCGACCGTATCCGGGTAGATGCGGCTGATGCCTTTGCCGCCGGGCAGGTATACGTAGCGCTAAGCCGGTGCAGAACGCTGGATGGCATAACGCTTACCTCTCGCCTCGGCAGACAGGCGGTGCAGACCGACCAGCGCCTGAAATCAGAACTGCTGACCGTGCGCGGGAACGAATTCCTGATGACCGAACTTACTGAGGCCAAGAAACTGTTTGCACGGCAACAGTTAAAGCTGGCCTTCCGATTCCTTACGCAGGCGGAGGCCGTGGTCATCTTTAAGGAATTTCTGCAAGAAAAGAGTTTTGGAGATAAGGAGACTACTGCCGCAGTCATCAACCTGTTGGAAAGCAGGATACTGGCACTGGAAGACACCGGGGTCAAATTCATCCGGCAATTGGAAGATCATTTTTCCAGTTCAGCAGACCCGCAATGGCTGCAGGAACGGATTGGAAAAGCGATAGGTTATTTTGCCAGACAGTTCTTTACCGAGATCGTTGAGCCGCTGGATAAATTGCACGATATGCTGTCGCCTAAAAAAGGAACCAAGCAGGTTTGCGCCAGGCTGTATGTCCTGAAAGAAAGCATGTGGAACAAACTCGAACGTATACAGGGCATTCACTTCGATGATTTTGATTTTTCTGCTTTCCACCAGCCTATTCAACGAAAGGTGGAGGAAGACGCGAAACCCAAAAAGACCAAGGCCGTAAAAGGCGAAACGTATACCGAGACGCTGGAAATGTTCAGCTCCGGGAAAACCATGGAAGAAATTGCAGAGATCCGTGGCCTCGCATTCTCTACCATTGAAGGACACCTCGCGCGGTTCATTCCAACCGGCGAAGTCTCACTCGACCAGTTGTTGTCGCCTGAAGCTATAAAAAGCATTTCGCTGGCGCTCGACAAATTTTCTACGGAAACCGTGACCGGGATACGGGAGCGGTTGGGAAATACGTATACGTACAGCCAGATCAGGATGGTGGCAGCTTCCAGAGTGGAGAGTTGAGAGTGGAGAATTGAAAGTGGAAAGTGGAGAATGAAGGGTTACGTTCTGCTTTGTGTTTTTTGCGTAAAACTTAGTGGCCTTTGCGGTCAACTGCATATAGCCTTATTAATAACTATTAAATTATTTCAACATGCCTTCACCACACGAAGCCCTGATCCAGAAGGCTTACGCAGCTTTCAATGCCCGGGATATCGATACCGCACTGTCTGTCATGCACCAGGAGATCGAATGGCCGAAAGCCTTTGAAGGCGGATACGTAAAAGGCCACGATGGTATCAGGGAGTATTGGACCAGGCAATGGAAAGAGATCAACCCTAACGTGCAACCGGTGGGTTTCACCGAGAGAAACGACGGTACGATTGAGATTGCAGTGCACCAGGTGGTCAAAGACCTGGAAGGGCAGCTGGTCTTTGACGGAACGGTTACACACATTTACAGCCTCAGCGAAGGGCTGCTGAGAAAAATGGACATCGAAAACTGAACATCCGGCGAAGGCGTAGCCTTTATGAGGTTGAACCACCGCTAATATGAATTAGTGGGTCGCATACCCCTCAATTTTTATATTTTAGCTCTATAATCCCCCTAAAACCATTAGAACATGAAAGTGTTAAAATTTCTTGGCATCGGCATACTGGTGCTATTCGCTGTTTACGTGATCTGGGCAGCCATTGCACCAAGCAAGATAGACGGAAAAGCCACCATAGAGATCGACAGAAACCCTGCCTTTGTATATGAAGTTTCGAAAGACTTTAACTTCTACAAACAGTGGAATCCGTGGAGCAAAATGGAGCCTGAAGCAAAAAGCGAGATCACCGGAACCGGCCGCGAATTGGGCGACACCTGGAAATGGGAAGGCCAGCAGATCGGAACCGGCGGCATGACCCACAAGGAATTTGTACAGGACAAAAAGATCGTGAATGAGGTGACTTTCGTTTCTCCACGTCCGGGTTCTATGTCTGACGTATGGACCTTTGAAGATAAAGACGGAAAAACCCTGGTTACCTGGATAACTACGGGAGAAGACGAGATCCCCTTTTTGATGAGACCGATGTCCAGTATTTTCATGAGCGGCGTTTTCGAGCAGGGTCTGAACGATTTCAAAGACCTTGTTGAAGGAATGGCCGATCTTCCTAAAGTGAAACGTACAAATACCGCTTACACCCCGGTGGTTGGCGAAGTAGCAGACATTACTTACCTGGCTGTAAAAGACAGCTGTCTGGCGAAAGACATTGCCCAGCACCTGGAAAAAGCATACGGAAAATTAGAGGCTTACATGAAAGCCAACCGTATCGAGCAGGCCGGCAGTCCGATGGCCATTTACTGGAGCTACGATCCTGACGGTTCAACAACTTTTGAAGCCGGAATCCCTGTGAAGGCCGGTACTCAAGGCAAAGGACAGATCTACGTTGCGAAAACCGACGGCGGGAAGACCATTACCTGTACTCATCTTGGCGATTACAGCAAATCTGGTGAAGCACACATGGTGATCGATGAGTTTGCCAAAGAAAACAACATGAAGATCAACGAAGCGATCGAAATTTACGAGAACGACCCAACGAAGGTTAAGCCTGAGGAAGTGCGTACGAAGATCCTTTATCCGGTAAAAGGGTAAACAAATTAACCGTAAAGGACACAAAGATT
>JAZKEZ010000165.1:8560-11448 GCA_040386675.1 Bacteroidota bacterium | reverse complement strand
CAGCACCAACGAGTAGGTTCCGTGAGGCAGATCACTTACCTGGATGGTAAGTTGATCGCTCAGTTTCCCTTCGTGCACTAATTTTCCAGAAAGGTCAAACAGCATCGCTTGCCACTCCACCTGCTCAGTTTCCGACGACAATGTCAGCTGTTCCACCGCGGGATTGGGGTAGACGACGACCGAATTCTCTGCAGTAGTTTCCCAGCCCGATTCCTTTAGTGCGGTAAAGGCCGCCTCTGGCGACAGGAGCTCCTGTTGACGCATGGTCGATCCCGGTGCATTGATTAAAAACCCGGAGAAAATATATTCTTCCCCGCCGATGGGAACATTTCCTGTGGGCATTTCTCTGTAGTGACCGATGTGGTAATTCAGTTGTTCGTTTGTTGATAAGGCATTGAGCAGCGTTTTATGGTACCTCACGCCCAGATCAAAACTCTGCTTTGCCTTAAAATTGATGTTGCCAATGTAAGCGTGTGGCGCAAGAATTTCCAATACAGGGATTAACGTGGGTACTTCAACATATACATCCACAATCTGCCTCAGGTCAATACCCATTTCCCAGGTCAGTCTGATTCCTGTACCGCTCTTGCCACCCTTTACCCACTCGTCGTACAACGCCCTGGAGAGGTCGATCTTGATTTTACCTTTTCCAAGCATGGTGTTGGCTTCATCGCCGTTAGTCACATCAAAGCTAATACCGTTGGTAGTAGGGAAATTATCTACCGAGCGGATCTTTATCTTACCGCTACCACCGGCTATCGGAGGGCTAATTTCATTTACCGCTACGATCATCGTATTGCGCTGGGCGATGTTATTGTTGTTTCTGACATTGAAATAAATGCCGTTGTTTTTATCTTCCGGATAGGTCATACCGTACGGATCCAGGGGCATATCCTCTATACGCGCCAGTAAGCAAAAATGCTGATCTGCAAAAAGTCCAGGGTTGGGCACACTCCAGGGAACCTCAATTACCTGGGTACCGTTTGGTTCAAAAGTCAGACCGGTAAGATCAACGCCGTCCCCAATTTGTCCCCCGCTGGGTTGGTTTCCCGATAGGGTACTTCCGTTAAAGTGCCTGTCCCAATCCAGTCCCGTTGCAGCGTGTGCCCAGTACAGCCGCAGTTTCGAACCTGCTTTGGCGATTCCTTTTGTGAAACTATTGTTTTTTATTTTAACATACACATAATTCTGTCCATTATTGGTTAATGTGCGATACACCGGGTTTTCATGCTGCTCTCCAGGAGTGGCCGCAGGCTTAGCATTTTTGACCCAGATACTTGGGCTTTCCCAGTTCGGATGTGTAGGACTGGGTTCAGCGCCGGTATCGTCGGTGCCATCCAGTACCGCTAAATCGCTTTCGTAATAGATGTTGGTAAAGGCCTGGTTCAAGCAGGCATCTTTGATCGATCCTCTCGAAGTAACCACCAGGTTGCCGCCTTTTTCGACAATAATTTTAGCCGAAGTGGGCATCAGCAGTTCACAACTCACGGTAAGTGTGTTCCCTGGCTTGCAGTGCTGTTGGGCACATTACCATATGCCCCATCGGTAAAAAACACGTTGTACGCACCGGTTAATCGGTTAGGATCAATTTGGTTGATGTGGTTTTTGAAACCGGCTACGTCGTCACGGGTGTTGAGATAGGTATTTTTATACAAAAAACTGGTAATCGCGAAACGAATACGTGACGTTCGAAGTTCTTTTGTTCCAGCAACCGATCAGAAGGTGGCTGTATGTTGGTGTAAAAATTTTTCACCGCAAATTCTGCATCTGCTAATACTTTTTCTTTGGTCTCACCAATAGGAATACTAAAACACCCTTCACCATTATCATCCTGGAAGTAATGAAAGTTAACCTTAACGACAAGCTCTGGAAATTGCTCCTCTTGTTGAGTTGGAACAGTATACATAGCATTTCCAGAGGAGTACAGTGGATGATTTCGGTAAATTCCAGCGCATGCCGCACTTTTATTTAATGACACCTGAGAACCGTGTGATGTTCCACAATTAAAGGTGGATTGTGAAAACAGGTTGAAGGTAAATAATTGGAAAATGAGGGTAATACATACCCACAAGGAATGAGTGATCCTGTTGGTCATCGGTTTGATTTTTATTAGATGTGAACGAAATTTAAATAGTGGAAAGCTACTCCTTTATAAATGTACCCGTGGTCGATAACCGACCGTTTTTATCGAAGCATTGTATAAAATAAATTCCTTTTGACAGATCACTTACAGGAATTTTCCCAATTCCATTAGGTTCAGTAACTTCTTTTATTACCCTTCCATTCATAGAAGTGATCCTGATGTTTACAATACCTTCAGGCAGGGAAACCAATTCCAGCAATTCACCCACCGGATTGGGATAAATACCCACTTCGCTGATCTTTTTTTCATCCACAGAAGATATACCATTAATCACCAACAGTTTTCCTGAGTAAGCAATCAATAATTCATGCTCAACTTCATTGAAAAAACTACACACATGTCCTCCCAAGCCCGGGTGGTGAGATTTGTCGTACACTTTTTCTTCAAATGAGTTAGTATTCAGGATCAGCGTTGCATAGTCGCTTGAATTAAACTTGGATATGCATCCCGTTAATAATCCAGCTCTGTTAATCGAAGGCTTACTCATGTACCGGAATCCATTGTACTTAAAATATCCGCCAATCTCACTATTGAAAACGTTAGTAATTGCTCCATCACCAGATAACTTGGATAATCCTCCTGGTGTCACCAGCCATACTTCGTCAGACGTCGGGTGAGTTGCCAGCCCAAAAACCGTATCGCTAATCAAATCCGAATTAGACGTAGTGAAGTGATGAAACTCATCCAAGGAGAAGTTGACCGTGCCACTATAAACCGGATATTCATCACCACTGTCACCTACTAA
>JAZKEZ010000165.1:8253-8550 GCA_040386675.1 Bacteroidota bacterium | reverse complement strand
TCGACGGAAATGTCCCATATCCGGTTTAGTTTTAAATCACTGTTCGTTGAATCATAGGTTGTCCAATTCTGTCCGTCGAACCTGGTAAGGCCGTATCCGCCATCAGAACTTGCCAGATTACTCAGACACCCCATCCACAAAACACCGTCCTGATCGGCACATACACTAGTCATTACGTATGAGGGTAAGCCTGAACTACCGGAAGTATAGTTCCTCATACTGCCGTCAGGATCAAAGCGCCATAGTCCTTCCAATTCAGTAGCAACCCAGACTGTATCTCCATAAGAAGTAATGTCA
>JAZKEZ010000165.1:0-8243 GCA_040386675.1 Bacteroidota bacterium | reverse complement strand
CTATGGACATGGTATCGTAAGGAAGATAAATGCGCTTCCAGGTATTTCCCTCAAATTTTATGACTCCCTTTTCGGTACTGAGCCAGATTTGCCCGTTTGCCGTTTGGGTGATCCCTGTTACCGATGAGAATGGGAGATTTCCACCGATGTCGTATACGGTATATTGCTGCCCACAAAGGACAAGACTAACAAAAAACAGAAGAACTGTAGAGAGCGCAGTTTTCATGGAGAGCGGGATGAGTAACACTAATGTAATAAAAGAAATCACTTGTGGGATAACTGCGTGTTGCCATGCTCTTAGATACAAATAAATCTGTCAAAAATCAATTTCTCCAACCTTAATGAGGTTCGGGTTAATCAGAAGTGATTATAACGCTTTAAACCAAAGCTATTTGAGCCAGAAGGGTAAACGTTCTCCTATTCACACACGAAACCATAAAAAAAGCCCCGTATCAAACGGGGCTCTTTGTATAAGTTTCTTAATAAGTCGATCAATGATCACCTACTTCGCCTTCCTCAAGCGGAACGTTCTGAGGAATGAAGTCGGTGTCTTTACCCGGCTTAGAATAATCGTATGGCCATCTGTGTACTTCAGGAAGCGCACCTGGCCAGTTTCCGTGAACGTGCTCAACAGGAGCGGTCCACTCAAGTGTGTTGGAAGCCCATGGGTTTTGCGGTGAACGCTGACCACGGAAGATCGAGTAGAAGAAGTTGAACAGGAAGAACAACTGTGCGAATCCACCGATGATAGCGAAGATCGAGATCAGTGTGTTCAGATCCACTACACCGTCGAACATTGGGAATTCAGAGTAATCGTAGTAACGACGTGGTGCTCCGGCCAATCCAACGAAGTGCATCGGGAAGAATACACCGTACGCACAAACGATGGTGATCCAGAAGTGAGCATACCCGAGTTTGGTGTTCATCATTCTTCCGAACATTCTTGGGAACCAGTGGTATACACCGGCAAACATCCCGAAGATCGCAGAAAGACCCATTACAATGTGGAAGTGAGCTACCACGAAATACGTATCGTGAACGTTGATATCCAGGGTTGAATCCGCAAGGATGATACCTGTAACCCCACCGGTGATGAACGAAGACACCAGACCGATTGAGAACAACATTGCAGGAGTGTAAACTACATTTCCTTTCCAGATGGTACCGATGTAGTTGAACGCCTTAACCGCAGAAGGGATCGCAATAAGAAGTGTAGTGAATACGAATACCGAACCAAGGAATGGGTTCATACCGGTTACGAACATGTGGTGACCCCAAACGATAAAGGAAAGGAAACCGATCGCAAGGATAGAACCGATCATCGCACGGTAACCGAAGATAGGCTTACGTGAGTTGGTCGCGATGATCTCTGAAGTAATACCCAGTGCAGGTAGCATTACGATATATACCTCAGGGTGACCAAGGAACCAGAACAAGTGTTGGTAAAGGATCGGAGATCCACCGGTTGCATCAAGTGCCTCACCACCGATAAAGATATCAGACAGGTAGAAAGCGGTTCCGAAACCACGGTCCATGATCAACAGTAGAAGACCAGAGAAAAGTACAGGGAAAGAAAGTACACCAAGGATTGCAGTAACCAGGAATGCCCAGATGGTAAGTGGCAGACGGGTCATTTTCATTCCCTTGGTACGCAGGTTAAGAACGGTAACGATGTAGTTAAGAGAACCCAGCAGCGAAGAAGCTACGAAGATTGCCATACCTACCAGCCACAACGTCATACCCATTCCTGAACCAGGCATTGCCTGTGGAAGTGCAGAAAGCGGCGGGTAAACCGTCCAACCTCCTGATGCAGGTCCGCCTTCCAGGAACAATGAAGCCAGGATGATCACGGTAGAAAGGAAGAACAACCAGTAAGAAAGCATATTCAGGAATCCTGAAGCCATATCTCTCGCACCGATCTGAAGTGGAATAAGCAGGTTAGAGAACGTTCCGCTCAATCCGCCGGTAAGTACGAAGAATACCATGATGGTACCGTGCATGGTAACCAGTGCCAGGTACATGTTTTTGTCGAGGATACCTTCAGGAGCCCATTTGTCTCCAAGGAAAGTATTCAGGATCGCGAATTTTTCACCCGGCCAGCCCAGTTGGAGACGGAAGAAGATAGACATCATCATCGCAACTACTGCCATGAATACGGCGGTAATCAGGAACTGACGCCCGATCATCTTGTGATCCTGGCTGAAAATGTATTTCGTTAGAAACGTTTCAACGTGCTCGTGGTGGCCGTGGTCATCGTGATGCCCGTGGTCGTCGTGACCGTGTGCGTGATGGTGTCCTTCAGCGTGAATATCAACAGCAGCCATAGTGATTATTTCGAAGTGTTAGTTGCAGTAATTGCAGTGGTTGTGTCTTGCGGGTTAATTTGTTTTCTCACAGAGTCAGCACTTTCAGGTGCAGGACGTGCAGCCTCAATTGGCTCCGGAGTAGCAGTGGGAAGGCTTTCAGCAAAAGTCTTCTGACCGGCCAACCATTTGTTGTAGTCGGCTTCGCTTTCCACAACGATGGTCATTTGCATGTTGTAGTGAGCAGCACCGCAAATCTTGTTACAAAGAAGGATGTAGTTGAACGACTGATCCTTCACCTTGTTACGCATCTCAGCAGTAGTGATGGTCGGTGTAAAACGGAAGGTCGTAGACATACCAGGTACAGTGTTCATCTGCGCACGGAAGTGAGGCATGTAAGCCGAGTGGATTACATCCTGTGAACGGAAAAGGAATTTTATCTCCTTACCAACAGGAATGTGGAATTCAGCCTTTACTATTTTGTCATCTTCAGCCCACTTCAGTTCTTCTTTAGAACCTTTCATCGACTTGATACGAAGCAGTTGTGCTTTCAGCCTGCGAAGTTTAACCTCGGCAGCTTCCTCGTTCACGTCGCTCATCGCATCGTTGGCCAGTTTAGCTTCGGTATCGGTAATTTCCTTTTCTACTTCAGCCATCTTCTCGCTGTACGACTGCTCGGTGATCAGACCAAGACCGTTGGTGTTCGACAGGAAGTTGAAAGACGCTTTACCCAGTTCCTTATCGGCACCCGGATAACGTGCGGTCCAGTCGAACTGGCGTGAGTAAAGTTCAATAACTACTGCATCCTTACCGGCTTCATCAGTAATATCGTTCCAGCTGCTAAGACCCCAGGCAATAACACCTGTAAGTACTACGGTAGGAACAATGGTCCAGATAAACTCCAGCTTGTTGTTGTGCGGGTAGAAAAGTGCTTTTCTGTCCGGACGGTGGAAATACTTGAAGCAGAATACGAAAAGAGTGGTGTTTGTAACAAAGAAGATCAGGGTTACCAACAGGAAGTTCCAGTTCAGGATCACATCGATCTGCTTACCGTGTACAGAAGCCGCCTCAGGAAGAAGTTTGTCTTTGTACTCAATCACAAGCCAGGCGAAGAACGCATAGAATGCGAACATAAAGATCAACCACAACCAGGCATTCATTTTATTGTTAGCCAGGGAGATCTCCTCCTCCTTCTTTCCACGATGAATTCTGGAAAGCTCATAAAGCCTTGTAAGCTGCGCAATGGCAATAACGGCCAGAACCAGAACAACAACGATCAATAATTTAGACATAAAGCGATTCTATTTTATTGTAAACTATTCGCACTAATTAAATATGGTGATGCAAAGATTCGTCTGCATACGGGTGGTTCTTCGGGTACAGTGATGCACCTGCAAGACCTCTGAACGTGGTGTTGATGAACATTCCAAGGAAACCAAGGAAAGTACCGATCTCGAACCAGCCCAGTGTAAAGTGGTGAAGCGTTCCCGGCTGAACCATGATGTTTACATCCATCCAGTGACCAAGGAAGATACAGCTACCAACAAAGATCAGCAGACCTGGAGTTCTCTTGGCCGTACGCGACATCAGCATAAGCATCGGGAACACGAAGTTTACAATGAACATTCCGAAGAAAGGAACCTTGAAGTGCTCGATACGCTCGATGAAGTAAGTTACCTCCTCAGGAATATCAGAATACCAGATCAGCATGAACTGTGAGAACCACAGGTACGTCCAAAGGAAAGAGATCGCAAACATCCATTTTCCAAGGTCATGAATATGACTGTCGTTGATATAGGTAAGCAAACCTTTGCTTTTCAGGTAAAGTACAACGATGATCGCAGTGATCATGGCAGTAACCCACATTCCTGAGAAAGTGTACCAACCGAACATAGTAGAGAACCAGTGCGGATCAAGCGACATTACCCAGTCCCATGCAAGTGTTGAAGAGAATACCGCGAAGAAGATCAAAAACACAGCACTTCTTTTGTACATCTTGAAGTGAAGCTCAGTACCACCGATCTGATCCTCAAGAAGAGAAGTCTTACGGTACCAGTAAGCACCAAACATGAAGGTAGCCAGGTAAGCGATCGTTCTGATGCTGAAGAAAGGCTTGTTCAGGTAAGCACTTTTGTTGTGGATGATAGTATCGAAGTGGTGACCGCCTACTTCGTGAACCGCAGGGTCCATCCAGTGGTACAGGTGGTGTAGTCCGAAAACACCTGCGAAAAGAACCGCGGCAACAACAGCACCGGTCCAGTAGATGTTAAGGAAAATTGCTTCGAAGATCCTTTTTACCAGGGCAGACCACGCAGTTTCAGTAGCGTACTGAAGTGAGTAGAAGAAAAATGCTCCCAGTGCAATGAAGATGAAGAACAACGAGTTAGACAGTAACACTGCCCATGAATGCTGGTGGTGTTCTGTGTGATCGGTTGCAAAACCTGCTCCGACGGCTATCAGTCCGATAACCATCAGGATCATGGTAATAGTTTTAGCCCTTTTGCTGAATACGAATTCCATTATATGTGCAGCTTATTAGGTTATAGTTTAGCTTTAGTTGAATCGCCTGAAGTTGAATCAGCAGCGGCAGCTCCGTCGAAAGGAGATTTACCGTCGTTCTGAAGCACCTTCACGTACTGAATGATCTTCCAGCGCTCAAGTTTTGAAAGCTGTGAAGCGTGAGATCCCATCTGTCCTTTACCGTAAGTAATGGTGTGGAACATCTTTCCTTCAGGAAGAGTTTTCAGCTGTGCACCGTTGTAAGCCGGTGGAGGAGGAAAACCTCCGGCAGTAACCGTAGCACCGTCGGCAAGACCTTTTTCACCGTGGCAGTGCATACAAAACTTGTTGTAAAGCACTTTACCTTCTTCAAGACTCTGAGCGGTGGTCATGATCGGGCTGCGCAGGTTGGCACCGGCAGCTTCATAACCTTCAGTAGTATTCGGGTAGATATAAGGCATTACGTTGTAACGCATTGCGCTGTCGGCCATGAACGGAATGGTTCCCGCTACAGGTTTGCGAGCAGACGACTTCTCGATATGATCGTAATCAATATAGGCTTCAACCGCATGCGAACGGTACATGTCTGGCATGTATTCCACACCCGGACTGTTTGGGTCTGATGTACACGCAGTGGCCATAACCACGGCGATACAGCAAATCGAAGCAATTGGTTTAAAATTCCAATTCATTTCTTGTCGCGTTAAATATTCTTATATCTCTTCTTGAATCGTATATACTTTCTCGGTAAGCTCTACCACCGGGGTTTCTTTCAACCAGCCGCTAAGCTGCTCAGAAGAAAAATCCTTGTTATCGGCAGTGTTCAGCTCGATCACGAACATATTGTCGGTGGTACGCGGATCCGGGTTTGAAGCGGGCATACCTGGCAATGTCTTGTTACGGAACATGTAAGTGATCGCCATACCGTGACAGGCACAGAGTACGGTGAACTCGAACGTTACCGGGATAAAAGCCGGAAGGTTCTCCAGTAGTGAGAAGTTAGGCTTACCACCAATGTTCATCGGCCAGTCAACTACCATGAAGTAGCGCATTCCGATAAGTGCCATGGTCATACCGAACAGACCGTAGATAAACGCCATGTCACCAAGACGCGTCGGGCGGATCCCAATGATCGGATCCAGTCCGTGGATCGGGAACGGAGAGTAAACTTCGGTTACTTTCACCCCTTTGGATACCAATGATTTTGCAGCGCCCATAAGCTCCTGCTCATCATCGTACATTCCGTATATAATTTTTTCCGTATTCATCGCAGCTGTTAATGATAGGTCTTAGTGATGATTGTGGTTATCTGGTTTGTTTTTGTACTCTTCACCTGAAGATTTAAGGATCGACTTTACTTCATTCAGTGCAAGCACAGGGAAGAAGCGGGTGAACAGCAGGAACAATACGAAGAAGATACCGATGGTTCCGATGAAGACACCTATATCAACCCAGGTTGGGTAGAACATGGTCCATGAAGACGGAAGGTAATCCCTGTGAAGTGAGGTAACGATAATTACGAAACGCTCGAACCACATACCAATGTTCACGATGATCGACATTACGAAAGTGAACGAAAGGTTTCTTCTCCACTTCTTCACCCAGAACAGCTGGGGAGAGATCACGTTACAGGTCATCATACTCCAGTAAGACCACCAGTAAGGACCGGAGAAACGGTTGATGAAGGCGTAAGATTCGTATTCAACACCTGAGTACCAGGAGATGAAAAGCTCAGTGATGTAAGCCACACCTACAATCGAACCGGTAACAATGATTACGATGTTCATGTATTCGATGTGCTTGATGGTAACGTAGCTTTCCAGCTTCATTACTTTACGCATGATCAGGAGCAGGGTCTGTACCATTGCGAAACCTGAGAATACCGCACCCGATACAAAGTATGGAGGGAAGATGGTGGTGTGCCATCCCGGGATTACCGAGGTAGCAAAGTCCATCGATACGATCGAGTGAACCGAGAATACCAGTGGAGTCGCCATACCGGCAAGTACCAGCGATACTTCTTCAAAACGGTTCCAGTGCTTGGCACGTCCGCTCCAGCCGAAAGAAAGCAGGCTGTAGATCTTTTTACGGATCGGGTCGGTCACCTTGTCGCGGATGGTTGCGAAGTCAGGAATAAGTCCGATGTACCAGAATACCAGCGATACCGAGAAGTAAGTCGAGATCGCAAATACGTCCCAAAGTAGCGGAGAGTTGAAATTCACCCAAAGTGAACCGAACTGGTTAGGAACCGGGAATACGAAATACGCAAGCCAGATACGTCCCATGTGGATACCAGGGAAAACCGCTGCCATCATTACCGCGAAGATCGTCATCGCTTCAGCAGAACGGTTGATCGCCATTCTCCATTTCTGACGGAACAGCAAGAGTACCGCAGAGATCAGTGTACCGGCGTGACCGATACCTACCCACCATACGAAGTTGGTGATGTCCCATGCCCAACCTACTGTTTTGTTAAGACCCCAGGTCCCGATACCTGTACCGATAAGGTACATGATACAACCAAGGCCCCATAGTGCAATAACTGCAGCAATGGAAATCAGAACATACCAGGCCTTCGGGGCCTTGTTCATAATTGGGGAGATTACATCATTAGTAATATCGCTATAGCTTTTATTACCAAGGATCAACGGTTCCCTTATCGCAGCTTCCTTTACCATTTCGGAAATTTTGTAGTATAAGTATTAAGCTTCTTTTTCTTCAACGTTTCTAACCTTCGTCATGTAGTACATGTTGGTCTGGGTTCCTACCTCTTCGATCACACGGTAAGCGCGGGTCGATTTGGTCATTCCAGCCACCACCGACTGCTTGTCGTTGATGTCTCCGAAGGTGATTGCTTCTGTAGGACAAGCCTCAGAACATGCGGTCTGGATTTCTCCGTCAAGCACCGGACGGCCCAATTTCTTGGCATCAAGTTTACCTGCCTGGATACGGCCAACACACAGTGAACATTTTTCCATTACCCCACGGGCACGAACAGTAACATCAGGGTTAAGTACCATACGACCAAGATCATCCTGTGAAGGGTTCACTTCGGTGAACTTGCGGTACTCCTGGTAGTTGAACCAGTTGAAACGACGCACTTTGTATGGACAGTTGTTCGCACAGTAACGGGTACCGATACAACGGTTGTAGGTCATCTGGTTGATTCCCTCGTTGCTGTGAGTGGTTGCAGCTACAGGGCACACAGTCTCGCAAGGAGCGTGGTTACAGTGCTGACACATCATGGGCATGAATACTACCTGAGGATTCTCATCAGGCTTCTCCATTGCTGTATAGCTGAAGTCTTCGTTGTTGTGTTTTTTGGTCTCCTCTACGGTAGATGAGAAGTAGCGGTCAAGACGCAACCAGTGCATATCACGGCTACGGCGAACCTCATCTTTACCTACAACAGGAACGTTGTTTTCAGAGTGACAGGCAATG
>JAZKEZ010000164.1:0-13985 GCA_040386675.1 Bacteroidota bacterium | reverse complement strand
AGCGGCTTAATTATCAATTCTCCATTTTCAATTCTCCATTTACTGCACGCTCGCGGCTGCCGAAGTCTTCTCCGTAGCCAGTACCATCTTCAATTTGTGCTTGGTACACAGCGACATTACATCTACCATTGCCTGTACGTTAAGCTGATTGTCGAGCCGAAGTACAATGGTTGGGTCTGTGGTAGATGCCGCAAAGCTGATCAACTCAGGTTCCAGTTGCTCGGGAAGAATGGCTTCTGTGCCGATAAAATAGGCTCCTTCTTTGTTGATGGTAAGTTGTAGCGGGTTGTTGTTCGCTACCTGCGTATTACCGGCCTTTGGCAACATGATCTTGATCACGTTGGGGTTGGCAAGCGTAGAAATGATCAGGAAAAAGATCAGCAGGAAGAACATGATATCGTTCAACGACGAGGTACTTACCTCTGCTGCAAACCGTTTTCTCCGTTGGATTTTC
Organism: Bacteroidota bacterium; assembly: GCA_040386675.1. Classification (GTDB taxonomy): domain Bacteria; phylum Bacteroidota; class Bacteroidia; order Flavobacteriales_D; family Luteibaculaceae; genus DASUEB01. The sequence continues at coordinate 13,531 of JAZKEZ010000164.1, read as the reverse complement.
ATAGCACGTCAGATTAAGTGATTATTTACCTGAAGGGCTTTTAATGGTCTTCACAAACTGGAACACGTTGCGCTCCATTTTCAGTGAATAACGATCGATCATCATGTTCAGCAGGTGATACCCGGCGTAAGCGATCAGACCAACGGCAAGACCGGCACCTGAGGTAAGCATCTTCTGGTACAGACCGCCTGCAATACTGCTGATCCCGAGGTTTTCGGTCTGCGCAATGTCGTAGAAGATCTTGATGATACCGGCAATGGTACCGATGAAACCAAGCATTGGGGCAACCCCGGCAATTACGCCCAGGTACTCCATGTTTTTCTCAAGTTCCTTGATCTCCATGTTGGCCATGCTTTCCAGCGAGCTTTCGATGTCGGAGATCGGCTGACCGATGCTGTCGAGACCGGCGCTGATCACACGTGGAAGGGCAGCATCTCCGGCAGAGGCACACATCGCTTTGGCAGCGTTGATGTTACCGTTTACCAGGTTGCTGTTTATAGTGGCCACAAACTGGTTGTCGATACGGGTTGCTTTTTTAATGCTCAGGTAGCGCTCAACCATAATGTAGATGCTCCACAGCGACAACAAACCGATCGGGATCATGATCGGTCCGCCTTTTACAAGCAGATCGAAAATATTAAGACCCTTTCCCGGTGCGGGAACGTTTGGATTGGTTGCTACTGCATTAGCAGCTGAATCGATCTGACCTAACAGGAAAGCTAGCATGGAGATAAAATATCGGACTGGTTACTAATGTAAAATCTTGGAAGTTATTGCTCAGATACGAAGTTTACTGCGTTTGATCCCGTAGAAGAAGTAAACGATAATACCTACGATCATCCAGCCAAGAGCCGCTGCAAGCGTGAACAGATCGAGTGCGATGATCATACCGGCACATACCACGATACCCAAAATAGGAACCAAAGGAACCAAAGGAGTTCTGAACGGACGCTCGATATCCGGATCGGTTTTACGCATCACAATTACCCCAACGCAAACCAGGATAAAGGCAAACAGGGTACCGAATGAGGTAAGATCGCCGGCAAAGTTACCCGGGATAAATGCTGCAAACGCACCTACAAACAGGAACAATACCATGTTTGATTTGTGTGGGGTCTGGAATTTTGGGTGCAGGTGACTGAACATGGCAGGTAGAAGTCCATCGTTCGACATACTGAAGAACACACGGCTCTGGCCCATAAGCATTACCAGGATCACTGAAGAGAAACCTGCAAGGATAGCGATGGTAACCGCAGTAGCCAGCCATTCGTAGCCAGGCATGTAGGTAGCAATAACGTAAGAGATCGAAGCCTCACCGCCTTTTTCAGGGTAAGCGAAGTCGGTCCATGGAGCAACACCGGTAAGTACGTGACCGAACAATACGTAAAGAATGGTACACACAGCAAGTGAACCCAGGATACCGATCGGCATGTCGCGTTTCGGATTCTTGGCTTCCTGTGCAGCGGTAGAAACCGCATCAAAACCAATGAAAGCGAAGAATACGATGGCAGCACCACCCAGTACACCGCCCCACCCGTGGTGGAAGAAGTCGGTAAGTTTCGCGTATTTCGGAAGTGCCTGTACTTCAGGACGGGTAATGTCGATAAGGTAAGGACTGTAGTTGTCTGGGTTGATGAATTTGTACCCGAGGAAAATGAAAATAAGAACGATGGCTACTTTCACGAAAACGATCACACCGTTTACCATGGCAGATTCTTTGGTTCCTTTGATAAGGATCAGGGTAAGCAGAAGGAGGATACCAAGTGCAGGTACATTCAGGAAACCGGTTTGTTTGATCACCAGGGCCTGAAGTTCAGGGCTCAATACATTCACCTGTGCATCGGTAAGGAACAGTGCACCGTCTTTCATAGAAGTCATCAGCTCTGCAGGGAAACGGCTCATGGCGTCGCCAACAACGGTATTGATGTGTTCAAAAGGGGAGTGGCACCATTCATACGGGATGCCCCCGCCGACCAGCTTATTGAGATACTCGCTCCAGGCTATAGAAACGGTTGCCGCACCAAGTGCGTATTCCATGATCAGTGCCCATCCGATGATCCAGGCCATTAATTCTCCAAGCGTAACGTAAGAATAAGCGTATGCACTACCAGCAATAGGAATCATGGCAGCAAACTCAGCATAACACAAACCGGCAAATGCGCAACCTACAGCAGCTACAATAAAACTGATGGTTACACCCGGACCAGCGGCCTGGGCAGCAGCAGCAGCCGTTCTTACAAACAGACCGGCTCCGATGATCGCACCCACTCCGAGTGCCACCAGCGACCATGCGCCAAGTGTACGTTTAAGACCGGAATCACCGTCAGACACAGCCCGCAGCTGCGCAAGTGGTTTTTTGATAAACAGATTTGCCATTCTTTACGTCGTTTAAGGGTTAATTCCCCAAGTGAAAACAGGTCACAAATAGGGTATCTTAAAAATTTTGAGTTGCAAACAAATGCAAATTCAGTTTAAAAAGAAAATTATGTTGAAATTAACTGATATGTTTCGCGTTTGTCGTCTCGTGTTTCGTGTCAACCCCTTATCTGAGACCGGATTGAATGCTTCCATCTTCCACCAACCCACTTCTTACTTCTTAATTCTTCCTTCTTAACTTTTAGTTCTTACTTCTTAACTCTTACTTCTTACTTACATTTGCCGCATGCAATACCAGAATGACCTGATCCTGCGCGCAGCACGCGGGGAGAAGACCGAAAGAACCCCGGTGTGGGTAATGAGACAGGCAGGAAGAATATTACCTGAATACCTGGCGGTCCGCAACAGCCTGAGAGATTTTAAAGAATTGGTGGAAACGCCTGACAGAGCAGCCGAAGTAACCATTCAGCCGGTAGATATACTTGGCGTGGATGCTGCCATTATTTTCTCCGATATCCTTGTAGTTCCCGAAGCGATGGGACTGCCTTACCAGATGATCGAGAAAAGAGGTCCGTGGTTCGAACATACCGTTCGTTCTGAAAAAGACCTTGCGCGCATACAGGTGCCTGATGTGCACGAAACCCTTGGGTACGTGATGAAGGCCATCGAGATCACCAAAAAAGAACTGAACGGCCGTGTGCCGGTGATCGGTTTTGCAGGAGCGCCCTTCACTATCCTTGCTTATATGGTTGAAGGATCGGGATCGAAAACCTTTTCGGAGACCCGTAAAATGCTGTATACCCAGCCGGAACTTTCGCACAGGATCCTTCAGATGATCACTGATACTACGATAGCCTACCTTCAGGCGCAGGTGGTTTCGGGTGCGGCAATGCTGCAGCTGTTTGATTCATGGGCAGGGATACTCAGCCCGGAACACTACAGGATTTTTGCAATACCTTATATCAAACAGATCTGTGATGCCGTTACCGATGTCCCGGTGACTGTTTTTGCAAAAGGTGCCTTCTTTGCCCGCAAAGACCTTGCTCAGCTGAATTGCCGTACCATAGGCCTGGACTGGAACATGGACATTGCTGAAAGCCGTGCCCTGGTTGGGCCCGACAAAACGCTGCAAGGTAATATGGATCCCTGTTTGCTGTATTCTGAGTTTAACCTGATCGAAAAAGAAACCAAAAAGATGCTGGCCGCATTTGGTGGAGAAAAACATATTGCTAATTTAGGTCATGGTGTATATCCGGATACTAAAGCCGATGCAGTGAAATGCTTTATCGATACAGTAAAAAATTACCAACACACACAACAAATATGAAAAGGCTGACCACCACTATCCTGAGCTTGCTATCCCTGTTTTGCGCGTATTCTCAAGACAACCTGGTTCCTAACGGAGGGTTCGAAGAAATTTCGGGGAAACTTAAAGTCGGTGCCAAGGTGGATGTAGCCGAAGGTTGGACGAGTGTAACTGCTACTGCTGCAGATATTTTCGCCGGCGAAGGAAAAGACCCTTCTCTTTCTGCACCCGATAACAATTATGGCAGGGAAAAGGCAATGGGCGGAAGCAATTATGCAGGTATCCTGGCCTATTCGCCACAGGGAAAAGAGCCAAGATCTTACATCCGTGCCGAGTTTACCCGTCCGCTGGAAAAAGGAAAAAAATACTGCGTACGTTTCTTTGTGAGCCTGAGCGACCTTTCCAAGGTAGCGAGCAACAACATTGGCGCCAATATCTCTGAGAAACAATTCAACATGGGTAACTCTAACGAGCCTTTACTCGTGGAAGCCAATGTAATGCACTCCAAGAACAAGGTGATCGAGACGATGGTGTACTGGGAACCGATCTGCGGCGTATATACCGCACAGGGCGGCGAACGCTTTATTACCATCGGTAATTTTTATGCCGATAAGGGAACCGTGGTCAAAAAGGAGAAGAAAGCCCCGCAGTTCAAGCAGCCACAGATCAATTCAGCCTATTATTTTGTAGATGATGTTTCGGTAACCGAATACGACAACATCGAAAAATGCGAATGCGAGAAGGAAGAGTTTGTTGATGTTCCGAATGTGGTGTACAAGCGCCAGGAAAATAACCTTTCGGAAGACCAGATGCTGGAAGAAGTGGCGAGCATGAAGATCCAGTTCGATACGCTATCTGCAGAGCTGAAAGGTCCCGGACTTGACCAGGTGAAGAAGCTTGCCGATTACATGAAAGTAAAATCTACCATGACAGTGGTGATCGTAGGTCACGCCAGCGATCCTGAAATGGATAAGGTGAAGAAAGTTCCGGCGCTGGCCACACTTTCTGCCAACCGTGCAAAAGCGGTGGGAGATTACCTGATCAAATCAGGAATTGTAAAAACCCGGTTTAAAACCGAAGGTGTGAAAAATTCAAGACCGTTTATCTATGGAAACTCCAAAGAAGAGCAGGTGCAAAACTGCGCGGTGAACATAGAGATCTTAACCGAGTGACGCCGCCTGTAACCGCCGACAAAAAGGTGATTCGCGCCTGGGCAATGTACGACTGGGCGAATTCGGTATATCCGCTGGTGATCAACAGTACGATCTTTCCGATCTATTATAAGGTAATGACGGCTTACGGCCTGAAGGGCGATGCCGCAGAAAATGCGGTAGTCGATTTCTTTGGCTTCAAGCTGTACAACATGGTGCTGTATTCGTATGCCATATCTGTGGCTTACCTCATCATTGCTGCATTTTCACCGATTCTTTCGGGCATCGCCGATTATTCGGGCTCGAAGAAAAAATTCCTCCGCTTTTTCTGCTACCTCGGCTCATTGAGCTGCATCCTGTTCATCACCTTCAACCAGACGAATGTGGAGTGGGGGATACTGCTGGTGATCATGGCCTGTATCGGTTTTTCGGGGAGCATCCCGTTTTACAATGCTTTTCTTCCGGAAATTGCTCCAAAAGACCAGCAGGATGCGGTAAGCGCCAAAGGATTCTCTTACGGATATACCGGAAGTGTGATCCTGCTGGTGATCAACCTGGCCATGGTGCTTTCCCCAAAGACTTTCGGACTGGAAGACGAGATCCATGCCTTCTGTATTTCTTTCGTGATGGTCGGATTGTGGTGGGCCGGTTTTGCCCAGATCACTTTCCGCAAACTGCACGAGACACCTACCGGTAAAAAGGTAGACGGCGAGATCATCCGGAAAGGGTACCGCGAATTGATTCGCGTATGGAACGAGCTGAAAAACAACCCGGTGCTGAAGAAGTATCTGGGTTCATTCTTCGTATTCAACATGGCTGTGCAGACGGTAATGCTGCTGGCGACCACGTTTGCACTTACTGAAGTGAAGCAATACAACGACGCCGGTGTACTTGAGCCGATGGGATCGGACAAGCTGATCACCAGTATCCTGATCATCCAAGTGGTGGCCATTCCCGGTGCTTACTTTTTTAGCTGGCTCTCGGGCAAACAGGGCAACCTGCGTTCGCTGTACCTCGCACTTGCGATCTGGATCGGTGTATGCATCGGTGCGTATTTCGTACAGGTAGATACCGAGTTTTTCGTGGTTGCAGCCATCGTCGGACTCATCATGGGCGGTATACAGAGTATGTCGCGGTCTACGTACAGCAAATTACTGCCTGAAACAGTCGACCATGCCTCGTACTTCAGCTTTTACGATGTAGCCGATAAAATGGGCATCGTAGTGGGTACTTTCGCTTACGGACTGATCTTCCAGCTTACCGGTTCCATGCGGAACAGCGTGCTGGCCATCGTGGTGTTCTTTGTTCTCGGATTGATTTTATTGCTGCGTGTTCCGAAGGTTTCAAATTTATTGCCATCTGCAAATAAGCGAAACTAGTTTCCTCACTTCGTTCGGAATGACTCCGGTTTATAGTAGAGAGAGATTTCCCGGCTGCGCTCGAAATATCAGTCTCTGTACAAGGATTTCGAGCGCAGCCGAGAAATCTGGTTATCTTATTAAAAATGATCGTCATTCCGAGCATAGCGAAGAACCTCTCCCAAAACAATCGATTAAGACATTACTTTTGCCAAAATTTTTCAAGTGAATACTTCGTTCGACGTAGCCATTATCGGCGGGGGCATTGTTGGTGCCGCTACTTTCTACAAATTACAGCTTCATCACCCTACGCTTAAGATCGCACTGATCGAGAAAGAAGATCACCTGGCGGATCATCAGACCGGAAATAACAGCGGGGTGATCCATGCCGGACTGTATTACAAACCGGGATCGCAAAAGGCCATTCACTGCGTGGAAGGTCGCCGCGAACTGGTGCAGTTTGCCAAAGAACACGGCATTCCTCACGATGTATGCGGAAAAGTAGTGGTTGCGGTGGATGAGAGCGAATTGCCTTTCCTGGAGAAGATCTTTGCCAACGGTACTGCGAATGGGGTAGAAGGCATCGAGAAGATAGACGCCAAACGCGTGAAAGAGATCGAGCCTTTTGTAGAGGCCATTGCAGGTATCTGGGTTCCGTGTACAGGGATCATCGATTACCGTGCAGCGACGGCTAAAATGGTGGAACTGGCACTGGCCATCAACCCGGAAAGCAAATTGTTCCTCGGTCACGAAGTTACCGGGGTTGACCGTACCGGCGATCGCTATAAGTTGACTACGCCTGCGGCAGTAATTGAAGCCGATAAAGCCATTTTCTGCGCCGGACTACAGGCCGATCGTATGGCGCGCAAAGACGGTGTTGACCTGAAAGAAAAAGTAGTGGGCTTCCGGGGCGATTATTACGATCTGACGGAGCAGGCCAAACACAAGGTGAACAACCTGATCTACCCGGTTCCCAATCCCGATTTTCCCTTCCTTGGGGTTCACTTTACACGGATGACCGACGGCGAGATCGAATGCGGACCGAATGCAGTTTTCACATTTAAACGTGAAGGCTACGGCAAAACCGACTTCAGCCTGCGCGATACCTGGGATGCACTCACTTACGGAGGAACCTGGAAACTGTTCCTGAGCAACATTAGTTTCGGCATCAACGAATACCGCAGGGCCTTCAGTAAGCGACTGTTCCTGAAAACACTGCAGCGCATGATCCCAAGTCTTACCATGGAAGACATAAAGCCCGGAAGGGCCGGTGTACGTGCTATGCTGCTTGCGCAAAATGGCGACACCCGCGACGATTTCCGTATCGAATACCGTGAAAACAGCGTGCACGTGCTTAACGCACCATCACCTGCCGCTACTGCCTGCCTCGCGATTGGCAACTCTATCCGATTGATGGCTGAGGAGCATTTCGGCTTGAAGTAACATCATCAATAGCATTTTACCATATCATCTTAAATATAACGACGTCATCCTGAGCGCAGCGAAGGACCTCCCTGGCATAAATATTGCCCATTACCAGGCAGATGCGAATCAGTTCTGGGATAAAGTAAGGGTTATGTCAGAAGTGAAGGCTACTATAAGGGAACTGCAACCTTAAAGCAGGTAAACTCCCCCAACGAGGCCAGCGCATTAAACGAAAGGACCGTCAGTATTGGCGGTCCTTTTTATTTGGTTTGAAATAGTTGCAATGTGAATGATTTTTTAACCACAGAGGCACAGAGTTTTTTCACGGAGGACTCAGAGATTTCCTCAGCGCTCCCTGCGCTGACCTCTGAGACTCTGCGGTTAGGCACAAAATACAACAGGGACGCAGTTGATGCGTCCCTGTTATGTTTTATAGGGTAGATACCGTACGGGTATCCTACAGCAGTACATCTTAAAAAGAGCGTACTGCTTACCGGTACAGTGGGTTAGTCAAGGAATAATCCGGCGATATCCAATGTTTGCTGCATAGTCAACGGCTCATCATAAGCCTCAGTTACCGCATTGAAATCGTATGCTCCGGTTGGAGTCTGGTTAGTTTTCTCTTCACCGTTGTATACATCCTGTGTAGCACCAGGCATTAAACCACGGCTATTGCCTGTGATCCAAGGCTTGGTAAGGATATCACCCTGGTCAGCACGGATCAGACGAACCATTGCAGCGTGACGAGCCTCCACAGAGTGGATCTGAAGTGCAGCTGTAAGTACGTCGTTATTGGTCATCAATACACCAGCCTGTCCTTTGTAAGCGCGAACACCGGTATCTTCAAATGCCTGGCTCAATGCAAGGAAAGTTCCGAATTGTCCTGCTGAGAATGGATCTGGGAAAGCTCCGTCAGCAGTGAAATCAAAGGTGAAATTCGAACGTGGAACATACGTTCCGCCAAGTTTGGTAATGGTTTGTTGAAGAACCGCTACGTGTGCAGACTCGTGCTTGCGGATCTCATCAAATACAGCTCTGTATTTTGAAGTGATGTTGCTGTTCGAACCAGTTCCTTTAATGTAGAAGTCGGCCTCAAGGTATTCCAGCGTAAGTGCAAAGTTAAGTACATCGATCACCGCATCCTGTGGAGCAGCCATTGCATCAGCAATGGTTTCTTTTGGAAGCATGTTCAGCAGGAAAGTTGGAATAGCTGCTGCAAGAACAGTAGAACCGAATCCACCCATGGTGAAAAGTCCTTCTCTTCTTGAGGTCGGCTGGTTCAGGTCAGCGGTGTTGGTTTGGCCCGCATCAAGATTGTCGATTAATTTTAGAATGCTCATGATTTCGGGGTATTAAGAGGTTGGTAAATTAGATGCGTTGATCGGCGTTTTCACGTAGGTTTTAGCGATAGCAAGCACCTGTGAAGGAGTTCTTGCCAGGTCAAGGCCATTACCGTCGATTACATCGGTTCCTGCGAAGTCTGCACTGAACGGGTTCAGTAAGTGACGGATCGCAGCAGCGTGACGTGCTTCTACAGAAACGATCTTACCGGCCAACAGCAGGTAATCAGAACTTACCAGCAGTTTACCTGCACCATTGTAAGCAGATACACCAAGATCTTCGAATGCTTTTGCAGTTCCAAGGACGCTGGCGCGTTTGGTGAAATCGATAGAAGTGAAGTTCACTTCAAGGTCTTTGATAGCATTAGAACCCAATGCACCTTTGAACAGGTCGCGGTGAGCTACCTCATGCTTCTGGATATCGTTAAGCAATGAACGTTCTGCAGCAGAAAGATCACTTGCACCGAAATTAGCTACTACCTGAGTATAGAAAGCTGCCTCAAGTTGCTCAAGGGCATATGCATAATTCAATACACCGATATCACCTGAACCCAGGTTTACCGCGTTCGGATCTATAGGAGTGCCGTTGTTATTATCGTCGTCGTCGTCTTTTTTACATCCTGCAATCAGGAGAGCAGAAGCGCCGACCGTGGCACCTGCATATCCAAGAAATCTTCTTCTGTTCAGTCGAATGGCTTCGAGAGAAGGTGGATTTTGGTCGTTTTTCATAATGGGGTGGTTTTAAGATGTAGGCTGCACAGCGCACATTTCGCTCCAACCCGATCTAACGACTAACAATTGTTTATACAAGTGTCTGTTTTACCATACAGGCCGGGGATTTAATTTTTCCTGCTCATTACAACTGAATCGTGGTCAGATTAATCCGTTGAGGGAATGCGCCTCAATCCGGGGAAAACCTTACCACGTGTGAATTTAGTGGATGCCTAGGTAATAGAGCGTTCTGGAAGGTTTTGAGTAAGTGCTTCCCCGGAAATAGGGCTACGTAATTCTGTGGGAGAATGGATTTTTTTCGGGTGATTTTTTTTTTGCTTGAGAGGGTGAATCGCAATACAGCTGCCTCACTTTACACATCGCCGAAACGGCACGGAATTATCGTGTATATGAAATCATGAAGTAAGTGTCTTGAAATAATGGTGCCGTGAGGGCGGGGGAGAAAAAGAATTATGCGCTTACCTTGTACTTGGCAATGAAATCGTCCCAGTTAAAAATGAACTGACCCATAACTTCATCCAGTCTTTTCAGGAAAATAGGATTCGGGGTCTGGAGATTTCTGAAATACTCCTCGTTCTGGAACGGATTCAGCTCGTATTTGTAGAACATTCCCTTCGACATTGCATAAAGCATGTTCTTGGAAGGGTGGTTGATCCGGGTCAGGAATTTTTTGTATTCCTTCATTTTATCTTCCAGCTCTTTTGGCGGAACTTCGAAGATGGCAGCAAACTTCTCAATCACCAGCTCGTGTACCTTCAGTGCCGTTTCCGGCTCAAGATAAATAGGAAGGAAGTTGAGGTTGCTGATAATAAGGATCTGGAGGAATTCAGAATAGTTTTCCTTATCTACTTCGGGTGAAGCATGAAACTCAGGACTGTTATTGATCACATCCACTACTTCAGGGAAGCCTTTCTCACAATACTCTATCAGGGTGTTCACCAATACATTGGCCACCTTGTTTTCCGAGATCTTGCGTTTTCCTATTCCGAACAGTGTAAGCATTTAACTTCCCTAAATTTCTTATTAGCTAAAGTAGCTGATTATACAGCTTTTGCAAAAAGGGGTTGGGAGCAATTTCTTAACAAAGTTATTAACCCAAGTTAAAGTTAAGAACTAAGAGTTACGAAGTAAGAACTGTGAGGATTGGGTTTGCCGGAAGTTATTTGCCCTATATGGAAGGTAATAGTTAGGAACTAAGAATTAAGAACTATGAGGGAGTGAGTTTGCCGGAAGCTGATTCCTTGTATCTGAGTTAATTAGGAACTAAGAGCTAAGAAATAACAACTATGAGGGGAGTGTGTTTGCAGGAAGTTAATTGCCTGTATGGCCGTAATGGTAAACCTAACTCTTAACTTTTAGTTCTTAACTCTTAACTCTTAGTTCTTAACTATCTTGTAGTTTTTGTATTCCCCAATTCTCCACCCGGTTTTCTTCTCTACCCAATGCAGCAGGTTGTTCTTGAAGCCAAGGTTACGTGCGGTGGGGTCGAAGGTGAAGTGCCAATTTTTAGAGGCAATGCGGGCTTGCATGACCTGGGGATGGGTGCCGGTGAAGTGCGCCAGGTGACTGATGCCGGAGTAATCGAATTCGGTACTGCTGCCCACGTTTTTCTTCACCCATTCGTCGTCGTGCCACAGGCTGTGGAAGTATTGTTGTTTGGCTTGTTGTAGCTCGGGTGCTTTTACCCAGCCGTAATGATTAATCCAGCCGTTGGCGGGTTTTACTCTGAGTGGATGACCGTTGAGCTGAAATCCCTGTGCATCGCGAAAACTCCTGATAGCGGGATTGTTCCTTATTATACGTACTTCACGACGATACCAGCGACGGGAATCGCCGACGTAGTCATAAGAGCCGTAAAAATGCCGGTAGTTGAATACCAATCCTTCCACGTTTTTGTCGTTTACCGAGGTTTCCATGGCCTTGCGGATGGCAGGAAGATCGTCTTCGTGCACCACTTCGTCGCCCTGAATGTAAAAGCACCAGTCGGTATCGGCAGGAATGGCATCCATGGCCTTGTTGGTCTCGAGTGCGAGTACCCGTCCGCCGGAGCGCTGGGTATCGTCCCAAACCGAATCGATGATGGTGATTTTTTGCGGATCGATGGCCGCGATCAGTTCGCGCGTTTCATCATCCGAATTGCCGACTACCACTATAAAATCGTCGCAAACGGGAAGTATGGAACGAATGGCTTCGACTACAGGGTAATCGTATTTAACGGCATTCCTGATAAAGGTGAATCCGGTGACTTTCATCAGCTGAACGATTGCATTTCGAAATAACGACGGTACGCACCATTTCCGGCGATAAGCTCGGGGTGCGTTCCCTGCTCCACGATCTTTCCTTTCTCGATCACCACGATCTTATCGGCGTGCTGAACGGTGGAAAGGCGGTGGGCAATCACAATGCTGGTGCGGTTCTTCATCAGTTTTTCCAATGCATCCTGTACCAGGCGTTCGCTTTCAGTGTCGAGTGCAGAGGTTGCTTCGTCGAGGATGAGGATGGACGGGTTCTTCAATACGGCCCGTGCAATCGACAGTCTCTGGCGTTGTCCGCCGGAGAGTTTTCCGCCCAGGTCGCCGATGTTGGTCTGGTAACCTTTGTCGAGCCTGGAGATAAAATCGTGTGCATTGGCAATTTTCGCTGCCTCGATCACATCGGCTTCTACCACATTATCCATCCCGAAAGCGATATTGTTGAATACGGTATCGTTAAATAAAATGCTTTCCTGGGTCACAATCCCCATCAACTCACGCAAGGGCTTCAGTCCGATGGTCTTCACGTCTCTGCCGTCAAGCGTGATCGATCCGCCGTTGATGTCGTAAAATCTCGGGATCAGGTTGGCGAGTGTAGATTTTCCACCGCCGCTCTGGCCTACCAGTGCTACGGTTTCACCTTTTTTAATGCTTAAGGAAAGATTATCGATGATGGTTTTCTCGTCGTTGTAAGCGAAGGTCACGTTATTGAAGCTCAGTTCTTCGTTGAAGCCAACGCGGTCTGAAGGACCTGCCGGTTCGGTTTCAGCATCCAGTATCTCGTTGATCCGCTCTACCGAGACCATACCCTTGCGAATACGGAACAAGGCTTCGCTGATGGCCTTTGCAGGCTGGATCATTTGCGAGAAGATCATGATGTAGGCGATGAAAAATGCCCCGTCGAATCCTGAGGTTTTGTCGAGAATAAGGTTTCCTCCAAACCAGAGCAGCAGCGCAAGTGACAGTGAACCCATGAATTCGCTTGCGGGAGAACCGAGGTACTGGCGGCGGTATACTTTTGTCATCAACCGGAAGTGCTCATTGTTGGTGGTCCTGAATTTGCCGAGCACCTGTTCTTCGGCACCAAAAGCCTTGATGATCTTCATTCCCGCGAGGGTTTCCTCAACGATCGAGATCACTTCACCCATTTTCTCGGTACCCTTTTGTGCCGGACGTTTCAGGCTTTTCCCGATCAGGCTGATAAACAATGCGCTGATTGGCAGCAGCACCAGAACAAACAGGGTAAGCTGCCAGCTCATGATCAGCATGGTAACGAGGTAGATCAGTAAGGTGATCGGGTCGCGGAACAGCATTTCTACCGAACCGATGATGGCCCATTCTACCTCGGTTACATCATACGTTACCTTACTCAAGATGTTCCCGCGGCGTTCTTCGGTAAAATAACCGAGCGGCAGCATGAGCAGTCTCGACTCAATGTTCTCACGGATGTCGCGGATCACACCGTTCCTGAGCGGCGAAAGGAAATAGTAGGCAAGCACCCTCATCAGGTTCTTCAGGAAGAACATTACGACGATAAAGATGCAGATTAGCATCAGTGCACGCTGAACGCCGGTTTCCACCACGATGAGGT
>JAZKEZ010000163.1:16030-18198 GCA_040386675.1 Bacteroidota bacterium | reverse complement strand
CCCCCCAATGTTAAATTACCGCACCACCTCACCCGCATATTCAAATCATCTATCTTGCGCCAAAACCGTTGACTGGTGGCAAAGCGGGAGAAAATAGTTATTGGCAGAAAGGAAATCGTTGATTTTCCTGAGCTCAATCTTTGGGGAGTTCCGGCAAAGGTGGATACCGGCGCGGATACCTCATCTATTCACGTTCGTAAGCTCAAGCTTGAGAAAAAAGGAGATACGGCCGTACTTACCTGCTATTTCGGTCCACGGCACAAAGCCACCTTCACCACGTTCGACCAGACCATGGTGAAAAGCAGCAACGGAATAAAGCAGACCAGGTACGTGGTAAAGCTCCAGCTTAACGTATTTGGCCGTGAATTTGAAACCGAATTTACCCTCAGTGACAGGAAGTCAATGACTTTCCCGGTATTATTGGGAAAGAAATTTTTGCGCAAACGTTTCGTAGTAGACGTTTCGCTGAGCAACCTCTCACAAAAAAACAAACTCATCATCCTGTGAAAAAGCGAATGAAGATCGCCGTTCTCTCCCGCAACGGTAAATTGTACAGTACCCGACGACTGATGGAAGCGATCGAGCAGGCAGGACATGAAGCCGTGCTGGTAGATTACCTGAACTGTGCTATTGTGACGGATGTCGCGGAAGCCAAGATCTATTACGATGGTCAGGATCTGGGTGATGTGGATGCGGTAATCCCGAGGATAGGGGCCAGTTATACTGCCTTCGGTTCTGCCGTGGTGCGGCAGTTTGAGATCATGGGCAAGATCATTGTCAATTCCTCGATCTCTATTGTGAGAAGCCGCGACAAACTGAGAAGTACCCAGATCTTCGCACGACACGGGGTGGCCGTTCCTAAAACGGTATTTGCCAATCACCCAAGCAATATCGAACTGCTGATCAGGGAGGTAGGTGGTGCGCCGCTTGTAATTAAACTCGTTGAAGGCACACAGGGAATAGGTGTGGTACTTGCCGAAAGCAAGAAAGCCGCGAAATCAGTGATCGAAGCGTTTTATGGAATCGAAGCAGACATCCTGATCCAGGAGTTTATAAAAGAAGCCGGCGGATCTGATATCCGTGCATTCATTGTAAACGGTAAAGTAGTGGGAGCCATGAAACGCCAGGGCGTGGAAGGAGAATTCAGGAGTAACCTGCACCGTGGAGGTTCATCGGTAGAAGTAAAGCTCACCAAACAGGAACGCGAAACCGCCATTAACGCAGCGAAAGCCATGGGATTGTCTGTGGCAGGTGTAGATATGCTGCCAAGTAACCGCGGTCCGCTGGTGTTGGAAGTAAATTCCTCTCCGGGACTTGAAGGAATAGAAAACGCTACAAAAGCCGACATCGCCGGCAAAATTGTCGCTTACATCGAACATCTGGCGAAGAAAAGTCCGGCAAAAGATCGGGTAGGAGTATAAGAGTTCTGGTAATTTTTCAGGAAGCAATTGTTCTGAAGGTAGTGCAGAGTGTCATGGGTGGTTATATTTAGACAACTAAATTCATTGCCTATGGACCGGCGATCTTTCCTCTCGTCAACAGTCAAAAAGAATTCCGAAAGCGGTGATCCGCCTCTCACACGGAATAAGTATGCCAATAAGGCCCAGCCCAAATTTAAGAAGTCGGCCGCAGCAGCGGGCATTGCTCCTTACTCAGGACCCTGGGAACGAAAGCATATCCGCCACCTGCTGAACCGCACCATGTACGGTTGTACGCCGGCCCAGATGCAGACCGCCTCTTCCATGACCATGGATCAGCTGGTTTCGCTGCTTCTGACACCCGTCGCTGCCCCGGCACCACCGCTCTACAACTATTACAATGAGGGAATTGATCCCGATTGTACCATGGGCGGAACGTGGATAAATGCGCCGTACAATGCAGATTTCGACGGACTGCGGGTACAATCGCTCAAAGACTGGTGGCTACAGCAAATGCTCGAGCAGGGCATTTCGATCCAGGAGAAAATGACAGTGTTGCTCCAGAACTGTGCCTCCATTCAGTTCTATAGTGTACTTGCCGCGCAGTATGCCTACGATTACAATGTACTTTGCCGTTCGTACGCACTGGGCAATTACAAGTCGTTCATCCACGACATGGGCACCAATAAAGCGATGCTGATCTACCTCAACGGGTACAAAAATCAGAAGAACAATCCCGATGAGAATTTC